>NZ_JBNPEC010000041.1:0-40243 GCF_051117345.1 Alcanivorax sp.
TGGAACAATTGCTGGCAGACATGCAACGCAGTCTGAACGATATCCCCGCCGACCTGGGCGGCAAACCCTTCGGCAAGCTGGCCGGCAAATTGCCATGGCCGCTGGACGGAAATATCGGCACCAGCTACAACAGCGCCCGCGAAGGCGCTCTACGCTGGCAGGGAGTAATCCTGAATGCGTCTGCCGGCACCCCGGTGCGGTCGGTATACGCCGGTCGTGTCGTGTTTGCCGACTGGCTGCGCGGCTACGGTCTGCTCACTATTGTCGATCACGGCAACGGCTACCTGACCCTGTATGGTTATAACCAAAGCTTGCTGCGGGAAGTCGGCGAGTGGGTATCCGCCGGTGACAGCCTGGCACTGGCCGGCAATTCCGGCGGCAATCGTGCCAGTGGTCTGTACTTCGAGATACGCCATCGCGGCAAGGCGGTGAACCCCACACGCTGGTGTAATCGCCGTGTTACACTGCCGCCACTGGCCCAAAACACAAATGATTGAAGCACGCTCACTGATGTCGCGTGCCTGCCGGGGATACTGAATGCCAACGCCAACCTTGTCCTTTCTGCGCACTGCTGTGGTGACCGCACTGCTGTCCGCTGCTCCCCTCGCCAGCCTTCATGCCGAAGACCCGGCGCTGGATCAACAGGCGCGCCAGCAGGGCGTGCCGGTGGATGAACTGCGGGCCTTTGCCGAAGTCATGGAGCGCATCCGCGGCGCCTATATCGATGAGGTTGATGACCGTGAACTGCTGGAATCCGCCATTCGCGGCATGCTCTACGAACTGGACCCACATTCCAGCTACCTGACCCCGGACCAGTTTGACGACCTTCAGGTCACCACCACCGGTGAATTCGGCGGGCTGGGCATCGAAGTCACCATGGAAGACGGCTTCGTGAAAGTCGTCACCCCGGTGGACGACTCTCCGGCCAGCAAAGCGGGCATCCAGGCCGGCGACCTGATACTGAAAATCGACGAGACTTTTGTAAAAGGCCTGACCCTGAGCGAAGCCGTGGAGCTGATGCGCGGCAAAATCGGCTCGGAAATCGAATTGATGGTGCTGAGCGAGGGGGATGAAAAACCTCATCAGGTCACCCTCAAACGCGACAAGATCCAGCTACACAGCGTCAAATCCCGCATGCTGGAGCCGGGTCTTGGTTATTTGCGTATTTCCCAATTCCAGAACAACACCGGCGACGATGCCCGCAAGGCCCTGGACAAGCTGGCCAAGGAAGATACCCTGCGCGGCCTGGTGCTGGACCTGCGTAACAACCCCGGCGGTGTACTGGGTGGCGCCGTGGAAGTGGCCGACCTGTTTATGGACAACGGCCTGATTGTCTATACCCAGGGCCGCGAGAAAAGCAGTCGTAACGACTTCAATGCCAAACCCGGCGACCGCCTGAACGGCATGCCCATGGTGGTGCTGGTGAACGGTGGCAGTGCGTCCGCCTCGGAAATCGTTGCCGGCGCCCTTCAGGATCAGGGCCGCGCCATCGTGGTGGGCAATCGCACCTTCGGCAAGGGCTCGGTGCAGACGGTGCTGCCACTGAGCAAGGACAAGGCACTGAAGCTGACCACCGCCCGTTACTACACACCGGATGGACGCTCCATTCAGGCGGAAGGTATTGAACCGGATATCGCCGTGGACGTGGTCACCAAGCTCGAAGTGCGTGAAGACATGCAGGTCCGCGAGGCAGACTTGCCCCGCCACCTGAATAATGAAAACGGAGAAAGTCGTGACGACGGCAAACGCCTGTCTCTGGCACAGGAAGATTATGCCCTGGCCCAGGCGTTGTCCGTGCTGAAAGGCGTGGTGCTGGCCCGCAACAACAGCAGCCGCTGATGCGCCGTCTCGCAACCGGTCTGGCGCTGTTACTGGCAGCGGCCACTGCCGCAGCCCAGCCGCGCATTGCCATCATCATTGATGATCTGGGCTATCACCGCCAGAACGGCCAGGCCATTGCCGATCTCCCCGCGCCGATTACCTGCGCCGTGATTCCCTACTCCCCTTACGGGCGCAAACTGGCTGAACGCGCCAGTCGGGCCGGCAAGGAAGTGCTGGTGCATCTGCCCATGGACGCCGGGCAGCATGTTCGCCTGGACCGTGGCGGACTGCGACAGGGCATCAGCGAACACGAACTGCTGGACACCGTACGCCTGGCACTCAGTCAGATCCCCCAGGCGCGGGGCCTCAACAACCACATGGGCAGTGATCTCACCGAACAGAACGCACCCATGGGATGGTCGATGGCAGAACTGAACGCCCACCAGCTCTTCTTTGTGGATAGCCGCACCAGTGGTCGCTCGGTGGCACAACGGGTGGCACAGCAGCAGGGGCTGGCCAACGCCGGACGTGACATCTTTCTGGATAACGACCGGGATCTTGTGAATATCAACGCCCAGTTCAACAAGCTGATCCGGCTGGCCCGACAACGCGGCCAGGCGATTGCCATCGGCCACCCCTATCCGGAAACCGTGCATTATCTGCAGCAGGTACTGCCACTGATGGACGACGCAGGCATTGAGGTGGTACCAGTCTCTTCCCTGCTGGACACCCCGGCTCTGGATACCGCCACCACCGGTGACGGTATCCACGCCGGATCCTGAATCCTGTTACTCGGAAACCGTAGCGGGCCGGCTCCGGCCGATACCGGTGAGTCTGGCAAAGCCGATCATCAGGAAGCCGAAGACAAACATCAGCACCCCATATACCGCAGACGGCACCGACATGGCTTCGGAGTGCAACAGGGTCAGGGTAACCATTAACCCCAGGGTGCCATTTTTAATACCCAACTCGATGGCCACAGTAAAAGCCTGATCCCGACTCAAGCCGATCAGACGTCCACCCACCAAGCCCAGCAGCAGGCCGGCAACGTTGAGAATCACTGCCGACAGCCCCGCCTTGCGGAACAGATCCAGCGCCTCCTCGCCCAACTCCACCAGCAACAGCGCGATCACCGCCACCAACACCAGCAAGCCCAACAGCCCCACCGCTTTCTCACCTTTCTCCGCCCAGCTCTGACGGAAATGGCGAATCGTCATGCCGATGGCCACGGGCAACAGAATAATCACGAACAGGGTAATAATGGTGCGCAGCACAGGTAGCTCCAGCACCTTGTCCGCATCCTGAAAGCGCTCCAGCGCCCAGCCGGTAAAGGCAGGAAGGGTAACAATGGTGATCAGACTGGCCAGTACCGTTAGTACAATGGACAGGGCCACATCGCCGCGACCCAGATAGACGAACAGATTGGACGTTGTGCCACCGGGGCAGGCGGCAATCACAATCAGACCCACCGCTAGCGCCGGGGACAAGTCCAGTACCAGGGCCACCCCCAGAGCAATGAGCGGTAACAGGAGGATCTGGGCCAGCAGGCCGAAGAAGGTACCGCGCGGGGCGATGGCGACTTCGCGGAAGTCTTTGGGAGTCAGGGTCATGCCCATTCCCACCATGATCAGAAACAGCGACACCGGCAGGCCGATATCGATTAGCGCACTGGAACCCATTGCCACTCTCCCGAGGTTTTATTCTTGGTAAAGCCTCGAGAGTAAAACAGGATTTCACTGACAGCCAGTACAAAGCGGCTGTCTTGCCACATATGCGACCCCGGTCTGATATACCTGTTGGAGCTTTGCTCGCAAAGCGAAGGGTAAAGGCAACCTAAAGATTCGCGTTGCGAGCAAAGCACCACCAGCGATCAGTTCGGAAGCGCGCCGGTGAAAAAGCCAGGCTAGTCCAGCCGCATCTCCACCCCGGCAGCCTGCATAAACTGCTTGGCCTCCTGCACGGAGTATTCGCCGAAGTGAAAAATGGAAGCCGCCAGCACCGCATCGGCTCCGCCCTGGACCACACCGTCCACCAGGTGTTGCAGGTTACCGACCCCGCCGGAGGCGATCACCGGCACCGGCACGGCGTCGGCAATGGCCCGGGTCAAGGCAATATCAAAGCCGTTCTTGGTGCCATCCCGATCCATGCTGGTGAGCAGGATCTCACCGGCACCGTAGTCGGTCATCTGCTTTGCCCAGGCCACCGCATCCAGCCCGGTGGGCTTGCGGCCACCATGGGTGAAGATTTCCCAGCGATTGGTCTCGCTCTCGGCGCTGACCTTCTTGGCATCAATGGCCACCACGATGCACTGGGAGCCGAAACGCTCTGCCGCTTCGCGCACAAATTCCGGATTGTGTACTGCTGCCGAATTGATGCCGACCTTGTCGGCACCGGCATTGAGCAGATTACGGATATCTTCCAGAGTTCGTACACCGCCACCCACGGTGAGCGGAATAAACACCTGGCTGGCGATCTGCTCCACGGTATGCAGGGTGGTGTCACGCTCCTGATGACTGGCGGTGATATCGAGAAAGGTAATCTCGTCAGCGCCAGCATCGTTGTAGCGCTTGGCAATTTCTACCGGGTCGCCGGCGTCGCGAATATCCACAAACTGCACGCCCTTGACCACTCGGCCGGCGTCCACGTCGAGACACGGAATAATGCGTTTGGCTAAGCCCATAATACGTCCCCGTCAGGCGCCGATCAGTTCGTCGGACAAGGCCTGGCCTTCGCCGAAGTCCAGGGTGTTTTCGTAGATGGCGCGGCCGGTAATGGCACCACTGATGCCCTGATCCGCCACTGCACACAGGTGACGCACGTCATCCAGGTTGGTGATGCCGCCGGAGGCAATCACCGGGATGGACATGGACTGGGCCAGGCGCACGGTGGCGTCCACATTGACGCCCTGCAGCATGCCGTCACGGCTGATATCGGTATAGACGATGGCAGAGACACCGTCGTTCTCGAACTGTTTGGCCAGATCGATCACATCCACATCAGTGACATTGGCCCAGCCATCGGTGGCGACCTTGCCGTCCTTGGCATCCAGGCCAACGATGATGTGGCCGGGGAACTGCTGGCACATTTCCTTGACGAACTGCGGCTCATTCACCGCCTTGGTGCCGATAATCACCCACTGCACGCCCGCATCCAGATAGGCCTGGATGATTTCCGGGCTGCGGATACCACCGCCAATCTGGATCGGCAGATCCGGATGCGCCCTGGCAATCGCCTTGACGATCTCGCCATTCACCGGCTCACCGGCAAAGGCACCGTTCAGGTCTACCAGGTGCAGGCGACGGGCGCCGCGCTCCACCCAGTGGCTGGCCACAGCCACCGGGTCATCGGAAAACACCGTATCGTCTTCCATACGCCCCTGCTTCAGGCGTACACATTTACCGTCTTTCAGGTCGATGGCGGGAATCAAAAGCATGTCAAAATCTCAAAAGCTGGGTTTACGCTTGCGCGGGGAATAACGACATTAGTGGTGGCGCTGCTGTCAGCCATCCACTGCAACGGTCAGCGACATCACGGCTGCCAGCGCAGGAAATTTTCCAGCAACGTCAGGCCAGCATCAGCGCTTTTCTCAGGGTGAAACTGCACCGCAAAGACATTCTTTCTGGTAGCCGCAGCGGCAAAGGTCAGACCGTAATCGCAACGGCCCGCCACTTCCTCATCGGCCAGCCCCGTGACGCAATAGCTGTGCACGAAGTAGAAACGGGTGTTATCGGCAATGCCTGCCCACATGGGGTGCGCCATACCCTGTCGCACCTGGTTCCAGCCCATGTGCGGCACCTTCAGGCGGCCACCGGTATCATTCTGCAACTCGCCGAAAAAGGTCACCTGACCGCCGAACACGTCCAGGCAATCCACGCCGTTGTTCTCCTCACTACGCGCCATCAGGGCCTGCATTCCAACACAGATACCCAGCACCGGCTTGCCGGCGGCAATCACATCCAGAATGGCCCGGTCCAGACCGGTCTCGCGCAACACCGCGATACAGTCACGGATGGCACCAACACCGGGGAACACTACCCGATCCGCCGCCCGGACCTGATCCGGGTCACCGGTAATGACGATCTGCTGGCCACTGGCCACCTTTTCCAGCGCCTTGCCGGCGGAGTGCAGATTGCCCATGCCGTAATCAATGACGGCAACTACATCACTCATAAATACGTCCGGCCGGTTTATTCGCTTTCGCTCAGGGTGCCCTTGGTGGACGGGGTTATGCCGCTCATGCGCGGGTCCGGCTCCACCGCCATGCGCAGGGCACGGCCGAAGGCCTTGAACACGGTCTCAGCCTGGTGGTGGGCATTCTTGCCACGCAGGTTATCGATGTGCAGGGTAATCATGGCGTGGTTCACCAGCCCCTGGAAGAATTCGTAGAACAGATCCACGTCAAAGCCGCCGATGCTGCCACGGGTAAAGTCCACGAACATTTCCAGGCCGGGGCGGCCAGACAAGTCCAGCACCACGCGGGACAGGGCCTCATCCAGTGGTACATAGGCATGGCCGTAACGACGCACGCCTTTCTTGTCGCCAATGGCTTTGGTAAAAGCCTGACCCAGGGTAATGCCGATGTCTTCCACCGTGTGATGGGCATCGATGTGCAAATCGCCCTTGGCCTTGATCTCGATATCCACCAGGCCATGGCGGGCCACCTGGTCCAGCATGTGCTCCAGGAAAGGCAGGCCGGTATCCAGTTTGCACTGGCCGGTGCCATCCAGATTAATGGATACCTGGATCTGGGTTTCCAGGGTGTTGCGCTCAACAGTGGCGCTGCGCTTGCTCATCTCTATCTCCAGGGGTTACCCAGGGCAGTGGGCCGGTTATTATACGCACCCTGACAGAGCCTAACCAGCGGAGCAATTCCATGCCGATCAGTGCTGAATCCCACCCCTTATCGCCGGAACAGGCCGCCACCTTCGACCAGGTGCTGCGCGATGACCCGCAATACCGGGAAAAACTGGACGCGGCGGTGGCCGCCGGCGGTAAACGCCTGTTTGCCGCCCATTTCAACGGTAAACGGGTCGCGGTGGCGCTAGTCGAAGAAAATCAGCCCGAGCTGGACTGGGTGGTGGTACACCCGGCCACCCGGGGCCGGGGAGTGGGCAAGGACTTCCTGCGGCTGATCGGCCTGCAACTGGGTGCAATCCTGGCCCTGCCCCGGGAATGCGGCCCGGCACGCTGATCAGACACCGGGACGGCTAGGCCCGTGGTGCCTGCATGTCCGAAAGAGGCAGACGGATATGCAGGGTAAAGCCCTGCCCGGGCCCGGGGCTTTGCGCCCACAACTGGCCATCCACCTGCTCAATCATTACCCGGGCCATGGCCAGGGACAGGCCAAAACCTTCCTCGTGGTGGCGCGAGCCCATCACGAAGAACGGCTCGAGAATATGCTCAAGCTGCTCCGCGGTGGCCCCTTTGCCCTCATCCCGGATACGAATCTCCGCGTAACCGCCGGGCACATCCACTTCACTGGCAAGATCCACACTGCCACCTTCGGCACTGAAGCGCAGGGCATTATCCAGGCCAATGGACAACACCTCCCGCAGCTCCCCCTCACTGGCGTTGACCCGCAGATTCGGTGAGACACGATTGCGCACGGCAATACCGCTCTTTTCAATCCGTCCAGCCTGCTCACGCAAAATCGCATCCAGGACCCACATGGGCTGGCAGTTACCCACCGGCGGCGGCTGATTGCGGTCAGACAAATCGAAATAACGCAGCGAGGTGCTGACGATCCCGGTCAGCCGCCGCTGGCCCTTGCGCACCATGGCCCAGACATCCACCTCCTGATCACCCTGTGCATCCTGCCCCAGCGAGTCGGCTGCACCGATCCAGTTGATCGGTGTATTCAGCTCGTGGCTGATGTATTGCAGGAACATGGACTTGTCCTGGTTCATCTGCTCGATATCAGCCAGATGCCGCTCCAGATTCTGTTGCGCTTCAAGGGCCAACTGTTTGCGCTCGGTCTCCAGAAAGCGAATCCGGTCCCCCAACGCCAGCGACAGCATGACTACCACCCACAGAGCGCCAAAATGCGGCAGATAAGGCACGAACACGCTATAGGGCATCAACCCCAGATTGCCCATGGCGAACAGGAAGATAGTCAGCAGAAACACCGACCAGGCCAGCACATAGAGCCGCGCGACCCGAAACCCTTGCCGCCAGACCATCCAGCCCAGCCAGCTGAACAGCACGATGGTCATCAGCGCAATTGCCGTGGAGAGGTGGTAGGTCCAGGGGGGCTCCATGAGCCACTGCAACACAAAGGCTCCGCCAACCATTATCAGGTAATGTTTTATCAGCCGGTCATAGCGGGGAAAACGTTGCGCCAATTGCAGAAATTGGCGGGAATACAGGGCCAGGGCCAATGTAATCACATAGGTGCTAAGCCAGAAGTATTCGTTGATCTTGGGCGTTTGCGGCCACAGGTATTGCAACCCAAAGCCGCTGACATTGATATTGAAAAAAATCACCCCGCCCAGGAACATCACGAAGTGCAGATGCACATTGTCGCGCAGGGACAGGTAGAGCAGCAGGTTGTAGACCAGCATGATCACCAGGGAGCCGTAAAACAGGCCCTGCATCAATTGCTCAAGGTATGTGAACTCCACCAACCCCTTGGCACTGTAGAGCGCCGGCATCATGTTCAGGGCGCCCTTACCGCGCACCTTGAGGTAATACTCCTTCACTCCGGGATCGTCGGTTTCCAGGCTAAACACAAAGGCCCGGTGCTTCATCGGCCGCTGGCCAAAGTCCCGAGTATCCCCCACTTCCAGAGCGCGATAACTACCATCCCCGTCTGGCGCATAAAGAGTCAGCTCATCGAGGATCGGATGGCGCTCCACCAGAAACCAGCTACCGTCCACTCCGGTGGCGTCCACGGCAATGCGTAACCAGAAAGTGCTACGGGTGAAGCCGAAGTTCAGAGCGCTGCTTTCGCTGTTGCGAAAACGGCTGGCAAACTGGTCACGCACCTGATCCAGAGTCCAGTCCCCTTCCGGATCTTCCAGTATCTGCATGTATTCGCCCAGCAGCACCTTATCCCTGGCATCAGCCAGTGCCACCGTCCTGCCTTGAGCGGCCATCGTCAGGCCGCACCACACGAGCAGAAGCGTCAACACTGAAAATTGGAACTTTTGCAAAGGTCCTTCCCCTAAACTCACACGATCAATGCTAAGTTATCGTCAGTCATTTCCGACTGGTATAATCCGGGTCCATCGTCCAACACGCAAGGAGAGCTCCATGGGACGCTTGATAAAAATTTTGCTGATCACAATTTTTGCCATCATTCTGCTATTGGCTATCGCGGTTTTTGTGATCACACAGGTGATTGATCCCAACGAGTTCAAACCGGAAATTGAAAAACAGGCCAGTGAGCAGGCCAACCTGACTCTGGATATCCAGGGCGACCTGGCATGGCAGTTCTGGCCCTCGCTGGGCGTCAGCCTGGGCCGCACTGAGGCGCGCATCGCGGATGAGGAAGAGCTGTTCGCCGCTCTAGACGCGGCCAGCGTCAGTGTTGCGGTGCTTCCCCTGCTGTACGGCCAGGTAGAAATGGACGGCATCACCCTGGCCGGCCTGGATGTGAACCTGATCGATGGGCCGGATGGCGCCAACTGGGAACAGATCGGCCCGCAAACCGCTGCGGAGGAAACACCGGAGAAGGAAGCTCCCACCGCTGAAGCAGAGGGCAGCAGCAGCCTGGACATTCCCCTAACCATTCCCAGCGTGGCGGTTACCGACGGCAAGGTGCGCTATCGTAATACCGGCGATGGCACCGATATCGTGGTGGAGCATTTCAACCTGAACGCCCAGGATGTCAATCTGGACGAGGCCTTCCCGCTGCAGATGTCACTTCGCTACCAAGACCAGAGCGACATGCGCGTGGACATGAATCTGGACACCACCCTTACCGCCAATCTGGACGCCAACCACTTTATTCTTGATCCGATGAAGCTGGACGCCAACATTGCCGGCGCCACCACCATGCCAGTGGATGTGCATCTGGAACAGAAACTCGACGTGAACCTCAACGAGGACACCGTCTCCATCAAGGACCTGCTGCTTACCGCCGCCGGCACCGAAACCCGCGGCAACATCGACATCGCCGCCCTCACAGGCGACATGCAGCTCAGCGGCAAATTGGCCACAGCCCCCTTTGACGCCAACAAGGTCCTGGAAGCCATCGGCGAAGCCCCCATCGAGACCACCGACAGCAAGGCGCTCAGCAACATCGCCATGGAGACCACTCTGGCCGGCGAGCCCGGCAGCGTCATGGCCAACCCGCTGAAAATCACGCTGGACAGCAGCACTCTCAGCGGCAGCGCTGGCCTGGCCAGCCTGGAAAGCGGCAAGATCGTCTTTGACCTGGCGCTGGATCAGATCACCCTGGACGGCTACATGCCGCCATCCTCGGATGAGCCGACCACCGCTGCCGCCGGTGGCGGCAAGGACGGCGGCACGGCCAACCTGTCCACCGCTGAACTGATTCCGGTAGAGACCCTCCGTCCGCTTGTCGTGGATGGCAAGCTGCGCATCGGCAGCCTGAAATACGACACCATCGACGCCAACAATCTGAAATTTGCAGTCACTGCCAACAACGGCATCCTGCAGCTCACTGAAGCCCGTGGCGACACCCTCGGCGGCAGCTTCAGCGCCAAAGCGAAGCTGGATGCCTCCGGCAATACTCCACGCATCACCGCCAGCAACACTGTGACCAGCATGCAGATCCAGCCACTGGTACAGCTGGCATTGGAAGACGATCTGGCCAAGGGCATTTTCGCCATGAGCGGCAGCTACAGCGCCAGCGGCAATAGTGAAAAAGCGCTGATGGATTCCGCAAAAGGCTCTATCGACATGTCACTGGCAGACACCACCGTGCGCGGCCTCAATCTTTACCAGACCCTGGTCGGCGGCGTGAACGACATGCTTGGTCAGTTCCAGGGCCTGGCCACAGCCCTGATCCCCAACCAGGAATCCGGCAAGCTGCCCAGCGCCCTGTCCGAAGACACCAAGATCGTGGATTTGACCTCCAAGGCGCGCCTGGACAAGAACGTGGCCTACCTGGACAGCCTGAATGCGGTACTTAGCAAAGGGGAGATCACCGGTAACGGCTGGATGAATATCCTCAACCAGGATTTCGATCTGAAGATCGGCATGCAGTCCCCGGAACTGGGCACGTCCAAGTACCTGGAAGGCACCACCTGGCCGCTGCGCTGTGAAGGCAACCTGGGCGGCAGCCCCGCCAAATGGTGTGGCCCGGACAAATCCGGCTTCAAGGACATTGGCAAGCAAGTGGCCGCCAAAGCCGCTCAGCAAAAGATCAAGGACAAGCTGGGCATCGACGGCGAGGGTGACACCGCCGAGGAAGTGATCAAGGATGCCGCCAAGAAAAAAGCCAAGGAAGAAGTGGACAAACAAATCAAGGACGGCCTGAAAAAGTTGTTTAACTAACGCCACACGCGGCATACCTCACGCTTCACGCCAAGCCGGTTTCTTCACCGGCGCAAGGCGTGAAGCGTGTTGCATACCAGCGTCTTCACAGGTACAACTCGCCGCATGCGCAGTCCTTCCCCGATAGCCCCCTCCACCATCAGCGATGCCGTGCTCGCCTGGTATGACCAATACGGTCGCCAGAGCCTGCCCTGGCAGCACCCCCGCACGCCCTATCAGGTGTGGGTTTCGGAAATCATGCTGCAGCAGACCCAGGTCACCACCGTGATCCCCTACTTCCAGCGGTTTATGGAACGTTTTCCGGATATCCACAGCCTGGCCAGCGCCGCCCAGGATGAAGTGCTGCACCTGTGGACCGGCCTGGGTTACTACGCCCGCGCCCGCAACCTGCACAAGTGCGCGCAAACGCTGGTGGCGGAACATGCCGGTGACTTCCCGCATACCGTGGAAGAAGTCGCCGCCCTGTCCGGCATCGGTCGCTCCACCGCCGGCGCCATTCTTGCTCAGAGCCGCGGCATTCGTGCCGCCATTCTCGACGGCAACGTGAAGCGGGTACTGGCGCGCCTGCATGCAGTGGAAGGCTGGCCCGGCAAGAAACCGGTGGAAAATCGCCTGTGGGAACTGGCAGAACATTACACCCCTCACCAGCGACTGGCAGACTACACCCAGGCCATGATGGATCTCGGCGCCACCGTCTGCACCAGGGGCACACCCAATTGCAGCGCCTGCCCGATACAACCCCACTGCCAGGCCCACGCCAATGGCAACCCGCAGGACTATCCCGGACGCAAACCGAAAAAAGCCCTGCCGGTGCGCACCACCGTGATGCTGATCCTGCGCGATACACAAGGCCGGGTGTGGCTGGAACCCCGGCCATCATCGGGTATCTGGGGCGGCCTGTGGTGCTTCCCACAGACAGAAGACGTCGATCTTTTCGACGAAGCCCTGGCCCAGCGAGCGCTCAGCACCAGTGACACTCCGCAGCCCCTGCCAGGCTTTCGTCATACCTTCAGCCATTTCCATCTGGATATCACGCCACTGGAGGTCCGGGTACAGACCGTCGGCACCCGCGACAGCAATGGCCGCTGGGTGAACCCGGCAGCCCCGGGCGAATTGGGGCTGGCCGCCCCGGTCAAAAAACTGTTGGGCCGGCTCGACCATCCACAGCAGACGAGCATGTTATAGTCCCGCCATACCCATTCCGCACCATGGAGACGTTATGAGTCGCACGGTTTTCTGCCGCAAATACCAGAGCGAACTGGAAGGCCTGGACCGCCCCCCCTTCCCCGGCCCCAAGGGGCAGGACATCTTCGACAATGTATCGCGCAAGGCCTGGCAGGAGTGGCTCCACGAGCAGACCATGCTGATCAACGAAAAGCACCTGAACGTGATGGACCCACAGGCAAAAGGGTTTCTGGACGAGCAACGCGATCGTTTTTTGAACAACGAAAACTACGAAAAAGCCGAGGGTTACGTGCCCCCTGCTCACGATGCGAACAAATAGCCGCTGATCACTTGACGCCTCCGGCCCGAGCCGCTTTAATACGCGCCCTGATTGCCCGGATAGCTCAGTCGGTAGAGCAGGGGATTGAAAATCCCCGTGTCGGTGGTTCGATTCCGCCTCCGGGCACCATATTGAAAAGCCCCGCTCAAACGAGCGGGGCTTTTTTTATGCTGCACAATTGCCTTTTCCCCAAGGGCTACACTCCCGTCAGCTTCCCCCTTATCCTGACACTGCACTCACCGCAGGACAGTCCATGAAGATACGTCTCTTTCTGTTTGCCGCCCTGATACTGGTCAGCGGCTGCGACAAAACGCCAACCGGTCGCGACCAGTTGGCGCTGGTACCCGAATCGATGATGGCCCAGTTTGGCAGCCAGGCCTTCCTGCAAATGCAGCAACAGGTGCCGGCCAGCGAGAATACGGCCCGCAATGCTCGTGTGCAGTGCATCGCCCGGGAAATCCTGCTGAAAGTAGGCGGCCGCTTTCCCGGCACCCCCATGCCGGACACCTGGGAAATCGTGCTGTTTGATGACCCCACGCCCAACGCCTTCGCCCTGCCCGGAGGCAAGATTGGCGTAAATCAGGGTTTGCTGGACGTGGCCGATAACGATGCCCAACTGGCCGCCGTGATCGGCCACGAGGTGGCCCATGTGCTGGCTCGCCATGGCAATGAGCGCCTGACCCAGGAGCTGGGCATCAAGGCGGTATTGTTACTGGTGGGACTATTCAGCGAAGGAGACGGGGATAGCGAACGGATCATCCAGGCGCTGGGGCTTGGCGCTCATCTGGGCATTGCCCTGCCCTTCAGCCGTGCCCACGAGGAAGAGGCCGATGTGATGGGGCTGGAATTGATGGCCAGTGCCGGTTTCGATCCGCGAGAGAGCACGCAGCTGTGGCGCAATATGGCTGCCGCAGGGGACGGACAGCCACTGGAGTTTCTTTCCACCCACCCGAATCACGAATCGCGGATCGAGGCGCTGGAAGAACGGATGGACGTTGCCCTACCACTGTACCAGCGCACCACTCCGGTGGATTGCGGGAGCCCGTGAGTCTTGCCTGACGGCGCGCTCCGTGACATCAAAGCGCTGTAGGAACGGAGCGTAGCGGAGTAACGCACGTAGTTCCGTGCGGCCCGAAGGGGAGCACAGCGAATACTCCTCTTGAGGGACGAATCCGAGCTTTCGGGTGCCACCAGATCAGTCTGGCAGTGCTCGGTATTCCTGATCGCCCTGCGGGCGATGTCCACGCTGGCGCGTGGTTCGTCCCTCAAGAGGAACTCCTACAGCGGCTTCGGCATAAACGTTTGACTATCTCCGCCTGCGACACACCTGCGGATCGGTCAGCCTACCCGACCAATGACGCCTTCGCCTTGGCCGGCACCACCGCCGGCTGCCAGTCGTAATCCTTCATGTTCACGCGCCAGGTACGTGCCATGAACTGGAAGGTGGCATGGGGCCACAGGGCGGTATTGCGACCATCCGCCTGCTGATACCAGCTCATGCAACCCCCGTTCTGCCACACCGTGCCTTTCAGCTCCTCCTGGAGCTTGTCGTTGTAGCGGTCCATCACGTCCTTTTTCACGTCCAGCCAGGCATCACCGCGTTGATCCAGCTTGCTGATGGCATCAATGACATAACGAACCTGGCTCTCGATCATGAAGATGATCGAGTTATGGCCCAGCCCGGTATTCGGGCCCACCAGCTGGAACATGTTCGGGTAACCGCTGACGGTGGTACCCAGATAGGCCTCGGCGGCGTCTTTCCAGTCATCCTGCAGACGACGACCCGGCAAGCCGGTGATCTCGAAATCCTTCATGTAGATGCGCGGATCGACGATAAAGCCGGTACCCAGCACCAGACAATCCGCTTGCTGCTCGGTACCGTCGCTGAAGACGATGCTGTTCTCGCGGATTTCCTTCACCCCTTCGGTAACCAGTGACACATTGTCACGGTTGAAGGTGGGGTAATAGTTGTTGGAAATCAAGATACGCTTGCAGCCCAGGGTGTAGCTGGGAATCAGCTTGCGCGCGGTGTCCTTGTCCTTCACCTGATGACGGATAAAGGCCTTCAGGGCCGGTTCCGCCAGCTTCGCCAGACGCGGATTGAAGATCGGCACCACACGGGCTTCATTGCTCAGATACAGACGCAGGCGGTGCAGCTTGCGCAGAGCCGGGAAGCGGCGGAACAGCCATTTGCTCAGCCCGGAATAGGCGCGCTCGTCACGGGGGATAATCCACGGCGGGGTGCGCTGGACCACGGTGAGCGGTTCGGCTTCCTTGGCCACATGGGGTACATACTGAATGGCGCTGGCACCGGTACCGATGGACACCACCTTCTTGCCCGCCATGTCGTAACCGTGATCCCACTGGGCCGAGTGAATGATCTTGCCTTTGAACGTGTCCATTCCCTTGAAGTTGGGAAAGGACGGGACATGCAGGGGGCCGCTGGCCAGCACCCAGTGCTGACATATCACCTGGGAGCCATCTGCCAGGTCCAGGGTCCACAGGGCAGCCTGGTCATCAAAATGAGCGCCGGTCACTTCCGCATTGAAACGGGTGAACTGGCGGATGCCATGCTTTTCGGTGACTCCATTGATGTAGCTATGGATCTCCTGCTGGCCGCTGTAACGGTGGCTCCAGTCCGGGTTGCCCTCGAAGGAAAACGAGTACATGTGCGACTGCACATCACAGGCGGCGCCCGGGTAGCTGTTGTGATTCCAGGTGCCACCCACATCGCCGCCCTTCTCCAGCAGCAGAAAATCATCGATGCCGGCTTCACGCAGCTTGATGGCCATACACAGACCGCCGAAGCCACCACCGACGATGGCCACCTTGACGCGACGGGTTTGTACATTGATCCGGGCCTGACTTGTCATCGTTATCCTCCATGGACAGCACCGCTGTCATTCGTCATTGCCCGTTACTCTAGCCATGGTTGGCGTCCGTGAATACATGTTAACCTGAGCTGAAAATTGATAATTCCGGCCAAGGTTACTCCCATGTCCGCTCGTTCGATCCTGGCACTGATCTACACCGTGGAACTCCTGGAAACGGAGAAAGGGCTGGATTGCGCGCCGGTACTGGCCCGCCACGGCCTGGACAAGGCCAGCCTGGACCCCAACAGCGAAATCGGCCGGGACCGGGAACTGCTGATTTTTTCCGAGCTGCTGCCCCAGGTGGATGACCCCATGCTGGGTTTCGAAATGGGCAGCCGCTTCGGCTTTGCCGGCTATGGCCAGCTCACCATGCTGCTGATGACCAGCGAGACCGCGTTTCAGGGCTTCCAGTTCGGCGTGAAATACCAGGCTCTGACCTATCTCTACGGCGAAATCGCCCTGACCCCCGGGGAGCACAGCACCGCTCTGGATCTGTACCCCATCTCACTACCGCCGGAATTGCGCCGCACCCTGATCGACCGTGACATGGTGGGCACCTTCAAGCTGGTCAACGATATCCAGACCCAACTCAATCTGGACCTGAAACCGGCGGAGGTATGGATGCCCTATCCGCGCCCAGCGGAGGAACAGGTGCGGATATTCGAGGACTATTTCGGCTGCCCGATACGCTATGACCAGCCCCACTGTCGGGCATTGATCCGTAATCAGGACCTGGCCGTGCGCCTGCCGGGCTACAACAAAATGGCCCAGGACATGTACCGGGACCAATGCGACGCCATGCTGGCCCGCCGGGAAACGCCCACCGACAACCTGGCCGCCCGGGTGGCCAGCTATCTGCAGCTTTTCGTGCGCAGCTACCCCACCGCCGAACAGGTGGCCCAGGCCTTCGGCATCCCGGAACGCAGCTTCCGACGGCAGCTAAGCAGCGAGCAAAAGCCTTTTCAGAGCATCATGGATCAGGTGCGCGAAGAGAAAGCGAAACGGTACCTGGCCGATTCAGAGAAAAGCGTGGCGCAGATCGGCGAGCTGCTGGGGTATAGCGAGTCGGCAGCGTTCGTGCGGGCGTTTGAAAGGTGGACGGGGCAGACGCCGGCCAAACACCGGAAAGGCAGTGAATAGTTAACAGTGAACATTTAATAGCTCGCGAAGCGAGTCTGTCTTTGCTTTCACCGATGAAACCGCGCCTACATCATGAGCGCGGCTTCCGGCATTTAAAACCAGACAATCCTGGTCCGCGTCGCTGTTAACTGTTCACTATTCACTATTCACTATTCACTGTTAACTAAATCACTTGTCGTCGCGAATACGCTGCACAATCTTCGTCGTAGAGATATCGTCGATAAAATCGAGCACCTTCACCTCACCGCCATAGCCCTGCACAAACTCGTGACCGACGACCTGATCGACACTGTAATCACCGCCCTTCACCAGCACGTCCGGCTTGATGGCTTGCAGCAGTGGCTCAGGGGTGTCGGTGTCGAAGGGAACCACCCAGTCCACGACCTCAAGGGCAGCCAGCACCGCCATGCGGCGCTCCAGGGGATTGATGGGGCGGCCTGGGCCTTTCAGGCGGCGGATGGATTCGTCACCATTCACCGCCAGCACCAGGCGATCACCCTGGCGGCGGGCGGAATCCAGGTAGCCCACGTGGCCGGCGTGAATGATGTCGAAACAGCCATTGGTAAAGACAATCCGTTCGCCCTGGGCGCGGGCATCTTCGATGGCAATAAGTAACTGATCTTCCGTCATTACACCACGCCCCAGGCCCCCTTCCTGATGCACTGCCCGGCGCAATTCCGGGGCAGAGACCACGGCGGTGCCCAGCTTGCCGACCACGATACCAGCGGCAATATTGGCCAACGCCACCGCGTCCGCCATGTCGGCACCGGCAGCCAGCGCCACCGCCAACACCGAGATCACCGTATCGCCGGCGCCGGTCACATCGAAGACCTCCCGGGCACGGGCAGGAAGGTGCAGCTCCGGCTGGCCATCGCGCAGCAGGGTCATGCCCTTTTCACTACGGGTCACCAACAGGGCCTGCAGGTCAAGGTCACGGATCAGTTGCTGGCCCTTGGCAATCAGGTCCTGTTCATCTTTGACCGGGCCGGCCACCGCTTCGAATTCACTGAGATTGGGCGTAAGCAGGGTAGCGCCACGGTAATGACTGAAATCCGTACCCTTCGGGTCCACCAGCACCGGCACGCCGGCTTCCCGCGCCAGGGCGATCAGGCCGGGACAATCACGCAGGGCCCCTTTGGCGTAATCGGAAAGCACGAGCGCTCCACAGTGGGCCAGTTGCTCCTTTACCTTGCTGACAAAGGGCGCCGGATCCTGATCGTGGAAAGCCTCCTCGAAATCCAGTCGCAGCAACTGCTGCTGACGACTGATGACACGCAGCTTGGTGATGGTGGGCAGGCCATTAACCTTCTGAAAATGACAGCCCACTTCCGCTGCACCGAGGCGCTCCTCAAGGATGGAGGCGGCCTCGTCATCACCGGTAATACCCACCAGCTCGGCCCGGGCGCCAAGGGCGGCCATATTCAGGGCCACGTTAGCCGCGCCACCAGGACGGTCCTCCAGCTCGGTCACTCGCACCACCGGCACCGGCGCTTCCGGCGAGATTCGCCCGGTGGGGCCATGCCAGTAACGGTCGAGCATGACATCACCTGCCACCAGAACGCGGGCCTTGCCAAAAGCAGGAATATGCGGATTGTGCATCAAGGGCACCTCCATCAATAGATTGCTACCTCTGCGCGGCCTGAAGCGTGTAGCTGTTGTGCTTCGTCACGACGGGCAGGGTGGCTCCCTTCCCTAGTGACGAAGCGCAGCAGATGTGCGCTTCAGACCACGCCCTTAGGGGCTTCCAGGCTGGCCCGCACTCGTTGTTGCACTTTCTCGACAGGCAACCAGCATGCCTTCAAAAGTGCGCCTAGATTGCGAACCAGCCTGAAAGCCAGAGGTAGCAATCTATTGATGGAGGTGCCCTTCGCTCTCCAAAACACAACAGAGCCGGATTTCGTGGCAGTGTAGCATAGCCTGATACTTAGCTAACCTGCTGAAAGTGTTCGGGGAAACACCGAAACGCCAGGGACAAAGACAAAACCCGCGAAGCCGTGTAGACAGTAGATGCCGCAGGCTCTGGGCAGTACACTTTGCCGCCGCTACGCATCCAACGGCCAGACGGGTATCATGTCCCCCAGCCGAGAGAATCCAGGGAGCCACAGGACCATATGCCGCCATTACCCCCCAACATCATGCAAGGTCGCTGGCTGCGCTGGTGGCTGACCCTGTCTTTTGCAGTGATGTTCAGCGGTACCTTCCTGTTCAACTCCCGCATTGGTTTTCTCAACGTGCTGGACGTGCTGTTCTTTCTGCCCGCACTGACCTTGCTGACCCGGGCCGTGGTGAGCGGTGACTACCGTCTGATGACCTCACCGTTGCTGGTACCGCTCTATCTGTTTATCGGCTGGTCGGCCCTGAGTTTCATCTGGGCGGAGGAACCCAACACCTCGCGAGCCGTTCGCGGCATGGTGCAGATCATCGTCATGGTGGGTATCTTCCGCTGGCTGCACCTGTATTTTCGCAACACCTTCAAACAGGCCCTTGCCAACGGCGCCCTGTGCTGCATGGTCGTTGCCACCATGGTGATGATCAGTTATTACACCACCCAACCGCTTAGCAGCCCCCTGTTCAGCGAGCCGGCCAATCTGATCTTTCACCTGCCATCCCTGGACCCCAGCGTTGCCCTGATGGCCATGGTGGCTCCTACCTTTATCCTGCTCGCCCAGGGCATAGAAGAAGGGATCAGCGGCAAGGGCGGCCGCCGGCTGGTCGGTGCCGCAGTGGGCTTTGCCTTTCTGTGCCTGACATCGCTGCCACTGGGCCTGATGACGGTAATGCTGGGGCTGAGCTGGCTGGCCAGCCGGCGGCGGCGTTCATGGTTCGCGGTGATTCCCTTGCTGGCCGGGGTCTATCTGATGCTGGAAGGCCGCAGCGACTTCACCCTGAGCAACTATTTCCTGCATCCACTGATTGGCAATGGCCTCAATCAGGAGACCCTTAACAGCGTTCTCGCCCAAGACAACAACCGCCTGCTCAGCCTGGCGCATCCACGTAACCTGTTCGTATTACTGATCCACAGTGTGGGTCTGGTCGGCCTGGTTCTGTTCCTGGCCAGCTGGATCAGTCCCTTCACCGCCCTGTTACAACGCCAGATCAACTGGCATGAGGACGCGGCCTATTCAATCGCTGTGCTTCCCGGCTTGTTCATGGCATTCGCCGCCGGCGCTTACCTGCTGGTGCCGTTTCATGCCAGCTGGCTCAGTGTCTGGTTGCCACTGGCCCTGCTGCTTGCCCGGCTGAGTGAACGCCCCTCTATCCGCCCAAACAGCCGTTGAACTTGTCTCGAGATTTGCATGGGAAAACGTAATAACCGCCCCACCCGCTTGTCTGATCCCAGGCTATATCCCTCCTGGATCGGCGTAGGCCTGTTCTGGCTGATCGGTCAGCTGCCCTGGCGTCTTTTGCAGGCCACAGGCAGAGGCGTGGGACGCCTGGCATGGCATCTGGCCAAAAAACGACGCCACATTGCCCAGACCAACATTCGACTCTGCTTCCCTGAGCTGGCGCCGGAGGAACAGGACGAGCTGGCCCACCGCAGCGTCATCAGCACCGGCGAGGCGATCCTGGAGATGGCCGGCAGTTACAATAACCACCGCATCGACCTGAATAAAAATCTTACCGTGACGGGCATGGAGCACATCGAGGCCTGCCAAGCCAGGGGCCAGGGCGTATTGCTGCTAGGCATGCATTTCAACACCCTGGATACCTGTTCAAGAATGCTTGCCACGTTGGTGGATGTTCATGCGGTCTATCGCCCCAATGACAACCCGGTCATCGACCGGCTTATTGACCGGGGCCGCCGCCACTACGTTCGCAGCACCGTGGACCGTACCGACATTCGGCAGATGCTGCGCCTGCTACGCAGTGGCGAGATCGTCTGGTATGCGCCAGACCAGGACTACGGCACCGCCCACGCTGTGTTCGTTCCGTTCTTCGGCATTCCAGCAGCCACCATCACCGCCACCAGCCGTATCGCCAAGATGGGCAAGGCCGCGGTGATCCCGTGTGCGCATTATCGCTTGCCTGGAGGCCGATACGAGATCGAGTTCGGCGCCCCACTGGACGATTTCCCCAGCGGCGATGAAGAAGCCGATACCGCCCGCATCAACCAGACCATTGAGCATTATGTCCGCAAGCACCCGGAACAGTATTTGTGGGTGCACAAACGATTCAAACATCAGCCCCCCGGCCAACCCAAGCGTTACTGATGACCGATACGTCTCCGCTATTTCGTTTCTTTTCTCACTGGATCGTGCTCGGTCTTGTCCTATATCTGGCTGGGTTCTATATCGCCCCATCCAGCAAGGTCCAGTATCTGACGCTCTATATCGGTCTAATTTTGCCAGCCTTGTATTTCAGCTTTTGGGCTTTCCGGGAACATTATCTCGCCGACGGAAAAATGCTGCTCTGGCTGTTGGCAGCTCTGATCGCCTTCTATCTGCCGTCACTATGGGCAGAGTCCGACAGCCTGCTGAACACTCTGAGAAAGAACCTGAAGGGAATCCTGTTTGTTCTGTCCCTCGCGCTTGCCATACGCCATCTGGCGCTTTATTACCCCGCATACCTGAAAAGACTACCGGATCTTTTGTTATGGTCCGGAATGCTGGCCTTGGCATTGTTTTTTCTCGGTTTTTTGCAGACGGGGCCCCGCCCTGGCGGAAATATAGGCATGGGAAACCTTGGCGACAACCCCAACGAAACAGGCCTGGCCTTTGCTATAACTCTATTATTGGCACTGTATCGATATCAAAATGATCGCAATCACTGCTGGTGGCTGCTGATTCTTCCGCTACTGGCTGCTGTCTATCTGGCCTACAGCCGCGCGGCCATGCTCGGGCTCGCTGTGACAATACCCTTTGCGCTACTATGGAGCCTCGGTTTCACTAGGGCCGCAGGGGGTTTCTTACTGGTTTGCCTGGCCGGCAGCGTCATGATGATTGTCTTGATGATTACGGGTTATCTGGATGCCGACAGCCTGCTCAGCCGCAGACCCACGCTCTGGCAGGCTTTTCTGGATAACAGTCCACACTTTAACTTGTTGTGGGGCGGAGGCCTAACCGACAGCATTACCATCAAGGCCGAAGCGTTAGGCCAAAAGCTCGAGCCTCACAGTCTTTTCTTTTCCTTGATCCTGCGCGGTGGACTGCTAGCACTGGCACTTTTCTGCAGCTTAATAGCTCTAGCCATCACCAGGGCGCGACAACGGGAATCGGCCACGGATAACATTTGGCTTCTTGTCCTGTTTTTTGGATTAGTTACACAATTTTTTGAAGGTGTTTATCCACTAAGGCCTCCCAACAGTTTTTGGCTATATACATGGCTTCCACTACTAATCCTGATTCTGACAACAACACGATCGAGAGCGACGTCATAATGGGCCAAGACAGCTTTCATGTACTTGCGATCGCTCTGCCCACCGAGCTGGAACGCCGCCAGCATCTAGCGGAAATGATGGCCGAACTGGGCATAACGTATTCCTTGGCCGAAACGTCTCCCCCCGTGGCCCCGGAAAACTGGCCAGACGTGGGTTATGACCATGACAAATCCCTGAACATCCTGGGACGTGACCTTAGTCCTGCGGAAATTGGCTGCTTCCTGAGCCACCGCAATGCCTGGCGAGCAGCCGCGGCAACGGATAAACCAACCCTGATTCTGGAAGGGGATGCGTTACTGAACAGTGAATCCATCTCGGTCTGCCTGGCTTTGGCAAACCGAACGGCCAACTGGGAGCTATCCATGCTGTACTACTCGAAGTGCCTACCTTCGGTGTGGCTACAGCAGAGACTGACGGAAGACCACCGGCTGGTTAAATTCGCCAATCGACGCACCTATTGTCTTGCAGCCTATATGGTAAGCCCTGAGGGCGCGAAAAAGTTGCTCACGCTCAGTGAGAATTTCTACCTGCCAGCTGATGATTTTGTCTGTGGTGGCTGGGTGCGTAAAGATCTGGACATGTTTGCCGTAACACCCAAGGCGGCAAGCCTGTGTGTGCATGCGCACCAGTCCACCCTTGAAGAAGGGCGACAAAAACGGAAACAACGACAACACAAGAAAAAAGACAATAGTCGCTGGCTACGGCGAATAGAGCTTTATTTCCGGGAGCTGGGTCAGCGATACCGGCCACCACGCAAAAGTCTCTAGCCTGACAGCGGCACAGAAAGATCACGGATAACCTTCGCCGGCACTCCGCCCACCAAGGTATAAGGCGCAACAAATTGCGTCACTACTGCACCTGCTGCCACAACCGCACCTTCGCCAATTTCAACCCCGGCGGTCACAATCGCACCAGCACCTATCCAGACATCATCACCGACAACAATAGGTGCGCCGGTAGTCCCACGCCGTCCTTTCTCATTAAGATAAAGACTGTGCTGCGCCCCTTCAAAGCAGACCCTGGGGCCGATACGACATCGCTCGCCCAGAGTGATCGGCGCTTTCGGGCAGGCAAAGCGCACTTCAGTATTGATAAAACATCCCTTGCCGATATGCACCTTCCCGGCACCACCAATCGGGCGCAGCACCACAGGCCCATAGACCGTGGAGCGACCCTGCATATCAAAGCCGGCGGCCTTGAGAAACAGCCAGCGCCACTTGTCACTGGAACGCAGTCGCGGCAAGTGATTTGCCAACCCCAGGAAAACGAACTCACGAAGGGTCTGCATGGTTAAAGTCCCCTGTCACGAAAATAGCGGCGACGCTTGCCGACAAAACGCAGCTTCTGTTCCAGGTGCTTCCAGAACTCGGACGAGTCGGAATAACGACAAGGAAAATTTTCTGCCGTTACCTCGTCCAGCTGCGTCTGCCAGTCATTACTGCTTTCGTAGCCATGGGTGATCAGATCCTGAGCCAACTGCGGATAACGCTGTAGTTGCTGCTTCAGGCGAGGCAGATGCTCTCGCCAACCGGCGATACGCGACAGGTCCACCTGGCGCAACCCACCGAGGGCATTCTGAGCATCCGCCCCTGCCTTGGCCACTTCATGGAAGCGCTCGAAATCATGGCTTCTGCGCAAAAACGGGAAGATATCTTCCATGCGCTGCTGAACCCCTGTGGGGTCGCTGACCAGATCCTCGTATCGCAGCACCATCACCCTGGGGTGCGCCTGAATGTCGGTGATGGCTTTTTCTGCACGCTTCCACACCGGATAGTTGCAGAAATACATACCAGGCCAGGCCTTGTGCATGCTACAAATCACCGAGCGGGGATCACGCATCATCGCGATTACATAAAGATTCGGATCACGATCAAGCAGCGGCGCCATCCACAGGGCATCGTTAGGCTTTTTGGAAAGCCGCAACCCATTTGCCTGCGGCGGCACCTTGAAGATGGTTTCTTCATGTTCAGAGTGCCCCTCATGGGGATAGCAGGCTACCAGCATTTCCGCCATCAGCGTGGTACCACTGCGTGGACACCCCACTACATGCAGATGTGTCGCACTCATTTACCGGCTCCCAACAATCGTATCCTGTCCTTCCAGCTCACTGCCGGCGCACTCATGATCTCGGCATCCAGCAACGCTGGGAAAGCGGCAGCACGGCAGGCCCAGCTATGCTTTTCGCTCACGATATCCTGTCCAGCCCGGGCAATAGCCCCGGCTTTTTCCGGGTTATCGTGAAGCCACTGTAACCTTTCATGCAATTCCGCTTCACTGTCGTACAGGACCACGTTCTCGTTTTCCACAAAACCCAGCTCCTGCTGTTCCAGGGCCGGTTGCCGCCAGGCCAGCAAGACACACCCCGCCGCCATGGCTTCGAAATTCTTGATCATGTATTCATTAAAACCGATGTCTGCGCTGACAAACACCCGGATCTCATTGAGCAAACGGTTATAGGGCTCGCCCGGATCTGCCCGCAGAAGCTGCACCTTGCCCAGCTTTTCCTGCCTCAACAAAAAACGTTTACGGCGCTTGTAGACCTTGTTCTTTACCCGGCCTACAAACGCAGATTCGATGGTACGCTCCAGCCCCAGGTCAGAAATGGCTGTGCCGTCATAGCCCTTGGCAAGAAAGCAGGCATCGATGCCTTCATCACGAAGCTGTTGCGCCAGGCTGGCACCGGACACAATAATCCTCGCCTTTTCCAGATCACGTAGCACCGCCGGGTAACGGCGATACCACTCGCTGGTGGGGACATTGTTCTGGCATACATCGTGATCGAATATCACCAGACCCGGCGCCCGCTTCAGACACTGATAACGTTTACCCAGCCGGCGCAAATTGGTATCGGCGATAACGCGATCATAACCGCTAAAATCCGCGTCGTTAAAATAGGCTTCCAGGCCATGTTCCCGGGTCACTTCCACATGATCGAAATCAAAGTGCTGCTTCGCCGCCTCCCACAGAGGGCGTGTGACCATCAGCTTGCCATCGGTGGACACCACCAGGGTTTTCATAGCCAACTCTCAATCGATTTGATGCGCGCCTCGTAAAACGCATTGAATTCATGTCTGGCTTGCGGAGCCAGCGCTTCACGGGGACGCCAACTCTCAAAAAGGCGCTCGCGCTGATCTGCCAGTTCCTGCTCCAGCCCCCCGCCGGGTTCCCGGCTCATGCCATCCAGATCCAGCACCTGAAGCTGGCCGTCCTGGAACAGGAAATTGGTATACTTGCTGTCGCCATGACTGAACGCCATCAACCGCATTACCGCAAAAAAATCCGCCATCTGGCTCAGCGCCTGATCCCGCAAGGCGCCGCCGGCTTCGCAAATTTCCGGCAGCATGCGACCATCCACATTCCTGCACACCAGATATTCACGATCCGTCAGCCCTGACTGCTTGTTGGATAAATAGCAAACTGCCTCGGGAGTTGAAACCTGCACAAGGCCCAGATAGGCCGCGTTCAGCCAGGAATTTTTTGCCCGACTCTTGAACTGGCGGGCCAGCTTCTTCCAGGCACTTTTCACGTTATAACGCTTGATCACCAGGCTTTCGCCCTGAACCTGAAGTCGTCCGACGGTGGCACTGTTGCCGTCCTTCAGTCGCTCACTGTCTTCCAGCAAGGCATCCAGCCCACCATTGAGCAAGGCGTCAATCAATGGTCTTTCCTCACGTCGCCCCATACCGGTATAGCTCTTGCCATTGAGCTCAACAAACTCGGTACAGTTACGCAGGGCTTTTTTGACCAGTTTTCGCAAACGTATCTGCCGCGTTTTTTTCAGGGATTGCGCCAATTGCTGAGGCGAAAAAGAGTCTCCATAGGCGCTGACGACCTGTTGCGCCGAAGGCAAAGACAAGGGCGGAAACTGGGCGAGCAGCAGAGCCAGATTAGCAAGAGCCTTGCTCTTTTCCACGGGGCCATCGGCCACGTCCACATCACCCGCATCAATGACATGCCAATCCCCGTCGGCAAAAATAAAGTTATCCAGATGAATATCATTCTGTATCACGCCCTGGCGGTGCATTTTGCTGGTCAGCGCCACCAGGTCCTGCACCAGCCTGGGAATGTTTTCAGCGGACATTTCTTGCAAGCGAACCTTGGCGGACACCTCACCTAAATGCTCCAGCACCAGCAAGGCAGCCTCCCCTGGGTGGTCGCGCAGTAATACCCGGGGAGCCGGCACCTGCTTCTCAGCCAGCGCCGCCAGCCGTTGCTGCTCGACCTGCACTTCCCGACGGGAACGGGGGTGCGAAGAAAACAGTTTGATAATCACCGGCTGCCCATCCAGCAGCCCGGAATAAACAGCCCGACGCTCAGGCATGAAACGCAGTAACGCCTGCATCTCCAGCACCTGCCCGTCCACTCTCAACGTCACCGGTAAAGCGGTTTCGCGGCTGGCGAGCAGGGCCAAGGCAATGTCCCGTGACGAATCCGCCATTAGATCAGATATCCTTTCCCGGGTGTTCGTTGAACTGCAGCGGCAGCTCGGGCTCCACTTCAAAATAACGGCGATAGATTTTTTCCGCCTCGCGGCGCGCGCCTGACCAGGTGTCATCCTCGGCCAGCGCCTGCCGGAGCGGCATGCCGCTATAGGTACGAATAAAACGCAACAGATCGCGCCGGGTCATGCCGAACCGGGCGGTGGAAAAATACAGGCCGCCGAGATCCTTGATTCGCCAGCGACGGGGCACCTTCCCGCGTACCTGGGAGCGATGCAGATCTATCAGATACAAGGGGCCATCCGCGCTGTTGGCCGCCGCATCACTGTCGCGCATCAGAAAGTGGGCGAGATAAAAATCCCGATGGTTGATACCCGCGCCGTGCATGATGCGAGCAATGGTGGCCACCCGCTCGATCACCGCTCGCTTGAAAACCGGCGGCATGGCCTGTGGGTCTTTTACCCAACGCTCGCCGAGGTCTTCCAGGCTCAGGGTGTCCACCAGATCATCGGTGATAATGAAGGACTCCACCGACGCCGGGTTACTGCCCCGCGATCCATAGGCGGCGATGGTCATGGTATCCAGGCCAGCACCACGCACCGCATCGATGGCGGTGACTTCATCCATGGCGCCCAGCACCGGCAATTTGCCCTGAGTCAGATTCTTGAAGATTTCCTTCCAGCCGATACCACCGTGGTATTTGAGAAAATAGCTGCGCCCATGGCCGCTAAAGCGCAAGGTGCGGCGCCCCTCACGGGCCCGGAAGATTTCACCTTCCTGTTCGGCGGCCTGATCGAACGGATCGCGGTCGCCCCACAGGGCAACAATGTCATCACGCAGGAAAAGCTTCATGGCGTCCAGTTCTCCACCTGATCCACTACTGTCTGGGCCAGACAATAGAGGGCCGGGTTACGGCCATACTCCACACCGTTTTCCTGCCAGGGGCCGGGCAACAGACTTACCATTTCCTTCAGGGTGTCATCCAAAGCCTTTTGCGTGAATGGTGATGCCACCACTTCGCCGGAACCGGCCTCGCTCACATAGCGGGCGTAGCCACAGGTGTCCGTGGTCAGCACCGGCAATCCGGCCACCGTGGCCTCCAATAACACCATGCCAGCAGACTCCCGATAGGCCGGGTGCAGCAACAGATCAGCCGCCTGCATCAGGGCAGTCACATCATCCCGCGGTCCCAACACCAGAATACGCTGGCGCTGGGCCTTCGACAGCCCGGACAGGTAAGGCTCCGCCTGATCGTTGCCCACAATCATCAACTTGACGGTTTCCGGCAGGGAGGAGAAGGCCTTCAGAGCCCGGTCCAGCCCCTTGACCTTGAAACCGGAACCGAGAAACAGCAACAGGGTATCCTGCTCATCGATTCCCAGACTGGCGCGGGTTTGCTGCCGCACCACTTCGTGATCGGCAGGCCGCTGACGGTCTCGTTCGATACCCGGCGGCAGCAATCCATAACGATTTTCAGCCAGCGTATAATGACGCAGGTACTGGTCACGCTGGTCGTCGTTGAGAAACAGGATCAGAGGACCATCCGCCGCTGTCACCGCTTGCTCCAGTTTCAGGTAGGTGGCATAGCGAGGCAGCCAACGCACCGGTTTCGGCTTGCTTTTAACGTGCTCGGCAAAACAACTGTCAGCGGCAAAGTACACGTCCAGGCCCGGCAGTCGATTGAAACCCAGCACCCGGTCGAACGCACCCGTCTCACGGGCAGCCAGAACGCCCCTGGCAAAGGCACGCATGCGACCATGATTACTGCCACCGGCAACATCGATACGCTGAACCGTCACTCCTTCGATGCCGTCACCCTGCCAGTCGCTAACCAGAGCCACCACTTCATGCCCGCGTTTCACCGCCTCGCGGGCAATACGCGCAAAATCCCGCTGCAGGCCGCCGTAGGGGAAGTAGTGATAGAGCGCCATGGCCAGTTTCATGCGGTACGCCTCCGCAGTTCCCGCCACACCTGCTTCGGTTTCAGACTGCTGAAACAGGGCGGCTCCACGCCCTTGCCCAGTTCACCGCGATAGGTGCACTTTTCCTGCACGCAGGGGGCGCAAGGGAAGTCGGCAGCCAGAGAATGGGCATGCACACCACGCACCCCGGTCAGCACCGGGTCAGTGGGACCATAAAGCGCCACCCCCGGCAGGCCAGCGGCGGCGGCCAGATGAGCCAGGCCGGTATCCACGGCGATAAACGCATCCCATTCGAGGAATTTATCGGTGAGAGCATCCAGCCCCATTTTCGACAACACCTGCGCCTGATCCAGGCCCTCGCTCAGGCGTTCGGCTCGGAATTTTTCCGCCTCGTTACCCCAGGGCAGAAAAACCGTATGGCCTTCACTGGTGGCCAACTCCAGCAGCTGGCGCCAGAAAGCTTCCGGGTAATGTTTGGTGGCCCAGGTGGTGCCGTGACAGAACACCAGCTGCGCCGGGCGGTTCAGTGGCGTGGGCTTATGGCTACGCGGCAGACCGTAATCCGGAGCACTGTCGGGCCGGTCGTATGACAGGGCCAGCGCAAACAATTGCCGCACCCGATCGATGGCATGCTGCCCCTTCGCCACCGGCAGAGGGTGATCGAGAGCCCTGGCAGACAACCCTTCCCGGGCAGACTGTTTATCCAGTCCGAATTTTTCCCCACGCGCCAAACGGGTGACAAAGGCGCTCTTGATCAGGCCCTGGGCATCGATCACCGCATCATAGGACGTTGCCTGAACGGCGGACTTGAATGCGGCCCATTCACCAGAGCGGCGAGCCTTGAGAGGATGTTTGCGCCAACGGCGCAGGGCACAAGGGAAAACCTGATGAACCGCCGGGTGACGACGGGCCAGGTCGGCAAAGGCTTCTTCCACCACCCAGTCCACCTGCAGCTCGGGAATGGCCGACAGCGCATCGGTCAGTGCCGGCAGGGTGTGGATCACATCCCCCATGGAGGAGGTTTTGATCAGCAGCACGCGCATGTCAGAACCCGCTCGCCGTCAACGTCAGGCATCCGCGCTTTCCAGCTGCTGCAGGGCGTCGATCACCTGCGAAGGGGGCAACTGGCGCAGACAGTTCAAATGCCCCAGCGGGCATTCCCGTTCGAAACAGGGGCTGCATTCCAGCCCCAGCCGTACCACTGCCACTCTATCACCCAGCGGTGGGGTAAAGCCCGGCGAGGTAGAACCATACACCGCTACCAGCGGACGCTTGAGGGCAGCGGCGATATGCATCAGCCCGGAATCGTTGCTGACCACCGCTGTGGTGGCCGACAGCAGATCCACCGCCTGCTCCAGGGACGTATTGCCCGCCAGCACCACGGCATGCTCATCCGCACTGTTTTCCAGCATCTCGACAATGGTATCGGCCACCGGCTGATCCTTGCCGGAGCCGAAGATCCATACCTGGCCACCGTGCTCAATCCAGTGCTGTGCCACCGCCGCATAATGATGTTCCGGCCAGCGCTTGGACGGGCCGAATTCGGCACCGGGACACAGACCCAGAACCGGGCGCTGCGTATCAAGGCCATGTACCTCAATAGCCTTTTGAAGCGACGCTTCACTGACTTCCAGGTGCGGAGCAGTAATGGTATCGAGTGCCGGCGCCGGCGAATCGGGTGGCAACGCCAGCGCCACAAAGCGCTGCACCATCAACGGATGGCTTTCCTTATCCAACTTGCGCACGTCGTTAAGCAGGCCGTAACGCATTTCCCCACGCCAACCGATACGCCGCGGGATCTTCGCCGACCAAGGCACCAAGGCGGACTTGAGGGAATTGGGCAGCACGTAGCTTTGCTGATACTGGCCACGCAGGGCTTTGCCCAGCGCATGCCGCTCACCCAGCTTCAGATCACCGTGATCGAAAGGCAGCGAGAGCGCCTCACGCACTTCCGGCATACGCGACAGCAACGGCCGACACCAGGCTGGCGCCAGCACATCAATGGCACAATCCGGGTATTGGCGACGCAGTTCGGAAAAGAGGGTCTGGGCCATGACCATGTCGCCGACCCAGGAAGGGCCGACGACAAGGATAGCGGAGGGCGAGTCGGACAAGATTGCCGGCATACGCCTGCTCAGCTCACGTAAGTGAGCCAGTCTCCGTAGTCGTCATCCAGTTTGCCGCGCACCAGGTCGAAATACACCGCCTGCAATTGCTCGGTGATCGGGCCGCGTTTGCCTTCACCAATGATGCGCCCATCCAGTTCGCGGATCGGCATCACTTCAGCGGCTGTACCGGTGAAGAAAGCTTCATCGGCAATGTACAGCTCATCACGGGTAATGCGTTTCTCGCGCACTGGATAGCCGCGCTCTTCGGCCAACTGAATGATGGTTTTGCGGGTAATGCCGTCCAGACAGGAGGTCAGCTCCGGGGTATAAAGCACGCCGTCGCGAACCAGGAACACATTTTCACCGGAGCCTTCAGCCACATAGCCTTCGTTATCCAGCAGCAGCGCCTCATCGGCACCACCGGAGAGGGCTTCATTGAGGGCCAGCATGGAATTCATGTAATTGCCGTTGGCCTTCGCCTTGCACATGGTGATGTTCACATGGTGGCGAGTGTAGCTGGAGGTTCGCACCTTGATGCCCAGCTCCAGGGCTTCCGGTGACATGTAGGACGGCCATTCCCAGGCTGCCACCATTACGTGCACCTTCAGATTATGGGCCCGCAGCCCCATGCCTTCGCTACCGTAAAACGCCATCGGGCGCAGGTACGCGTGGGGTAAATTATTTTCCCGAATCGACGACAGGTGCGCCTCATTGATCTGCTCTTTGGTATAGGGCAGTTTCATGTTGAGGATATGCGCACTGTTGAAAAAGCGATCGGTGTGATCCTGCAGGCGAAAAATCGCCGGGCCCTTTGCCGTCTCATAGGCACGCACGCCTTCGAACACACCCATGCCATAGTGCAGAGTGTGCGTAAGCACGTGAACCTTGGCGTCCTGCCAGGGAACCAGTTCGCCATCCAACCAGATAAAACCGTCTCTTACAGCCATCGACATGGCAGTGATACTCCCAGAGCTAAGGACCTGCAGGTGTCAGTCCTGCAGGTCGAACCAGTGCTTCCAGATCGCTCGCACGCCTTCACGCAAATCGCGGAATTGAGTGTCGTCGACAATGGATTTCTCTTTGCGCAACGAGGCGCGATGAGCCGCGGATCGGTAAGCGAGGTACGCTTCCCGCAGCAGGCCGGCATCCTGTGCCGACATAATATCCAGTGCAGCCAGTGTTTCGAGCAGCCGCACATTATCGGTGAAGCGGGTCAGTTCACCGTGGGAGGAGGCCCATCTCAGAACCCCGTATTGCACCATAAATTCGATATCAACGATACCTCCCGGGTCCTGCTTGAGATGGAAGCGCTCCTCCCCTTTCTCCCCCAGGTGGTCGACCATCTTGTCGCGCATGGCCAGGACATCATCGCGCAGCTTGTCCTGGGGACGCTCGGCGCAGAGCACCTGGTGACGGATTGCCTCGAACCGGGCACGGGCCCGGTTGCAGCCGGCCACTACGCGGGCCCGCACCAGGGCCTGATGCTCCCAGGTCCAGGCATGATTGAGCTGGTATTTCTCGAAGGAATCCATGGAGCTGACCAGCAGACCGGCACTACCGGAAGGACGCAAGCGGGTGTCCACTTCGTAGAGCTGGCCACTCATGGTTCGAGTGGAAAGGATATGAATGATGCGCTGCCCCAGGCGGGCATAGAATTGCTCGTTGGAGACCGGCTTGTCGCCATCAGTCACTCCACCGCTGGCCGCATCATGCAGGAATACCAGGTCCAGATCGGAGTTGTGGCCCAGCTCGATACCGCCCAGCTTGCCATAGCCCGCCACCACAAAATCCGGGCTGCAGGGCTGGCCATCGGTCCGCGAGGGGCGGCCGTGGCGTTCCACCAGGGGCTCCCAGGCCAGCATTACCACCTGGTTGAGAATGCTTTCCGCCAGCCAGGTGAGATAGTCACTGACCTTCATCAGTGGCAGCACCTCGGTCACTTCCGAGGCAGCCACCCGCAGCAGGTGGGCCTGCTTGAAGTTCCGCAGCACCTCCATCTGCTGTTCCAGATCATCCTCGGCCACGCGCAGCAATTGTTGTCGCAGCTCGTCGTCCAGCTCTGCCCGCTCCGGTGGCGAATAGAGCGTGCGCACATCCAGTAATTCGTCCAGCAGCACCGGGTGCAGGGTGAGGCGCTCGGCAATCCAGGGGCTGGCGCCGGACAGCTTCACCAGCTGGGTCAGCGCACTGGGATTTTCCACCAACAGGGCGATGTAGGCGCTACGGCGCAGTACAGCCTCCACAAAGGCCAGCAGCCGCACCACGGTGGTTTCGCCGTGCCCCTGATAACCCAGTGCTTCCAGCAACAAAGGCATCAGCCGGTCCAGCCGCTCGCGGCCGATTGCCTGCATGTTCTGCACCGAGCGACCTTCGCGGAAATCATTCAGATGGGCGTAGACCTTGTCGCCCTCCTGCACGCCGATGGCAGCCAGTTGAGCCGCCGCTTGTTCCTCATCCAGCTCGCCCAGCCACAGATCCAGCAGCTCCTGATCAGCGCCCTGAGCGGCATCGGTTTCCTGTTCCGGATCAGCAATCACCTGGCTGAAATGATGACGCACGCTTTCCCGGAAACGACGCAATTTACGCTCGAAGGCGGCGCGGGCAGAGAAGCCCATGGCAAAGGTCAGGCGCTGCCAACCCAGCTCGTCGTCCGGCAGGCGCTGGGTCTGCTTATCTGCCACACCCTGTAGCCGATGCTCCACATCCCGCAGGAACAGATAGGCTTCGGTCAGCTCATCCGCCACGTCATCGGGCAGCAATTCCAGCTCCACCAGTTGCGGCAGAACTTTGATCAGATTCGGTTCCCGCAAGGCCGGCAGCTGGCCACCACGGATCAACTGGAACGCCTGAACAATAAATTCCACTTCACGGATGCCGCCGGCGCCCAGCTTCACATCCGCCTGCATCCCCTTGCGGTTCACTTCCCGCTCGATCAGGGATTTCATCTCACGCAGGGAATGGAAAGCGCCGTAGTCAATATAGCGACGATAAACGAAGGGGTTGAGCCGCTTGATCAGGCGTTTGCCCGCCTGCAGATCGCCACCCACCGGGCGCATCTTGATCAGCGCATAGCGTTCCCACTCACGCCCCTGGGTCTCGTAATACCCTTCCATGGCATCGAAGCCGATGGCCAGTACGCCGCTCTTGCCCCAGGGGCGCAGGCGCATGTCCACCCGGAAGACGAAACCGTCGGCGGTGGGCTGGTCCAGGGCCTTGATCAACTGCTGGCCCAGACGCACAAAAAACTGGTGGTGGCTAAGGCTGCGCCGCCCACCCTCAATCTCGCCTTCATGCTCGTAGGCGAAGATCAGGTCGATATCCGAGGACAGGTTGAGCTCCCGCGCCCCCAGCTTGCCCATGGCCAGCACCACCAGCTGCACCGGCTTGCCATCCGGCCCCACGGGGGTGCCGCTTTTCTCGCAGGCCCAGCCGTGCAACACGGTCAGCGCCTCCTGAATCAGGGTATCTGCCAGCAGCGACAGGTCCGCCACGGTGCTGTGATAATCCCCAATCCCGGCCAGATCCCGCCAGATGATGCGCACCATATGGCGGTGACGCAGGCGGCGCAGGGCGCGTTTGAGTTCATCCTCGTTGTGGCAGGCGGCCAATTGCTCCTGCACGGTCCGACGGAGCGAGTCCTCTGCCAGGGCACCACTCGGATCACTCTCCTCAAGCCACTGGCCCAGGCCCGGATCACGCTGAAACTGCTGCGCCACATAGTCGGAGCCCGCCCACACACGGGGCAGGTCATCAAGCAGGGCGTCGGGGATACGATGACCGGATTCCACAAAGTGTTGCCAGTGCTGGCTGACCAGCACCGACAGTTCATCCGGCAGAGCGTGATATTGGGGTTCTTTCATGGGCGGCTATTGTTATACGGCGGGCTGCAAGCTACAAGCTCCAAGCTGCAACACGGGGAAAGCGTGGCGGCCCGCCGTTACCCTTGCGCTCCGCGCTGATGGCACTGGGGGTAGCCCCTGCAGGAACCGGATGCAGGTGCAGGAAAGCGCCACAGCTACCGGTTCATGCGCGGCGCAGGCGGTCAGGCTTGGCAGAAATCTCTTCCGCGTTGTAGCTTGAGGCTTGCAGCTTGTAACTAATTCACCCCAGCAAAATATCCTGGGATGGCGTCACCCGCATTACCTCCTCAATGGTGGTCAGCCCCTTGGCCACTTTCATGGCACCGCTGATGCGCAGAGGCTTCATGCCATTCTTGAGGGACTGACGAGTGAGGGTCTCCAGTTCGGCGCCCCGGGAAATCTGCTGTTTCAGGGTGGTGTTCAGAGGCATGGTTTCATAGACCCCCATGCGGCCCAGGTAGCCGGTATCCCGACATTCCAGGCAGCCCACCGGCCGATAGATGGCTTCCGGCGGCTTCATCTTGAAGGGGCGCACCAGCTCCTCCCAGGCCTGCACATCGGTCTCCGTGGCTTCCTTGCAGTGAGGACAGAGGGTGCGGATAAGTCGCTGGGCCATGACCCCGAGCACCGTGGCGCTGATCATGTAGGGCGGCACCCCCAGATCCACCAGCCGGGTGATGGAGGACGGCGCATCGTTGGTATGCAACGTGGACAACACCAGGTGGCCGGTCAGCGCCGCCTGAATCGCCATGTCCGCCGTGGCCAGATCGCGGATCTCACCGATCATGATGATATCCGGGTCCTGGCGCAGCATGGCCTTGACCCCCTGAGCGAAACTCACGTCGATATTGGCCTGCACCTGCATCTGGTTGAAGCTGGGCTCCACCATTTCGATGGGGTCCTCAATGGTGCAGACGTTCACCTCACTGGTGGCCAGCTGCTTGAGGGTGGAATACAGAGTGGTGGTCTTGCCCGAACCGGTGGGCCCGGTGACGAAGATGATCCCGTGGGGGTGCGAGGTCATCTGTTGCCAGGACTGATAGTCCTCTGAGGTGAAACCCATCTGCTCGAAGCTGCGCACCAGTACATCCGGGTCAAACACCCGCATTACCATCTTTTCCCCGAAAGCGGTGGGCAGCGTAGAGATACGCAGCTCGATCTCATCGCCCTCCGGCGACTTGGTCTTCAGACGGCCATCCTGGGGCTTGCGCTTTTCCGCCACATTCAGACGACTGAGAATTTTCAGCCGGCTGGTCACCGCCGCCATGATCGCCGCTGGCAGTTCATAAACATCGTGCAGGACGCCATCGATACGGAAACGCATCTTGCCGGTCTCCCGGCGCGGCTCCAGGTGAATATCACTGGCCCGCTGGGAAAACGCATACTGCAGAATCCAGTCCACGATATTGACGATGTGCTGGTCGTCCGCATCGTGGTGCCCCTTACCCACTTCCAGCAACTGCTCGAAGTTGGTAATGCCGGACATTTCCTGGCCCGTGTTGCCAGAGGCGCCGGCGATGGAACGGCTCAGGTTGTAGAACTCAACGCGGTAGCGACGCAGCTGCTCCGGGTTGGCCAGCACCACCTCCAGCTCCCGGTCGCGCAGCACCTGCTTGAGATGGGCCTGCCAGTCACGCACAAAGGGCTGATCGCAGGCCACCACTACCTTGTCCCGCTGCACCTCCACGGCCACGATGCCGTGGCGTTCGGCAAAGGCATAGCTCATCACGTTGGTGACCTGGTCTACATGCACCTTGAGTGGATCAATATGGCAGACCCGAATACCTGCCGTCGCCCCCAGCCAGCGAGTCAGAAATTCCACATCCAGCAACTGATGGGTATTACGGCGATCGGTAAGCCGATACTTGGCCAGCACCTGGATCGAATGCCAATTCAGCTCCTTCTTCTCCCGCGGCGTGGTGGAAATGACATTGAAGTCCTCCTGACTGACACGCCCCTCTTCCAGCAACTCACGCATCAGCCAGCGCACATCAATCAGCAGACCATCCAGTTTGGCGGGGTTGGCGGTGGCGTTCACTCAAGACTCTCCGAATTCACTGACGGGCCGTCATGCGGCCTCATTATTTTGTTGGGGAGCCTCTGAGTCACTCCTTGCATGCTCAGCGTGACCTGAAGGGTGCAGCTGTTGTGTTTTGTCGTGACGGACAGGGTGGCTCCCTTTCCTGGCGGCAAAGCGCAGCAGATGTGCCCTTCAGGCCACGCCCTGCGGGGCTTTCAGGCTGGCCCACACTCATTCGACAGGCAACCAGCATGCCTTCAAAAGTGCGCCTAGATTGTGAGCCAGCCAGAAAGCCTGAGCATGCAAGGAGTGACTCAGAGACTCCCTGTTACTGTAACCCTATCATTGAACCCCTGACAGCCCCGGCGGCTTTGACTATACTCGCGACCAGTTTCATGACACATGTGTGACAGACGCACGGTCGTGCCATAACCCGAGCCCTCCCCCTATGGGCGACGGTTCGGGAAAGTGGGACACTGATTTCTACTCTGACTCTGGATCCGAGGCGCCTATGTCCTTTGGAAGCTCCATTGCCGGCCTCTTTGGCCGCTCCCCCATCAAGCCCCTGCAGCAACACTACGACACCGTTCACGATTGTGCCCGCACCCTGGCGGACTTCTTCGCCGCCGTTACCGACGGCGACTGGGACAAGGCCCGCGCTGCTCGCAAGCGTATCGCCGAACTGGAAAACCAGGCTGACGAACTGAAAAAAGAGTTCCGCCTGAACCTGCCCAAAAGCCTGTTTCTGCCCATGCCGCGCACCGATCTGCTCGATCTGATCAGTGTGCAGGACAAGGTGGCCAACAAGGCCAAGGACATCTCCGGGCTGATGCTGGGCCGGCAGATGAGCATCCCGCCGGTGCTGGCTGATGTGATGCGCGACTATGTGCAGGGCGCCATCGATACCTCTGCTCAGGCCCAGAAAGCCATCAACGAACTCGATGAGCTGATCGAAACCGGCTTCAGCGGCCGTGAAATCCAGATCGTGGAAGAGCTCATCGAAGAGCTCGACCGTCTGGAGCGCAACAACGACGAGCAGCAGATCACCATCCGCTCCACCCTGTTCAAGCTGGAAAGCGAACTGCCCCCGGTGGATGTCATTTTTCTCTACAAGATCATCGAATGGGTAGGCGATCTCGCCGATCGCGCCCAGAAAGTGGGCGGCCGCCTGCAGATGTTGGTCGCACGCTAGGAGCTATCGTATGGAGTGGATGATTGAACACAGCTACCTGATGCTGTTGCTGGCTGGCGCTTTCGGCTTTCTGATGGCCTGGGGCGTGGGCGCCAACGACGTAGCCAACGCCATGGGCACCTCGGTGGGCTCCGGCGCCCTGACGGTGAAACAGGCGGTGATGATCGCCATCGTTTTTGAATTCTGCGGCGCCTATCTGGCCGGTGGCGAAGTCACTGCCACCGTGCGCAAGGGCATTGTCGATGCCGGCGTCTTTACCGAGTCCCCCCACTATCTGGTGTACGGGATGATGTCCGCCCTGCTGGCCGCCGGCATCTGGCTAATTGTGGCCTCCTGGTTCGGCTGGCCGGTTTCCACCACCCACTCCATTGTCGGCGCCATTGTCGGCTTTGCGGCCGTGGGCGTGGGCATGGATGCGGTCAACTGGGGCAAGGTGGGCAACATCGTCGCCAGTTGGGTGACCTCGCCCTTGCTGGCAGGCTTTATTTCCTTTGCCCTGATCAAGAGCGTGCAGAAACTGGTACTCAACCAGGACGACCCCTTCCAGCGCGCCAAACGCGTGGTGCCTTTCTATATGTTCCTGGTGGGCTTCGCGATTAGCGCCGTCACCCTGCTGAAAGGTCTCAAGCATATCGGCCTGGAAATCAGCTATGGCGCCAGTCTTGGCTGGTCCGCCGTTGGTGGCCTGGTGGTCGCCCTGATCGGCGCCGGCATTCTCAGCCGTATCCAGCCCAACCCGGAAGCCGACAAGGATTTCCGCTTTCACTCCGTGGAGCGCATCTTTGCCGTACTGATGATCTTCACCGCCTGTGCCATGGCCTTCGCCCATGGCTCCAATGATGTGGCCAACGCGGTGGGGCCGCTGGCCGCCATCAACAGCGTCATCGTCAACGAAGGGGTGATCGGCGGAGAAGCCGCCATGCCTGGCTGGATTCTGCTGGTCGGCGCCATGGGCATCGTCTTCGGCCTGGCCATTCTCGGTGCCCGGGTGATGGCCACGGTGGGCAAGAACATCACCGAGCTCACCCCCAGCCGCGGCTTCGCCGCCGAGTTGGGTGCCGCCGGCACCGTGATCCTGGCGTCCGGCACCGGCCTGCCCATCTCCACCACGCACACCCTGGTGGGCGCAATCCTTGGCGTAGGCATGGCACGCGGTATCGGCTCCCTCAACCTGCGGGTGGTCAGCACCATCTTTACCTCTTGGGTGGTGACCCTGCCGGCCGGGGCCCTGCTGTCCATTCTGTTCTTCTACTTCTTCAAGGGCCTGTTCGGGGCGTAATTGAAGCCAGACGCAGGACGCCTGATGCAAGATGCTAACGCCGTCCTCCGGGGCGGCGTTTTTGTTTCTGTTGAGCGCTCAGCATCTGGCATCAAGCGTGATCCGCTGGCTATACTGGCCTGTCAGCCACCAACCACCGAGACACGCCGTGCCCAGCACCACCCCCGACAATCAGGTCCACTGGTTCCGCAATTCGTCCCCGTACATTAACGCCCATCGGGGGCGCACCTTTGTGGTCATGCTTTCCGGCGAACTGCTGGACGGCCCGCGCCTGCCCACCCTGATCCACGACCTGGCGTTGCTTAACAGCCTGGGAATCAAGCTGGTCCTGGTCCACGGCGCTCGCCCGCAGATCAGCGCGCGGCTGGCAGAAGCCGGCATCGAATCCACCTTCGAGCAGCACATGCGCATTACAGACAGCGCCGCCCTCGATGGAGTCATGGCCGCCGTCGGCGCCCTGCGCCTGAAACTGGAAGGGTTGTTCTCCATGGGGCTGGCCAACTCCCCCATGTATAACGCCGGCATCCGGCTGATCAGCGGCAACTTCGTGGTCGCCAAACCGGTAGGGGTACGCAATGGGTTCGACTACCAGCACACCGGCGAAGTGCGGCGCATCGAAGTGGACGCCATCCGCCAGCAACTGAGCAATGGCAATGTGGTGCTGCTGTCACCGCTGGGCTGCTCGCCCACCGGTGAACTGTTCAACGTGAACGCGGAGGAAGTGGCCTCCACCGCCGCCATTGCTCTGGGCGCCGACAAGCTCATCCTGATGGGCGATGACCTGCGCCTGGCCGACCCGGAAGGCAACCTGGTCCGCGAACTCAGCCCTCAGCAGGCAGGCAAACTGCTTGCTGGTGGCCAGTACGAAGACAACGGCGTCGATCGACAGCTCACAGCCGCCTGCCACGCTGCCAGCAATGGCGTTGGCCGGGCGCACCTGATCGACGCCAACGACGACGGCGCCCTGCTCAAGGAACTGTTCACCCGTGACGGCTGCGGCACCCTGGTCACCCGGGAAACCTACGAGACCCTGCGTGGCGCCCGCATCGACGACGTGGGTGGCATTCTGGAACTGATCGAACCCCTGGAAGCAGACGGCACCCTGGTGCGCCGCTCACGGGAACTGCTGGAAAACGAAATTCAGCGCTTCGCCATCATCGAGCGCGACGGCATGGTCATCGCCTGCGCGGCCTTGTACCCGTTCCCGGAGGACAAGACCGGCGAACTGGCCTGCGTCGCCGTCCAT
>NZ_JBNPEC010000010.1:0-40072 GCF_051117345.1 Alcanivorax sp.
GTGAAGGACATGCGGTAACCACCCCCTTCGCGGGCATCCATTTCATGGATCTTGCCGGTAAAGCCATGGGGCGGCAGCCATTTGACCATGGCGTCGGCATCGAGAAAGGCGCGATAGACGCGGTCGGGGGTAGCGCGCAGGACGCGGTGAAGGCGGACAGTATTGCCGGGCATGATGATTCTCCTTGTTGAGTGTGCTGCCTCCTTTCATGGAGGGCTCGTTGTCTTATCGAACCGGGCAGCCATTATTCGACAGGACGATGTCCACTCTGACGTTGATCCGGATCGCCATCTGCGAGGCCGACCACAAATCAATTAAACTGATGCAAACACGCAAAAAAGTGCCATTTCTTATCGCTGATACAGATCATATAGTCACCTCATCAACGGGCAGACACTGAGGCCTGCCCCGAGGAGAACACCATGATCGAGCTGCGCACACGTAACGAGTTAGGCCATGCCCAACACGGCTGGCTGGATACCCGACATCACTTCTCCTTCGCCAACTACCATGATCCGGCAAGGGTGCACTGGGGGGATTTGCGGGTGTGGAACGATGACACCATCGCGCCGCACACCGGCTTTGCGCCACATTCCCACCGGGAGATGGAAATCATCACCTATGTGCGCAAGGGAGCGATTACCCACCAGGACAGCCTGGGGAACAGTGGTCGCACCGAAGCCGGCGATGTGCAGGTAATGTCCGCCGGCACCGGGATCACCCACAGCGAGTACAACCGCGAGGACACGGAGACACAGATCTTCCAGATCTGGATCATTCCGAACGCCACCGGGCTGCCGCCCACCTGGGGCAGCAAGCCGTTCCCGAAGGCTTCTCGCGACGGGCACTTTGAAGTGCTGGCCAGCGGTTACCCGGACGATGGGGACGCCCTGGCGATCCAGGCGGATGCGCGGGTGGTGGCGGCAACTCTGAGCCAGGGTCAGGACATCGAGTATGTCCTCGACCCGGCGCGCAAGGTCTACCTGGTGCCTGCCAAGGGACGGGTGCGGGTGAATGGGGTGCTGGCTGAAACCGGCGACGGCCTGGCCATCAGTGACGAAGCCCGCCTGACGGTACTGGCAGAAGCAGACAGCGAGATCGTGCTGGTGGAAACCGTCTAGGAAAGAGGCAATCGATGCGTAGGGTGGATTAGCCTCAGGGGTAATCCACCTTCCTTGCGGTCACCCAACCCTGCCAAACGACATGGTGGATTACGCCTTCGGCTAATCCACCCTACCCCCAAAAGAAGGCCCGGATTTTTTCCGGGCCTTTCGCTTTTCCTGCATTACTGATCCGACTTTTTCTGCAACGTCGTTTCCAGTGAGGCAATCTTGGCGTGCATGGTGCGCATCAGGTCGAGCATTTCCTGGCGCTCGTCGTGGGCGATCTGGTTGTTGGCGTCCCGCTCGGCGCGCAGTTCGCTTTCATGCACTTCCTGGGTGGCACTGACGATGATGGCGATGAACAGGTTCAACACCATGAAGCTGGAAATCAGAATGAACGGCACGAAGAAGATCCAGGCCATGGGATAGACGGCCATTACCGGCCGGGCAATGCCCATGGACCAGCTTTCCAGAGTCATGATCTGGAACAAACTGTAAATGCTCGCCCCAAGGGTGCCGAACCACTGCGGGAATGCCTCACCAAACAGCTCGGTACCCATTACCGCAAAGATGTAGAACATCATCAGCAACAGCGCTGCGGTCCAGCCGATGCCGGGTAACGCCTGCATCAGGGACTCCACCAGCATGCGCAGCCGTTTCACCGATGACAGCAGCCGCAGCACCCGCAAGATACGCAGGCTCCGCAGAATCGCCAGGGGGCCGGACGCCGGCGCCAGGGAGATGGCGACAATCAGAAAATCAAACACGTTCCAGCCGGAACGGAAAAAGCGCGGCCCGAAGGCGACCAGCTTGAGCACAATTTCCAGCACGAAAACCGCCAGCACCATCTGGTTGAGCAGGTTCAACCACTGCCCTGCCCGCTCCTGTGCCACAGCGGAGGTTTCCACACCGAGAATAATCGCATTGAGCAGGATCAGAGCGGTAATGGTGTTACCGAACAACGGGGTATTGAGCCAGGTGGCCAGGCGCTGTCGCCAGCCATCGAGGGATACGGAAGTTGAAGAGGCCTGCATGGACAATCACCGAATAATCCAGGAGGCGCGAGTATACCTGATACGACAGGGGGGATTGGTAGGGCCCGTTGGCGCCAAGCTCGCATGGCGAAAGGTCGGGATTGGCATCCAAACCTTTCGCTTTGCTCACAAAGCGCCAACAGGAAAGTACGCTTTCAGTCTTCCAGGGTAACCACAGGCTCCCAGACACCGTCGGTGACTTTGGAGAGAATCATGTCATTACCGGCACGGTGGTTGGTGGGGCTCATCTTGATGTCCACCCCGGTGACCGGGTCGCTGAAGTCCAGGGACTCCATGGCCGCCAGGAAAGAGTCGGTGGTCAGATCCGGCCCGGCCTTGCGCAGTGCCTCTATGGTCACCATGGCACCGACACGGCCCAGCACTGCGCCACCGCTGGGTACCGAGCCATACTGCTCCTGGTACTCATCCGCCCATTGTTTCGCTTCCGGCACATCCTTCATGCGACTAACAATATCCTGCCAGGGGGAGACGCCGTAGAGCCCTTCGGTGACACCACCCGGCGCCGCCGCTACCGCGGAATGGAAGCCAGCCTGGGAGACCACGAACTTCACGTCATCCCAGCCCATTTCCTTGGCGGTGGCCACCACGGAAATGATCGGCCGCACCGGCAAGGCCACGGCCACCAACTGACAACCGGCATCCTTCAGGCGCGCCAGGGTACCGGTGAAATCACTTTCGTCCGGGCGGTGTGAAGTGCTTTCCGCCAGGGTCAGGGTATCTTTGCCGGCGGCAGCATCGGTGATGGCCTGGTTCACTTCCTCGCCGAAATCCGAGGGAATGTACATCACACAGATTTTCTCGATGCCGTACTCATCGGTCATCCAGTTGACGCCTTTCAGTACCCCTTCATGGTAGCTGGGGCCGAAAACGAAACGATGGGAAAAGTCGCCCTCTTCTTCCATCTGCCGGGACAGGGCCAGGGGAAGAATGCTGGGCACGTTATTACGGTCCATCAGAGGGAAGGCCGCCAGGTTATGGGGCGTGCCCAGGCTCATCACCATGGCGAATACTTCATCACGGCTGATCAGCTTGTTGGTGGCCTGGGTGGCCTTGGGCACCTGATAAGCATGGTCCTCAACGATGTAGCGGATCTCGCGGCCATGAATACCGCCTTCGGCATTCACCTCGGCAAACATGTCGTTGGCCACCTGCACCGCCGGTGAGGAAAACGCCGCAAAAACCCCGGACAGATCGTGCATGCCGCCCAGTTTGATTTCGGTATCACTGACACCACGCACCGACTCGGCGGCGGCGCTCTCTTCTTCCTTGTTATCACTGCACCCGATCAGGGTGGCTGCGGCAAGAGCCGCCAGGCAAAGCTTCTTCATGATGCACTCTCCTCTCGAATTCATTCAGTACATGGAATCAATCAGGTGCTTGTGTTTTTTCTCCACGAAGGAACGTTTCAGCTTCATGGTGGCAGTCAGCTCCTCATCTTCGGCGGTGAGCAGCACATCGATCAGGCGGAAATACTTGATCTGTTCCACCTGGGCGAACTGTTTGTTCACATCGGTAATGATGCTGTCGATCAGATCCAGCACCTCCTTGGCGCGACACAGGGAGGCGAAGTTGGAAAACGGTACCTGACGGTCTTGGGCATATTTCTCCACGTTTTCCTGATCGATCATTATCAGGCAGGTGAGATACTTGCGCTGATCTCCGATCACCACTGCATCGGAAATATACGGGGAGAACTTCATCCGGCTTTCGATTTCCGCCGGAGTGATATTCTTGCCACCGGCAGTGATGATAATGTCTTTCAAACGGCCGGTAATGGTTAGCATGCCGTCTTCCAGGCGCCCCACATCACCGGTGTGCAGCCAGCCGTCGCGGATGTCCTCGGCGGTCTTTTCCGGCTTGCGCCAGTAACCGGCGAACACATGGTCGCCATGCACCAGCACTTCCCCGTTGTCGGCAATGCGAACCAGGGTATCGGGTAGCGGCTCGCCCACGGAGCCGATCTTTGCCCGTTCCTTGCTGTTGAGCGATACCACGCCGGTGGTTTCGGTCATGCCGTAACCTTCATAGAGCGGCACGCCCAGGGCCTGAAACCAACGAATCAGATCCGGAGAGATCGGCGCGGCACCGGTGGTACCCCGACGCAGACGCGCCATGCCGATCAGGTCGCGCACATTGCGCAGCACCAGCAGATTCCAGAATTGGTAATGCAGCCAGGAAAGCGGTGAGCGTTTGCGCTCACAGTGCCAGCTATCCCCGGCAGCAAGCGCCCGGTCGAAACACCAGCGGCCGAAACCGGTGGCTTCGTCACGCAGGGTCATCATGGAGCTGTAGATCTTTTCCCACAGGCGCGGCACGGCGGCAAAGGTATTGGGCGACACTTCGCGCAGGTTCTCGAACACGGTTTCCGGGCTTTCCGCAAAGTTGACGGTACACCCCTTGAAGATGGGCACTTCCACTGACACCAACCGCTCCAGGATATGACACAGGGGCAGGAAGCAGAGCTGGTCGTCGCCCTCGTGGGCCTCCAGCACCTGCTCACCGGCAGCCAGCTGGAACAACACATTGCGGTGGCTGATCATGGCGCCCTTGGGGGCCCCGGTGGTGCCGGAGGTGTAGATCAACATGCGGATGTCATCGGGCTGACTGTGCGCAATGCTGGCGCTGAACTGGGCTTCTGCGTCGGGGATCTGTTCGCCCAAGGCGTACAGCTCATCCAGGAACATGACCATGGGATCATCAAAATCCCGCAGCCCCTTGCGATCGAACACGATCACTTTTTTCAGGGTGGGCACCTGGTCGCGCACGGTCAGGTACTTGTCCAGTTGCTCGTCGTTTTCCACAAACAGGAAGGCGGAACCGCTGTCGTTGACCAGGTAGGCCAGCTGCTCGGCGCTGTCGGTGGTGTAGACGCCGTTGCTGATGCCGCCGGCACCGGCGATACCCAGATCGCAGTAGAGCCATTCCTTGTTGTCTTCACTGAGAATGGATACCGGCTGTCCCCGCTCCAGGCCCAGGGACAGCAGCGCCACGCCGATGGCGCGGGCTTTTTCGTAATAGTCCTGCCAGCTGTAGCTCTGCCAGATGCCCAGGTCCTTTTCACGGTGCGCAATGCGCGCTCCCCGTTCCAGGCATTGCTGGCGCCACAGTTTGACCACGGTGTCGCAACCGTGGAGAAGGGTCGGTGCGTTATTGTTTGTTGTCATCATCAGCGCCAGGTCTTCTTTCGTTTCCAGCGTTTTTCCGGTCGGTCATCCCCCGCCGACTGGCCCAGATAGAATTCGCGAATGTCGTCGCTGGCAAGCAGGTCTGCGGCACTGCCATCCATAACGATACGGCCGGTTTCCAGCACATAGCCATGATCCGCCGTGTTCAACGCCACCTGGGCATTCTGCTCCACCAGCAACAGGGTCACGCCCTGCTCCTTGTTGAGCCGACGGATAATGGCAAAGATCTCCTGCACCAGCAGCGGCGACAGCCCCAGGGACGGCTCGTCCAGCAACATCAGTGAGGGTCGTGACATGAGCCCACGACCGATGGCCAGCATCTGTTGCTGGCCGCCAGACAGGGTGCCAGCAGGCTGGTTGCGGCGCTCCAGCAGAATCGGGAAATAGTCATAGACCATTTCCATGTCCTGGCGAATGCCCGCCTTGTCGCGGCGAATGTAGGCACCCATGGCCAGGTTTTCTTCCACGGTCAAAAACGGGAACACTTCCCGACCTTCCGGCACGTGGGCGATGCCCTGACGCACCAGGGCATCCGGTTCGCGCCCCTGGATCGCTTCACCGGCCAGGGTAATGCTGCCCTTGCGTGGCGCCAGGGCGCCGGAAATGGTTTTCATCAGGGTGGTCTTGCCGGCACCATTGGCGCCAAGGATGGCAACCACCTTGCCCTCGAACACATCGATGGATACCCCGCGCAGGGCCATCACCGGACCGTAGAAGGCTTCCAGGTTTTTCACCTGCAGCAGCGGCTGGGCATCATTCATGGTCTCTTTCTGCACTGCACTCATGAGGTTGCCTCCGTGCCCAGATAGGCTTCGATCACCTTGGGGTCCGCCTGTACCTCGGCGGCCGTGCCCATGGCCAGCGGCCGGCCTTCCGACACCGCCAGCACCCGGTTGGATACCCGCGATACCAGGCTCATGTCGTGCTCCACCATCAATACCGTCAGGCCCAGGTCTTTCTGCATGTCCTCGATCCACCAGGCCATATTCTGGGTTTCTTCCACACTCAGGCCGGAGGCCGGCTCATCCAGCAGAATCAGCTTTGGTCCGCTGGACAGGGCACGGGCGATTTCCACCACCTTACGCACCCCATAGGGCAGCCCGGCGATCAGCTTGTCCCGGTAGGCGGCCAGATCCAGGAAGTCGATCACCTCTTCCACCAGCAGACGGTGCTCCCGTTCACTGCGTCGCACCTTCGGCAAGAACAGCAGCTCTTCAAACCAGCGGGTATTGCGGCGGCAATGGCGACCGATCAACAGGTTCTGCAATACCGAGGAGTGATCAAAAAGCTCAATATTCTGGAAGGTGCGGGCGATGCCAAGGCCGGCTACCTTGTGCGCCGGCAGGCCGGTAATGTCCTGGCCATCAAACACGATCTGACCGCCGCTCGGTTCATAGAGACGGCTGATCAGGTTGAAGATGGTGGATTTCCCTGCCCCGTTGGGGCCAACCAGGGTGAACACTTCGCCGGGCTCCACGGTGAAGCTGACACCGTCCACCGCTTTCACGCCGCCGAAGGAAATGGAGAGATCCTTTACCTGTAACAGACTCATCGTTGGCGCTCCGTTTTCAGGTAGGTGCGGGTGCGGCGGAACATGCCCTTGCGATACAACGGGAACAGCTGAATCCAGGTACGCACCTTGAACCAGACGCCATAGAGCCCGCGTGGTTCGTAAATCACCATAAGCAGAATCAGCAGGGCAAACAGGGCGGTATCCATGCCCGGGTAGGCGGCGATCTTGATGCCCGCGGCGTTATCAAGAAAGTCCCGGGCGATGGCGATAAGCTGTGGCAGCAACACCACCACAATGGCGCCGAAGAAAGCCCCGTGCACGGAGCCCAGCCCGCCGATGACCACCTGCAGCAGCAGGGTAATAGAGATCAGCACCAGGAAACTTTCGTAATTCACCGCCTGGGCCAGGTGAGCATAGAGCGCCCCGGCAAGACCGGTGATGGCGCAAGACAGGCTGAAGGACAACGTCTTGGCACGGGCTACATTGACCCCCAGGGCCCGGGCGGACACTTCACTGTCACGCACGGCCAGGAAGGAACGGCCGGAGGCGCTGCGCAGCAGGTTCAGGTAACCCAGGGTGACCAGCACCAGCACTGCCAGGCACAGATAGTAGAAGGCTTCCGGGGTAGCATAACGATCGATCTCCATGCCGAGCATGGTGATCGGTGGCGCAAACACCCCGGCCACCCCACCGGTAATCGGCTCGGCGATAATCGCCACGTCCTCGATAATAATACTCAGCGCCAGGGTGGCGATGGCCAGATAGATGCCGCTCATGCGCAGGATCGGCCGGGAAATGATGGCGCCGATAACCCCGGAGGTGACCGCGCTGGCCAGCAGGGCGGGAATGAAATGCCAGCCGCGCAACATCAGCGCCAGGTTGGTAAAGGCACCAATGGCCATAAAGGCCGCATGCCCCAGGCTGACCTGGCCGGTGTGGCCGCTGATCAGCATCAACCCCAACCCCGCCAGGGACCACACCAGCACGGCCGTCAGCTCGCCCAGATAGTAGGTGCCCAGCAGCCAGGGCGCGGCCAGCAGCAGCGCCATGAGGATGGCGTACTGGATCAGGTGCCAGCGCCCTTCAAACAGATTGATATCGTCGTCGTAACGGCTTTTGAATCGGTTGCTCATGGCCTACACCTTCTTCTGGCTGATCTGCGCGAACAGGCCGCCGGGGCGCAGGATCAGCACCAGCAACATCAACACATAGGGGGCAATCTGGCCGACGCCGGAAGGCAGATAGCGGCCAGCGAACGGCTCCACGATGCCCACCAGCAGGCCGCCCAGCAGCGCCCCGGGCAAGGAACCCAACCCGCCGATGACCGCTGCGGCAAACGCCTTGATACCGAACAGCAGCCCCACAGAAGGCTCCACCGCCCCCTTGGCGGCAAACATGACCCCGGCAATGGCCGCCACCACCCCGGACAGGGCCCAGACAATGGCATTGATGCGCTTTACCGGGATGCCCATATAGTAAGCCGCCATCTGGTTCTGGCTGCTGGCCTGCATAGCCACGCCAAGACGGGTGCGGGAAAAGAAGAAATAGAGAATGGCGGTAAGCGCCACGGTGGTAATGATGATCACCGCATCCACCACCGGAATCATCAGTTCCCCCACCGTCCAGACCAGGCCGATAAAGGGGGTTTCCAGGGAGGTGGGATCATGGCCCCAGATTACCCCGGCCACGAAACGGATCAGAAAGCCCAGCGCGATGGTAAGAATGACCATGGCAAATTGCGGCTGACCGAAGATGGCGCGCAACACGAAACGATCGAGGAGGTAGCCGAACAGGCCCAGGATCAACGCCGCCAGCGTAATGCCGACCAGAAAAGGCAGATCCGCGTAGCTGGTGTTGATGAAGGTAACGCCGAGAAAGGCCCCCAGCATCATCATGTCGCCCTGGGCGAAGTTGACCGCTTCGGATGCCTTGTAGATCAATACAAAACCCAGTGCCAACAGCCCGTAAATACAGCCATTGGCAATCCCGCCGACCAGCAGCTGGAGTATATCCATGGTCCCTCTCTCCCGGGGAGTTATTATTCTGGTGTTTTTTTTATTCAAGTAGTCCCGAGCCTATCGGAAGTCCGACATTCTCACCAGTATGTAAAATGTAACAGAACCTGAAGACGCCATGACAACGATGGGATCATCCTTCTTCCGCCAAGTTGTGCACACTTGCTGTCAACGGCGTTACCAGATTCAGCGGGCGCAGCCCCGTTCTTCCAGAAGCTGCTGCAAGGAGGCTGCATCGATCTGCAGGTTGAAATGCGCCGGACCAGGCTCTCCCAGCCACAGATAGCGGATCTCCACTTGATACTCGGGCTGTGGAGATGCCTGATGGTGCGCCGCCAGCCTGTTCGCCAGATTGACAAGGCGTTTGCGGGCCAGCTGGTCCTCACTGACAGGCAGCCCCGTCTGCCTGTCGGCTTCCGTAAACAGCCATTGGTACCAGGCACACCACTCTTTTCTTTTTTCAATATCCGGCTTGCCGGCAAGCCATTGCGGGACACCACCGGCAGCCCCTGTATTCACCATCGCCATCAATAAAAGAAAAATCCACGGCCTCATTGTTTTATTCCATCCACCAACGTTTTTCCTGTTGATGCCTTGCTGTGCTGTTTGTTTCAGCGGGAAGGCTGACTGTCACTGAAACACCTTTGTCCCTGCAGCATCTTTACAGACAGAACAGACAACAGAGGCCACGATGACAGATAAACCGTATTTTCGCCTTTACCGGCCTGGAGATTTCCAGGCGTTGGTCACCATGGTTATGGCGCTTTACCGTGAAGACCCGCCGGGGGAAGCCATGAATGCAACAAAGGTAACGCACACCGTGACGGCGTTAAGTCGAGCGCCGGAGAAGGGACGTATCATGATTTTTGATATGGACGATGAGGTGGTGGGCTATGCCATTGTGATTCATTGCTGGAGCAATGAATTCAGTGGCGATATCCACCTTCTGGATGAAATATACATCACACCGCACAAGCATAACCTCGGTATTGGCACGGCTTTTCTGCAGCATCTGCTTAAGCAGATGGGCGAATCCGCCATAGGATTAAAGGTGGAGATCACTCCTGATAACAACAGGGCTCGCCGCTTCTATGAAACCCTGGGGTTTACTGCGGCCACCAACCGGCACCTGTTCATGCCCTTACCCCGGCATTGATGTCACACCGTCCAGTGCATGGCACAGCCAGTCGACAAACAGGCGGGTACGGGCAGGCAACAGACCCGCATGGGGGTAGATCACATTCACCGGACGGACCGGCAATTCAAAATCGTCCAGCACCCGTACAAGGGTGCCGCTGCTCAATTCCTCGAGCACCTGATAGGACAAAAACATGCCAAACCCCATGCCGGCGACGCAGGCTTCAATGGCCGGAGCAATCTGGTTGAATTCCAGATTCCCATCAACCGGGACGGTGAACGTTTTGCCCTTTTCCCGAAAGCGCCAGGATCGCATGGCCCGGTGCGCCAGCACCGCCTTTCCCTGTTGCAAGTCCCGGGGGTGGAACGGCACGCCCTGGTGCTTCAGATAGACTGGAGCCGCCACCACCATGCGCCGCACATGACCGACCTGACGAGCCACCAGCGTCGAGTCCGGCAGAGGGCCGATACGCACCCCCACATCCAGCCCCTCCTGCAACAGGTCCACATTACGATCATTGAGTTCCAGCTGGCATTTCACCGCCGGGTAGCGGCGTACAAACCCGGTTACTGCCGGCGCAACAAAGCGCTGACCGAACTGCACCGGCGCGGTAATTCTCAGGGTGCCTCCCGGCTCTATCTGCCCGGCACGAAGGACGGCCTCCGATTCATCAATGGCAGACAGGATGGTACGAGTCTGTTCCAGGTAGTGCTGCCCTTCCGCCGTCAATGACAACCGGCGGGTGGTGCGATTAAGCAGGCGGACCCCCAGATGGGATTCCAGGTCCGCCAGCAGGCGCACCACCGCCGGCAGCGAGCAGTTCAGGGAACGGGCGGCCGCCGTCAGGCTGCCATCACTAGCGATTTGTACGAAGGTGCGCATGGCACGGAGTTGGTCCATGGGTACAGATTATTCCGATTTTCGGATTAGTGAAATCAAAAACCGGGTATTTATTCCACTTCCAGAATTTCCAACACTGGGGGCTCCCTCATGCCGAAACTGGAGACATCATCATGACCGCCACCGAATCGCACCCTATCCGCCTGTACCAGTTTCCCCTCTCCGGCCATAGCCACCGGGTGCTCCTGTTCCTGTCCCTGCTGGATGTACCCCATGAAACGGTGTACGTGGATTTGCCCGGCAATGCCCACAAGAGTGCCGACTTTCTGGCCATGAACCCCTTCGGGCAGGTGCCGGTCATTAATGACAACGACACCATTCTCGCCGACGCCAATGCCATCCTGGTGTATCTGGCCAGCCGCTATGACAACGGTCGCTGGCTGCCAGAGGAGCCGGTAGCTGCGGCGCATATCCAGCGCTGGCTTTCCGTGGCGGCCGGGCCGCTGTATCTGGGCCCTTGCTGCGCACGGCTGGCCACCCTGTTTGGCGCCGACATCGATACCGACAGGGCCATCCGCCAGTCCCATGACCTGCTCACGATCATGGACGCCGAGCTGACGAAATCGGATTTCCTCACCGGCAACACGCCCACCCTGGCCGACATTGCCATGTACAGCTACACCGCCCACGCGCCAGAGGGCAACATCTCTCTGGCGCCTTACCCGCGGGCACGGCAATGGCTGTCGCGGATCGAGGCACTGCCCGGCTTTATCGCCATGGACGCCTCACCGGTAGGCCTCAACACTCAGGAAAAACAGGCATGACATCCCCGGACCCGGCCCCGGCGTTTCACCCGGGAGAGCAGCAACTGCAACAACGCCTGGGCGTCAGGGACAAGATGGCGGCGATCGGTCAGCGGGTGATCCGTGACTATATGCCAGAGCAGCACCGCACGTTTTTCTCACAGTTGCGGTTGCTGCTGATCGGCACACTGGACGGGGAAGGCCAGCCCTGGGCCCTGTTGTTCACCGGTCCCGATGGCTTTATTACCTCGCCGGACTCAAGCACCCTGTGCCTGACCAGCACCGCCATTGCCGGCCCCCATCCAGGCGGTATCGTTCTGGAAACAGGCGCACCGATCGGGTTGCTGGGGCTGGATTTTGCGACCCGGCGACGTAACCGGGCCAACGGACAGATACTTTCCCGCCACGACGATCACGTCGAGATTCGGGTCACCGAGAGTTTCGGTAACTGCCCGAAATATATTCAGTCCCGACAAGGCGAGCCCGGCTCCGCCCACTTGCTACCCGGGGAACAACATCATGCCTGCACACTGGATGACCGGGACCAGCAATGGATTGCCGAAGCGGATACCTTTTTCATTGCGTCGTCTTTTCCCCCTGGCAACAGGAGCGGTCGTGCCGGGGTGGACATCTCTCACCGGGGCGGCAAACCCGGCTTTGTTGAGGTGATCGACAACCGGCATCTGCGTTTCCCCGACTATGCCGGCAATCATTTTTTCAACACGCTCGGCAACCTGACACTGCATCCTCGTGCCGGCTTGCTGTTTATCGATTTCGACCATGGAGATCTGCTTTATCTGGCGGTAGATGCGGCTGTCATCTGGAACAAGGACAGCCAGAGCCACAGTATTGAACTGACGGTCCGGCAGCGCATCCGGGTGGCGGCCGCCCTGCCCTGGCAATGGCAACCGCCGGACTATTCCCCGTTCCTGTGACCCGGGGTCACCCACGGCGCCCAACGGCGATAACGGTGGAATGCAATCTCGCCGATATGCAACTGCCCATCGCGCTGAAAGCCCAGGCGCCGCATCCCCTTTACCCGGACCCTGCCGGGCGGCAGCAAGGCGGTAACGGAAGTCAGCCCCATGTCGTCAAAGGCAATGTGGAGCATCTTGTGGCACACAGCACTGCCAATACCCCAGTACTCGACTGCCAGCACCAGGGCAAGATCCGCCTCTCCCTGCTCATGCTGAAAACCACCCCACCCCGCGAAGCCACCCTTCACATGGATCGACCAGGGGCCATAGCCATGTTCCTGCCACTGGCCTTCCTTCTCAACCACCCACCGCCGGCATGTTGCTTCATCAAACTCTTCACGGCCCAGCGGAAGATGGCGCAGCACACGGGGATCATTGTGCAAAGCGATCAACTCGGCGTGTGGAACATCGCCCAGGCGACCGAGTGTCAATGAGGATCGGCGATCCCGGCTTTCAGCTTGTGCTAGATGCACTACCCCTTCTCCTGTTGGGCCAGCAAGACACCGGCAATCTCGGCCAGGGTGTGCTGCTGCCCCTCAGTGAGAGGTTCTCCCATTCGTGCCTGGATTTCTGCGCCGTAGACCTGCCACATTTTTCGCAACAGCTCATTCCCGGAGTCGGTGAGCGACACCTGCTTGGCTCGCCCGTCACTGCCACAACCGCTGCGTGCCACCACGCCCTGCGCTTCCATGCGGTCGATCAGCCGGGACAGGTTGTGCTTGGGCAGCAGCACTTCCCGGGCGATGTCGGATTGGCGCAACCCTTCCGGCCCGGCACGGCTGACCTCCAGCAAAACGTCATACCAGTTGAGCGGAGGAAGCCCGGCGTTTTTCAATGCCTTTTCCACCTCCGCCAGCAGGCCGGCAGAGGCCTTCAGTAACCTGGCCCAGGCCAGGATCGTATGTTTGTCGGGTTTGTTTTTCATGGGAGTAGATTACGTCCATATAGTTGCAATCGCAACCAATAGCCGATAACTTAGTTGCAATTGCAACTAAAGGAGAAAGACATGAGCCTCTCAACCATCCCCCGTGACACCCTCAAACAAAGACTGGATCAGGGCCTCCCCACCACGCTGATAGAAGCCCTTCCCAAACGTTATTTCGATGATGGCCACTTACCCGGGGCGCTCAACATTCCCCACGACAAGGTCCGGGAAACCGCTTCGAGTCTGTTACCGGACAAGAACGCCTTTATCGTTGTCTACTGCGCCAATAGCCCATGCGCCAACTCCAGCCAGGCGGCGGTCACCCTGCACCAGCTTGGCTATACGCAGGTTCATGAGTATGTCGAAGGCAAGGAAGATTGGCGGGAAGCGGGCTACCCACTGGAAACGGCCTGACAGCCGGTTTGCAACAATGCCAGCCTGACTGCATCCATAACTGGACAGCAGCACACAATATGAGCGATCCATCTGTGTGATATCCCCGGCACACGTGGATCGCCACTCGCAGCGGAGCACTCTGGCATGGATACCCTGGATGACATCCTCGACACACTGAACCTGAAAGGCGCGCTGTATTTCCGTACCGACTTCTCTGCTCCCTGGAGTGTATCCGTGCCGGATCTGCCAGGCGCCGCCCGCTTTCACCTGGTCATCCAGGGGCAATGCCATGTGAGGCTGGAATGTGGCCGGTCACTTTGTCTCAATAGCGGGGACATGATCATGATCCCCCGTGGCAAGCGCCATATTCTTTCCGACAGCGCGACTCATTCCGCTCCCCCTCTTGAGGATGTGCTTGCCCATGTGAACTACGATGGCAAAGGCGTACTGACTCTTGGCCAAGGGGACCCAACCGCATCAACACAAATGGTTTGCGGGCACTTCACCTTTCGGCGCGGAGCGGACCATCCCCTGTTAAGAGCCATGCCGGACTCCATCCTGGTGTCTTCCGCCATGCGCGCTACGCAACCCTGGCTTGATGAGACACTTCGACTGATCACCCGCCGGGTCTTTACCGACAGTACCGGTTCCACCGCTGCGATTACTCGCCTTTCCGAGGTGGTTTTCGTGGAAGTATTGAGATTGGGAATTGCCGAAACACCGGCAATGTCAAAAATGCTGGAAGGTTTTCGGGATCGTTACATCGGCAAGGCCCTGCAACTCATGCACGCAGAAAGCACCGCACACTGGACGGTGGACTCGCTGGCACGAGAAATCGGCATGTCACGCAGCCGCTTCGCAGACCGCTTCCGCCATTATCTTTCCATGAGCCCCATGGCCTATCTGTCAGAATGGCGACTGCAACGGGCCTTGCCCCTGCTCGACAGCTCACAACACAGCGTGCAACAAGTCGCTAACCAATCCGGCTACCAGTCCCCCGCCGCTTTTACTCGTGCTTTTACCGGAAAGTTTGGTATTGCACCCAGCGAATATCGCCGCCAGGCAGGTTGATGCCTACGGCCTCTTTTCAGATAAAAACTTCACTCACTTTGCCTATCGTCCCGATCTATTTGCCGCTACACCCGAATAACGGCCGCTTTATTGTCCCAGGCTCCCTCGCGCACTACTTTCAAGAAGACTTCAACAACAAAGTAAAAGCGAGGACAACACCATGCAACGCATACCTGCCGTTGATATTGCGCACCCACCGGAACAGGCAGCCCCACTGCTTGCCGCGGTAAAAAGCAAAATGGGGATGGTTCCCAATCTGATGGCGACGCTGGCAATCGCGCCGTCTGCGCTTCAGGCCTACCTGGATTTTTCCGGCGATCTTCAGCAAGGAACGCTTCCCGCCCGGCTGTGCGAACAAATTGCCCTGGCCGTGGCAAACCGTAACGGCTGCCAGTACTGCGCCAGCGCACACGCCATGCTGGGCAAGCAAGCCGGCCTCACTGAAAACGACATTAGTAATGGCCTTGGCGGGGAAGCCAGTGACCCGCATGAAAATGCGGCATTGCGCTTCGCGCTGTCCGTTGTCGAGCGTCGCGGGCAAGTCAGCGACCGCGATCTGGGTGCCGTACGTGAGGCAGGTTTCGATGACAGTGAGATTGTGGAAATCGTTGCCCATGTCGTGCTGAACACGTTCACCAACTACCTGAACAACGTGGCAAACACGGACATCGACTTTCCCGTTGTATCACTGAAAACCGCGTAAAAAACCACTCAAAGGAGCCTTATCATGAAACTGAAAACCGCTTTTTCACCGCTGATCCTGGTCGCCCTGTTCGCTCTGCCTCTGCAACCGGCAATGGCTGAGGACGAATACAACACCACCTCAGGACTGACCGCCGCTGGGGCGCCTCTGGGTTTGCATGGCATCGACCCGGTCGCTTTCGTGAATCTGGGTAACCGGCAGCCGGGCATCGCCCAGTACACGGAAGTCCATGACAACGTGGCCTATTACTTCCAGACCAAGGAGAACCTGAAAGCATTCAAGAAAAATCCGCAGGCCTACCTGCCACAAAATGGTGGCTACTGCACCTTCGGGGTTTCCGTCGGCAAGAAGTTTGATGGCGACCCACGCTACGCAGATGTGGTCGACGGAAAACTTTATGTCTTTCTGAACGAAGAAATTTTCAACGCCTACCAGAAGGACAAGGCCGGCACCATTGCCAAGGCCGGCAAACAGTGGCCGAAGATTCGCAGCAAGGCAGCGGAATCGCTGTAACAGTTATCGGGCGCCCATGTGGCGCCCTTTACCGATGACACCTTTAGCAAGTCAGCAAAGAGGACAAACATTATGGAAGGCGTTTATTTCTATCTCATCCTGAGTGGCCTGCTCACGATTTCCCTATGGGTTCCCTACATTATCGCCCGCTTGTTTACCTGGGGACTGCCAGCGTTTCTTCACAGCTATCCCAACAACCCTCCCGAGCTTCCCGCCTGGGCACAACGCTCACAGCGAGTCCATCTGAATATGGTGGAAACCCTGCCGGCGTTACTGGCGGTTATCATACCGGCATTGGCACTGATGCCCTCCTCCATGGCTGATACGGTGGCGTTCTGGGTACAAGTGTTCTTCTATGCTCGGGTAACCCATGCCATTGTGTTCACCCTTGCGATTCCCTATCTGAGGACTTCCACCTATCTGGTTTCGTGGTTCGCGATCGTGATGATCGCCGTGCATACCTTGCGCATCATGCCACTACCGGCTTGAGGTCGTTTTCTTGCTGGGGAAATGACCGGGTTCCGACAGAAGCGACAAGTTCGGTTATGCTTGGCATCAAACAATGCAACGAAAGCCAGCCATGCCAATCCCCCCAGAGATCAATGCCATCGCCCGGGTCCTCAGCCGGGCGTTTTACCAGGATCCACTGTTTTCCTATTTCTTCCCGGATGACCAGCGCCGTCTGGCGCTGTCACAACATACCTTCCACTTCCTGACTCGCCATGCTCACCACCGGGGAGAAATCTGCACCACGCCGGGAACCGTGGACGGGGCAGCCGTGTGGCTGCCATCCCGGGCATTGCATCGTAGTGTGGTGGATATGATGCGCTTTGGTGCCCTGCCCATGTTGCGCCAGGGACCGGCGGCGGTGAAACGGCAGCTGGATGCCGGGGATGCCATGCAAAAGGTGCATGACGCGCTGATGCAAAAACCTCACGCCTACCTGTTATTGCTGGGGATTGATCCGCAGAAGCAGGGCCGGGGGTTGGCCACAAGGCTGTTGCAGCCGACGCTGGAGCGGCTGGATCGGGAAGGACTGCCTGCCTATCTGGATACCCATAACCCGGACAATGTGTCGTTGTACCGGCGCTTCGGGTTTGAGGTGGTGCATGAGGCGCTGATGCCGGGGACGGAGGTGCGGCATTGGGCGATGGTGCGGGGAAACTGCTAGCGAGGAACGAGTTGCGAAAGGCAAACTCCTACAAAGGTAGAGGCATCTTGCCTCACTCATTTCGGTGTGTGCTTTTCGCTACTCGTAACTCGTTACTCGCTCTACTTATACCTTTCAGCCCACGCCCTGGCTTTTCAGGTAATCGTCATAGCTGCCGTGGAAGTCGACGATACCGGTGGGAGTGATTTCAATAATCCGGGTGGCCAGGGAGGATACGAACTCCCGGTCGTGGCTGACGAACAGCAGGGTGCCCGGATAATTCTCCAGCGCCAGGTTCAGCGACTCGATGGATTCCATGTCCATGTGGTTGGTGGGCTCATCGAGCAGCAGGATGTTGGGCCGTTGCAGCATGATCTTGCCAAACAGCATGCGCCCTTGCTCTCCCCCGGAGATCACCTTCACGGATTTGCTGATGTCTTTCTGGGAAAACAGCAGCCGCCCCAGGGTACCCCGGATCGCCTGCTCATCATCCTTTTCCTGCCCCCACTGGTTCATCCAGGCGAACAGGTCCATGTCGTCGGCAAAGTCATGGGCGTGATCCTGGGCGTAGTAGCCCAGTTCGCTGTTTTCTGACCATTTCACCTCACCGGCAGTGGGCGCCAGGTCGCCGACCAGACAACGCAGCAGGGTAGATTTCCCCACCCCGTTGGGGCCGATAATGGCAATGCGCTCGCCCACTTCCACACGCAGGTCCAGGCCGGAAAACAGTTCCTGGTCAAAGGTCTTGGCCAGCCCTTTCACTTCCAGCGCGTTGCGGAACAACTTCTTGTCCTGCTCGAAAATGATGTAGGGGTTCTGGCGGCTCGAAGGCTTCACCTCGTCCAGCTTGATCTTGTCGATCTGCTTGGCACGGCTGGTGGCCTGCTTGGACTTGGATGCGTTGGCGCTGAAGCGGCTGACAAAGGTTTTCAGCTCGGCGATCTGCTGTTTCTTCTTGGCGTTGTCAGAATGCAGGCGCTCGCGGGCCTGGGTAGCAGCGGTCATGTATTCATCATAATTGCCCGGGTAGAGGCGCACCTCGCCGTAATCCAGGTCTGCCATGTGAGTGCAGACACTGTTTAGAAAGTGGCGATCGTGGGAAATGATGACCATGGTGCACTGGCGCTGGTTGAGCACGTCTTCCAGCCAGCGGATGGTATTGATGTCCAGGTTGTTGGTGGGCTCGTCCAGCAACATGATTTCCGGGTCAGCGAACAGGGCCTGGGCCAGCAGCACGCGCAGTTTCCAGCCCGGAGCGATTTCGCTCATGGGGCCAAAGTGCTGCTCCACCGGGATATCCAGACCCAGCAGTAATTCCCCGGCGCGGGATTCGGCGGTGTAGCCGTCCAGCTCGGCGAATTCCGCTTCCAGCTCGCCGGCGCGGATGCCGTCTTCCTCGCTCATTTCCGCCTTGGCGTAGATGCCGTCACGCTCTTCCTTGATCTTCCACAACTCTTCGTTGCCCATGATCACGGTATCCACCACCGAATATTTCTCGTAGGCGAACTGATCCTGACGCAATTTACCGATGCGCTCGTCCGGGTCCTTGGAGACATTGCCGGCGGACGGCTCCAGGTCGCCCCCGAGAATCTTCATCAGGGTGGATTTGCCGCAGCCGTTGGCGCCGATCAGGCCGTAACGGTTGCCGTTGCCGAATTTCACGGACACGTTTTCAAACAGCGGCTTGGCACCGAACTGCATGGTGAGGTTGGCGGTTGTGAGCAATGTTTTGTACCGGTTGGAAAAGCGAAAAGCGCGGCTGACAGGCGTCAACGGCGGCGGAGTGCGCGAAGCGCGCGCATTGTCGCACAGCCGCCGGCATCAGGACAGGGCCAGAAGCTGGTGTAGGGTGCACTGAGCCTAAGGCGAACTGCACCGATCAGGCGCCGGGTGGTGCAGTTCGCCTTAGGCTCAGTGCACCCTACGGGGAGATCAGGGCGGAAGAACGGTGCTAATAGCCGGTGAACAGCTCGGCGGATTCGCCTTCCAACACATAGCCGGCGGTGCCGTATTCGGTGTCCTGGCTGGACACCTTGAGGGTGCCTTCCAGCCACAGGGCCTCGAACACCAGATCCAGGGGCACGCCCTGCCCTTTCATCTTCACCAGGATGATCTGGTTACGGGGCGGCGGTGGCGTGTGGATACAGGCGCCGAAGTACGGCACCAGCAGGAATTCGCGCACGTATTCCTCGTCGCCATCCAGCGGCACCCCATAGCCGGGCAGACGCACCAGGGTGTTATCCAGTTCGGCCTTCAGGGGCGCTTCGCGCCAGGCTTTGTCGATGGCATCCATCATCTGCTCGCCACGGGCATCACCATCGTCCACGTCTTCCGGCGGTTTATCGCCATAGATCTTGCTGAACAGTTGCTCGTACACCACATTGGCGTCGTAGTCGGCGGGGACCAGGTCGTCCCATTCCAGCTCGCGGGCCGCCCAGCCCGGCAAGCTGATCAACAGACAAAGAAGGATGATCAGACTACGCATATCAGTTCCTCGGGGTCAGGCCATCGGCCAGGCTGTTGCGGAAGGCCTTTTCCGCCGGAATCAGGCCGGCCAGGGAACCGGCCAGCAGTATCGCCGCCAGGGTCGGCAATTCGCGCAGGGACAGGAAGGAGTCCGGCAGACGCAGGGACCATTCCGCCAGGGCCAGCGGCGCCAGCGCCCACTGTGCCACAAACAGCAACGTCAGCCCCAACAGGCTGCCAATCACCGTCAGGTACAGGCTCTCGCCGACGATCACGGCATAGACGGCAAGCCGCCCGGCACCGGCGGCGCGCAGCACCGCCAGTTCATGGCGGCGCCCTTCCAGGGCGGCCAGAATGGTGGACACCAGCACCAGTAGCGCCACCAGCAACACGGCCATGGAAGTGGCACGCAGGGCGTTTTCCCCCACCGCTGTCATGCGCCACAGCCGCTGCAGCTGGACACCGGGAATAATGGCGCTGAGCGGTTCTGCCTTATAGCGGGACAATTCCCGCTGCAGGCTGAGCACGGCGGTGCGCCGCTCCAGGCCCAGCATAACTGCATTGACCGAATCCGGAGTGTCGGCCCGTTGACCGGGCCGGGGCGGTAGCCCGGAACGAAACTGGCCGCCGCTATGAATGGCGGCCATACCGGCCAGGGAGATGTGCACACTCTGGTCCACCGGGGTGCCGGTGGCCGCCAACACGCCCACCACGGTAAAGGGGTGGTTGTCGTGCTCGATAATGGCCGGGCCACTGGCACCATGGGCCAGCACCATATCGTCACCGAGCTGATAGCCCAGCCGCTGGGCCACCGCACTACCGAGCACCACCTGATCCGCACCGGCAAACCATTGCCCGTCAGCCAGAGACAGCGTCTGATCCCGTCCATAGCGGTAATGGGCCAGGTAGCTGTCGTTGGTGGCCACCACCGGAAAGCCACGATGGGAATCCCCCAGGGCGATGGGAATCCACCACTTCACGTCCGAGTGGTCGGCCAGATGCTCCACCGTGTCCCAGCGGATGCCGGCGGTGGGGTCACTGAGCCGGAATACGCTGTACAACAGGATATTCATGGGGCCGCCCCGGGCGCTGACGATCAGATCGATGCCGGACACGGTGCTGGCAAAATTGGCGCGCACCTGGTGACGCAGCCGTTCAATGCCCACGATCATCACCAGGCTCAGGGCGATGGCTACCACGATCAAGGTGGCAGAGGTTTTGCGCGTGCGCAGGGAAGCGAGAACAATGTTAGGCAGCATCGTGCTCTCCTCCGTTCAGTGCCGAGAACGCGACGCTGCGGTGAAAATGGTCCGCCACCTGGTTGTCGTGGCTGACCATGAGCAAGGCACTGCCGGCATGTTCACAGTGCTCGCAGAGCAATGCCAGCAGGGTATCGCGGCTGTGGCTATCCAGGGCCGAAGTGGGTTCGTCGGCGATGATCAGATCCGGTTTGCCGAACAGGGCCCGGGCAGCCGCCACCCGCTGTTGCTGCCCGAAAGACAGCTGCCAGGCAGGCAGCGCTGACGTGGCCGCATCCAACCCCAGACGGGTAAGCAGATCTTGTGCTGCGACCCTGCGCTGCCTGGGGTTGCTGGCCACTTCTCGCTCACAGCGCCGCCGGGAAAAACCGGCACTGAGGCAGACGTTATCCACCGCGTTCAGATACGGCAGCAGGTTGAAGGCCTGGAAGATGACACCGATATGGTCCGCCCGGAAGGCGTCCCGCCGCCGCTGGGACAGGGAAGAAAACCGTTTACCTGCCACATGGATGTCGCCCTGCTGAGCCGGCCTGAGGCCGGTAATCAGTGACAACAAGGTGCTCTTCCCGCAACCACTGGGGCCATGAAGCAGCACCCGCTCACCGGCCCGCAGCACAAAGCGATCGATATGAATGAAAGACCGGGCTTGCCCCGGGTGCTGATAACGCAGGTTATCCAGTTCAAGGACCACAGTTACTCCAGGGGAATGCGGGTGTTACCGGGCGCCAGACGGATGGCCCCCTGTCCTTGCGGCAACAACAGGACCACTTCCGTGGTCAGCCCGGAAAAGGTGTCCAGAAATGGCAAGATAATACGGGTCAGCTCACCCGGGGACCGACACTGGAAGGTCCACTCCGCTTCCACATCCACATGATGGCTGTGGTCGTGGTCGTGGTCGTGAGAATCCACGTCCGGAAACAGCGACGTAACACGGCTGCGAGTGGCATGGTTGAGCAGACACTCTGCCGACTCGGGCAGTAACGGTTCACTCACCTGTTTCAGACGGTCCTCATAACGGACCTGGGCAGCGGCATCCGCGGGGGGCTGCTCAGTGCCGAGAATATCCATCAGTGGTGCGCGGAAACTGACCGTCAGACTCTCGCCTTCCAGCACCACGGCCGCTTTCGCCAGGCCATGTTGGTGCACTCCCGCAGCAACCGCCGGAAGGCTGGCCAGTAGTGACAGCCCAACCACCATTTCACGCAGTGCGAATCTCTTCATGATGCCCCTCGCAGTCACATTTCTTGCAGGCGCGAATATTGCCAATATGCGCAGTAACCAGACAGATTCCGACCAGAGTGGTGAGCAGTGGTTCCCACAGTGTGCCATGGAACGCCGATTCGAACACCGCAATCAGACACAACCCGATCAGAGCCATCAGACCGGGCAGCAACACCCAACGCCGTCGGTGGTGACGATAGCCGACCACCATGGCCAGTACGCTGACCGGCACGATAATGACCAGCAGCGCTTGATGAAACAGTTCCCCCATGCCGCCAAACAGGGACAGTAAACCGATGGCAAACAGCCCAGCTACGCTGGCGACACAATGGATCATACACAAACCGGACAGGGCGATCGCCGCCTGATCCAGACGTAAGCGGGACATGGTTGTCTCCAAAATCTTCAACGGGTTTTTGAATCGTTGGCACCTTGCAGGCAAGGCGCCAACCATCCCCGCAATCCGCGGGGATTAATGCGCAATACAGCTGGCGCAGCGGCCATGCACTTCCAGCAGAGGATTCTGCTGGGTCACAAATCCCAGGCTGTTGATGCTCTGCTGCAACTCGCTGATGGCCGCCCCCGCCATGGGGGTTTCCTGCACGGCACCACAGTCGTCACAGAGCAGGAATACGGTGCCCCGGTGACCGTGATGGCAGGTGATGTGATCGCAGGCCAGGTACTGGTTGGTGGAAGTGAGCCGGTGGGCCAAACCCTGTTGCACCAGAAAATCCAGCGCCCGGTAGATGGTGGGCGGCTGGGCGTTGCCCTGGTATTTCGCCTTGAACTGGTCCAGTAACTGGTAGGCACTCTGCGGGCCCGACTGGGCCAGCAGCAGCGCCATGACCTGGCGCCGCTGGGGGGTCATGCGCACGCCCTGCTCGCGGCAATGCTGTTCGGCGCTGGCGAGAATACGGTCGGTGCGGCTCATGACAGTCCTATATATCCAGTGTGACCAGCAGGCGTTGCTGACCGGGAGACACGGGCGGGGATCGGTGGACCACGCCCAAGCCCGGATTATCCCGCCAGGTGTCGCCTTTGAACAGGGCCACCTGACCGGCCTCTAGCTGTTGCACGCTGTCGGCAGCATAGCGGCCCTCCTGCTCTACCCCCGGCACCAACAGACCGGCAGGCACCGCCGGGGCCGGCAACCACTGGCTGCCCGGGCCACCGTAGGTACACAGCAAGCGCACGGGGATGCGATCCACATGGAAACGCGGGCACATGGGCTTTTCCAACGCAGTGACGCGCACCCCCACGCCACTCACGCCGAACAGGCAGGCCATCATGTCCGCCAGCAACATCAGGTCCTCACGCAGTGGTGCAAAATCCTCACCGGGCAGCGAGCGCTCGATGGAAACAGGCAGATCGGCCACATCCAGCCAGCTTTTTACCGCCAGCCTCTTCCGGCATGCCTGCTGCACAAGCTGCTGATCGATCGGGCTGCGCCGATCCCAGACTGCCACCTGCACCGGGTCCATCATCACATCGGCCAGAACGGCGGCATCATCACGCATGCTCAAACCCGGGGCCGCATAGGCCGCAGGCAATGTCCTTGCTTCTATCATCCGGCCATCTCCCACCGCGGGAACGGATCTTCCAGCTGCTGCCACAGTTCCTTGCCGGCGAGCATCTCTTCTTCCGTGAGCAGGCAGGCATCCAGGGCGTTGCGGGTCGCCTCCGGTTGCAGATTGTGGCCGATGAAAACCAGCTCCTGGCGCATATCACCGAAGGGTTCCTGCCATTTCTCCATGATCATGGCGCGGTATTCCGGGTCCGTGGGCCAGTTGTGGTCCGGTACGGTTTTCCAGAACAAACCTGCCGGGCCATGGTGGGCGATCTCCCCGGCCTGGCTCCAGTTGCCGGCAAATTGCGGGCGGCTGGCCAGCCAGAAAAAACCCTTGGAGCGCAACAGCGTGCCGTAGGGCCAGGGCTGTTGCAGAAAATCCCAGAACCGTTGCGGGTGGAAGGGGCGGCGGGCTTCATAGCTGAAGCTGCTGATGCCGTATTCCTCGGTTTCCGGCAAGTGTTCGCCGCGCATTTCCTTGAGCCAGCCCGGCGCCTGCTGGGCTTTTTCAAAATCAAACAGGCCGGTATCCAGCACCGCATCCAGGGGCACCATGCCATGCTTGATCGGTATCATGCGGGCTTCAGGGTTGAGCAACCGCAGCGTGGCGGTGAGCGTATCCAGCTCTGCCTCACTGATCAGGTCGGTTTTGCTGATCAACAACACATCGCAGAATTCCACCTGCTCCACCAGCAGGTCCACCACATTACGTTGGTCGTCCTCGCCCAGGCTTTCACCCTCTTCCTGCAGGGTGCGGGCACTGCGGTAGTCGCGCAGGAAATTCACCGCATCCACCACAGTGACCATGGTATCCAGCCGCGCCACGGTGGACAGGCTATCGCCGTTTTCGTCTTCGAAGGTAAAGGTTTCCGCCACCGGTAGCGGCTCGGAAATGCCGGTGGACTCGATCACCAGATAGTCAAAGCGCCCTTCCCGGGACAGCCGGGTCACTTCCAGAAGAAGATCTTCGCGCAGGGTGCAGCAGATGCAGCCGTTGCTCATTTCCACCAATTTTTCTTCGGCGCGGTTCAGGGACACCTCGTTGCTGACCAGGGCCGCGTCGATGTTGATCTCGCTCATGTCGTTGACAATCACGGCCACACGGAGCCCTGCACGATTATTCAGAATATGGTTAAGAACGGTGGTTTTGCCGGCGCCGAGAAAGCCCGACAGTACAGTGACGGGTAGCTGACGCACGGGGGCAGCTGGCTGGGTAGTCATGGAATTATCCGTTTCGTGAATGGGCATAGTGTTTTTCGTTGGCTTCCAGCCGGGCCTTTACCTCGGCGCAATATTCCGTGGTGGGCCGGGCCAGTAGCCGGCGTAATCCGATGGGCTCTCCACTGATCTCGCAGTAGCCGTAATCGCCATGATTAAGCCGACGCAGTGCCAAGCGGATTTTTTCCAGCAGAGCCTGGCGGCGGCCAAGAAAACGCAGCTGGTGTCGGCATGTCTCTTCGTCCACGGCGGCATCCAGCGGGTCCGATTGGGGCGGCGTCTGCAGCGCCTGTCGGGCAGCGGCCAGCTCCTGCTCACATTCCCTGGCAAGACGCAGCAACAGATCGCGAAAAAATGCCAGCTGGGCGGCATTCATATAGTCCCTTTCTGGCATCGCCACCAGGGCTTTTTCACTGAGCACGTCCGGCATCATGGCCTCCTTTTAAGTTATGTTATAACATAACAATTGACTGACACAATGACTGTACCGGAAATCCCCTATGGCATTACTGATTCCCGCCAGCTACGCCGAATGGCGGCACTGCATTACCGAAATTTGTGGATTGCCTCTAACGGAAACGTTTGTTCGCGAACGCCTCGACGCGCTGGATAACCCCAATGACCACATGACCCGCAAATTCATCGAGCTGTACGGTGATTCCCACCGGCAGCAGACCCGCGCCTGGTTTCTGCAGGCACTGGAGACGCGGGACCTGACTGATGAGAACGGTTCCCGCCGCTAATCCCTCGCTTGCGTCATCCTGACCTTTGCCAAAAGGAGCCACCATGAACACCGAACTGCCCGCTGACCTGCTGATCCAGGGCGCCACCGTGATGCTGCCATCGGGCCCGACGGTCACCTCAGTGGCATGCCGCAATGGACACATTGTGGCTATTGGTGACGAACACTTCCCCGCTGCAGACACCCTCGATGCCACCGGCCTGCATCTGTTACCCGGCGTGGTGGATTCACAGGTGCATTTCCGTGAGCCGGGGATGACCCACAAGGAAACCCTGGAGGCAGGCACACGCGGTGCCGTCCTTGGCGGGGTAACCAGTATCTTCGAAATGCCCAATACCCAGCCACTAACGCTTTCCGCGGAAGACATTGCAGCAAAACAGTGCATCGCGGCCCAGCAGGCCTGGTGCAATTATGCGTTTTATATGGGCGGATCCGCTGCCAATGCGGAACATTTGGCTACCCTGGAAACATTGCCCGGTTGCTCCGGCGTGAAGGTATTTATGGGCAGTTCTTTCGGGGATCTGCTGGCAGACGATGACGCCGTGCTGCGCCGTATCCTGCAAAACGGTCGGCGCCGGGTGGCCGTACACGCCGAGGATGAAGCCCGTCTTCGCTCACGCCGCCACCTGGCCGAAGAGGCTGGTCACGTGACTGCCCACCCGGTATGGCGAGATGTGGACAGTGCCCTGCTTGCCACCAAACGGGTTGTCACCCTGGCTCTGGAGGTCTCTCGCCCTCTGCATGTCCTGCATGTTTCCACTGCCGAGGAAATGGCGTTCCTGCAACATCACAAAGCCCTCGTCTCTGTAGAGGTGCTGCCCCAGCATCTGACGCTTTGCGCGCCGGAGTGTTATGAGCGCATGGGAACCCTGGCGCAAATGAACCCTCCCATTCGGGAAAAACGACACCAGGACGCGCTCTGGAAAGCCATTGAAGTGGGCGTGGTGGATGTGGTTGGCAGCGATCACGCCCCTCACACCCGCGAAGAAAAAAAGAAGGCCTATCCTGATTCCCCCAGTGGCATGACCGGCACCCAGACCCTGTTGCCACTGATGCTGGACCACGTTAATGCCAGGCGGCTGTCCCTGACCCGGCTGGTGGACCTGGTTTGCAGTGGTCCCGCCCGGCTTTTCGGCATGGTCGGCAAAGGGCGCATTGCGGTGGGGTACGATGCGGATCTGACCCTGGTGGATATGCAGGCTCGTCAGGCGATGGATGACCGAAAACTGGCCTCGAAATGCGGTTGGAGCGCCTATGACGGTATGGTGCTGCAAGGGTGGCCGGTGGCCACGGTGATCAACGGCCGAATCGTGATGCGCGACGGAGAGGTGCTAGGTCGCCCCGCTGGTCAGGCTTTGCAGTTTCTGCCCTGACAACAGCCAATAACGCCCCGGCGGGCTTGTGTTGTTGTCGTTGCCATCCTGATCCGGCAGGAAAATTCGCCATTGGCGTCCTCGCTGTGCGAGGACGCCGGCGCAGGACGCTATCGTGGCAGTGCTATTCCGGGCTGCAACTGCCTGACCTGATACCCCGCTTCCTCAAACATCACCCGCAGACTGTCCGGCCCACCAAGGTGCAAGGCGCCCACCAGCACCAGATTCGGCGTACCTTCCACCATCGCCTGCTGAATTTTCGGATACCACTGGCGATTACGTTCAATAATCAGATTCCGGTAGATCCCGGGGTATTCGGTCTGCATTTCATCGGCACCCAGCAAGGCGTAGAGGCCATCCATGTCGCCTTTGCGCCAGGTGTTAACGGCCTCCTCCATCATGCCATCCATGTGTTCAATACCCTCCAGGGAAGACTCGATCAGGGCATCACTACTCTCTTCATTGAGTTGTGCCATGAACGACAACAGGGTATCGCTGGATTCCAGGAAACCCAGCGTCTTGCCCTGCTGATTGGCCCGGGTGAAATAAAATTCGTCCACGCCCCGGCCAAAACCCTGGCGACCCAGCTCATGAACAGTCATGGCCATGGAGACCATGGCCGGCTTGAATCCCTGATAGGTGACCAGCGGGAAGTTGGCCTGGGCAGCATAGTCCTGCAATTGCCGCCAGACCGGATCGGACAGATCCTCTTTGAGGGTACGGCCAGCTGGCTGCATCATCATCTGCGTCAATCGCCGGGAAAAGGCCGGCGTGGCAGAGTCGGCCAGGTTGGATTCCAGATACACCTGCTGCGCCTGTTCATAGGCTTGCTGCATGGCGACTGGCGGCGGCAGATCCGCCGGACGCAGAAAATGCACGGTGGCCCCCAGCCGGATGCGTTTACCATCCTTGCTGACTTCCCAGACCGGATCAGCCTGAAGCCAGGCCCCCAAAGACAGCAAGACCACCAGCACCGCAAACCGTCGAATAATCGATAACCCCATGACAATCCCCCGTTGTTTTTCCAGTGTGTCAGCTTGCGGTGAAAAAGAAAGATGGATTCCGTTCAGGTTACTGGCGTGGTTGATCAACGGTTCGGCTGCGAACATGACTCCGGAAAAAGTGGCGCCACTGAGCCGGCAGACCCGTTATTGCAGCAAGGGTAGCAACCCGCCGAGCACACCGGCGGCGATCAGATTGAGTACGATACCTGCGCGGATCATGGTTCTCTGCGGCACATGACCGCTGCCGTAGACCATGGCATTGGGCGGTGTGGCCACCGGCAGCATGAACGCACAGCTGGCGGCAAAGGCCACCAGCAGAGCAACCGTGACCGGGTCGGCGCCCACTGAGGAGGCCACCGGCATCAGCAGCGGTATCAGCAAGGCAGCACTGGCAGTATTGCTGGCCAGCTCGGTGAGAAAGATCACGAAGGTCACGATGATCAGATAGACCAGCCAGGTTTTCCCTGCCGGTAGCGCCTGACTGATACCCTCGGCCAGCCAAGCTCTGGTACCGGAACTCTGCAGCAGCATGGACAGCGTGATACCACCCCCAAACAATAGCAGTACGCCCCAGTTCGCATGGTCTTCGATATGCTGCCAGCTCACGCACCGACTGATCCCCAGCAAGACAATGGCCATGCAGGCCACCCAGCTATCAAAGGATGTCTCGATACCCAAATTGTCGCCTAGGGGGGCACCGAAAACCCACAGACCCACCGTTAGCAGAAAAATCGCCAGCGTCATTATCGCGCCGGGGCTGGTCGGGAAAGGCAGGACGGTTTTTACATCCACTCTTGGCAGATTGGCTTCCGGCCGGGCGGTATAAAACAGTACCAGCAGGGCCAGCGGAAACAGCAACAGAAACGCCGGGATACCAACGGCCAGCCAATCGTTGAATGACCAACCCAACGCCGCTGCCGCAATGGCATTGGGGGGACTGCCAACCAGGGTGGCCATGCCGCCGATATTGGCAGACCAGGCCAGGGCCAGCAGCAGAAATACCCGGTAACGAGGATGACTATCAGCCAGGGGGGCGGACAGCCCCAACGCAATCGGCAGCATCATGGCGGTGGTCGCCGTGTTGCTGATCCACATGGACAGCAGTGCTGTGGTGACGGCAAGCAGTAACGCCGCCGGCAACGCTCTGCCACCGGCCAGGGTCAGCAGCCGCTGCGCCAGCCAGCGGTCGATACCGTGCTCCCCCAGCGCCGCCGCCAGGGCAAAGCCTCCAAGAAACAGGGCCACGACGGGATGGGCAAAGCCGGCGAGCGCGGTCTCCAGATCCGCCAGTCCCAAGCCGACGCCAAGCACCGGCACCAGCAGCGCGGTAAACGTGAGCGGAATGGCTTCGCTGAGCCAAAGCAGACCGACAAGCACAAACAGGGCCAGCCCGAATCCGGTGTTGGGATCAGCAGGCAGATGGTATGACGTTACGGCGGCCACAACGGCCATGGTAATCAGCAGGAATCGCATGGTTGTTATTCTGTTGTCAGGTTCAATTCGAGCTTACGGACTGCCTGTCGCAATAACCAGGTCCGGATTCTGTCGACCTCTGCTCCCCCCTGACCCCACACACCTGACATGCTAGGGTTAAGACCCATGGATACGATTAAACAACTCGAAACGGCCATGGGCCAGATTGTCGGTTTTCTCTGGGGGCCTCCGCTGGTGGTCCTGCTGGTGGGCGGCGGTCTGTTCTTCCTGCTCTATTCCCGCCTGCTGCCCTACCGCTATCTGCCGCAAAGCCTGCGCCTGCTTTGGCGTAAACCCGATCGCGATGATCCCGGCCAGCTTTCCCATTTCCAGGCCCTTAGCACCGCCCTGTCCGGCACCCTGGGCATGGGCAATGTGTCCGGGGTGGCCATTGCCATCGCCATGGGCGGCCCCGGGGCCATTTTCTGGATGTGGATCAGCGCCCTGGTCGGTATCGCCACCAAATTCTATACCTGCACCCTGGCGGTGATGTTTCGCGGCCAGGACAGTGAAGGTGAGTGGCAAGGTGGCCCCATGTATGTGGTGCGCGAAGGCCTGGGCAATAAATGGCTGCCGCTGGCCTATTTCTTTGCCGTGGCCGGATTGCTGGGCACCATGCCGATCTTCCAGATCAATCAACTGGTGCAGGTGCTGCGCGACACCCTGGCCATCCCTGCCGGGCTGGCCAGCGCCGATGCCCATTTCACGTTCGACCTGATGCTGGGCCTGGTGCTGGCGCTGCTGGTAATGGCAGTGGCCCTGGGTAAATTGCCCCGGCTGGGCAGGGTCACCGGCATGCTGGTACCGACTATGGTGGTGGGGTATCTGCTGCTTACCGCCGTGGTGCTGACAAGCCATGCCAGCGAGATCCCCGCCGCCTTTGCGATGATTTTCGAGGATGCCTTCAGCGGCAATGCTGTAGCCGGCGGTGTGGTGGGGGCAGTGATAATCACCGGAATCCGCCGAGCGGCGTTTTCCAACGAAGCCGGCATCGGTACCGAAGCCATGGCCCATGGCGCCGCTCAGACCAAGGAGCCCGTGCGAGAAGGCATGGTGGCGATGCTGGGGCCGGTGATCGATACGCTGATCGTGTGCACCTGCACGGCTCTGGTGATTCTGATCAGCGGCGTCTGGCAAAGCGGCGAAAGTAACGGCGTCACCCTTACGGCCAACGCCTTCGGCGATTTATTCCCGCAAGGTGGGGCTGTGATTCTGGCTGTACTGGTTTCACTGCTCAGCCTGAGTACCGTCTTCACTTTCTGGTACTACGGCAGCAAGTGCCTGGGTTTTCTGATAGGCGCGAAGTATCAACACTATTACATCTGGTGGTATCTGGTGTTGGTAGTGCTGGGCGCAGTGGCATCACTGAAACTGGTGGTGAGCCTGGTTGACTCCATGTACGCCCTGATGGCGATTCCGACCATGACCTCTGCCCTACTGCTCGCCCCCAAGGTCAATCAGGCAGCGCGGCAATATCTGGGAAATCAACGCTGACCTCAGATAGACAGCGCCTCATCCTCTTCATCAAGCACCGGCATGCCGCAGTCGGTATTGCCACCGGGTACGCTGGGCTTGCCCATCAGGTCATATAGCACGGCCCGGTCCTGGGAAGACCATGACGTTAAGATCTGGTAGGTACAGTTCTCACGCAATGAGACAGGAATGGTGATATAGGAGTAGTAATCAATGATATTCACGCCGTGAACATACAAGATCTTCAAATCATAATAACCGGGCAACAACGACACCTTGTTGGCCCCTTCAGCCACGAACCACTGCTTTGGCACTTTCTCGCCATCGATCGCAACGATCCTGATCATCTCGTTGGCCAGTGAACCGTTCCGGTAACCGTAGTAGCCCTGCACAATGGCTTTTTCCGACGGGTGAAGTGGCTCGCCATCATGAAACTGGACATAGCCGCCTTTGTTGGCACAGCCAGCGGCCGCCAACACCAACAACACAAGACACATTGCCTTCACTGTTTTTACCCCCTGATCAATGATCTATCTTCCCTGAACAGCGGGCAAAGCCTAGCACAGAGATCAGGAAGACGGGAAAACAAGCTGCGCCAGATGTTCAACACGCCAGTCCGCTTGCTCGGTGAAACGGTGGGAGTTTTGCGGGTCGTAATAACAGCTGATCATCTCGGCTCGCCGGGCGGCCTGCAGGTCATAGATATAATCCCCCACGTAAACCAGATTTGCTGGCGGCAAGCCCCAGGCGTTAGCGATATGCAACAAGCCATCGGGCGCCGGCTTTGGCGGACAATCCTCCCGCGCCAGTAACATGTCCACCCGGATACCCAGACGGGACAGGGTCAGGTCTGCCACTTCCCGGGCATTGCGGGTGAGAATCGCGGTGGGCAGGTTACGGCGTTCACAGGACTGCAGACATTCACGGGCACCAGGCATCCATTCTGCCCGTTCGGCGCCGCGACGCTCATGGTCGAGAACAATCTGCTCGGCAGCGCGCCGTTGATGATCAGGTAGTGACTGAATAAACTCAAGCACGCCGACTCCCTCCGGGCAGGTCAACTCACTGCGGATGGCAGTGAAGTCCAGGCGAGAATCCACCAGGGTACCATCCAGATCGAAGATCACTCCCTGAATCGAGGAAAGGGCATTAGGGTCAGGTCTTTTCATCATCGCAGTGTACCCCGAGCCAACGTGAAAGCAGCAACAAGCTTGCTACTCACACGATCAAACTGGGAGATACTGACTCTCTCGTTATCAGGGAGTGATGCTGATGACACGCTCTGGAAAAGCACCCAGCGGATTGGCCCTGTTGTCACTGTCTTCCCTCGCCAGCGCTGGCGGCGTCTATATCGGCGCCGGTCTGCGTTACCATTTTTGATGAAAAGCCCAGCCATCAAACAGCATGTGGAGTCTGCTTGCAGGCAAGCGGCTTCAGGTAACCTCTTCAGCGTGTCTGGGTGTTGATTCGATCCAGCGCCTGTACCCGGGCCAATTCCTTGTCTTCAAATAACTGCTGCTGTAACCGTGCCAGAGCCACCTGCTGGTCGGTGTGCGACAGACCGCTGTTGATCAGTTGCTGGCGTTGCTTCCGGTACTCCCCATAGCGCTCCTCCCAGTCCTGTCGTTGTTGTTCCAGTGCCTCAAAACGCTCTACGGCCTGAGCCCCGAAAGTCTGCTCCCGTAATGCCCGAATTTCCGCGGCGCTGGCACCCTGCTCTCGTAACGCCTGGGTGCGTTGCTCCAACCATACCGGTGCGCGGGTGTCGTTAAGCATCTTCTGCATGCCCTGCGGCAGGTTCTGTTCAAGGTTGGTCAGTTGCCTGTCGCGTTGCTCCGCCGCCAGCCCTTCATCCTCAAGCAGTGCCTGTCGTTCGATCATGTATCGATCGTAGGTCATATCCAGGCCATAAAAAGCATCAGCGACTTCCGGGCCCAGACAGGCCTGCTGCATATCATGACGCTGGCGTATGGCCGCGCGCATGGCCGCCACACTGCCGTCGTGCTCCGGCAATTGCTCCATGGCTTCCCGCAACCCCATGTATTGTTCATAGAGCTTCCAGGCCTGCTGCGCGGCTTTTGGTGGCAACTGGTCTGCCAGGTGTCCCGCCAGGCGTGCCCGAATATCGTCCAGCGACTCTTGCCCCAGCGCCGTGAGAAAATAATCAAACACCTGGCGAATGGCAGGATTGATCAGCAGATCGCCATCGGCAGTGACCTGCAAATTGCCATCTACCTGGGTACCAACCAGGGAAGCCGGAGCAGGCCCCAGAGCCTGCGCACGCTGCCGGTAGTGGTCGTAGCGGGTCGAACCGGTCAGGCCTGGTTCGGCGGGTTGCTCCAGGCCAGTGTGGTCAGCATCGGCAGCCGAATGCGGCTGGCTGTTCCGATCGGATGCGCCCGGCACACCCCAGATCAGCACTGCCGCCATCGATAAAAGCAACAGAACACCCACAAGATAGCGTTTTTCCATGGTTACTCCCTTTTTTGTTGTTCTTTTAATTGTGCCGTCCGCCCCGATTCTGTCGCCCTGTTAACTTTCCTCCAGGCCCAGCAGCCGGCTGAAAAAGGGTGACGCCATCATCTCTTGCCAATCGTGCCGGTTACCCAGCATGGCAATGCACAAACGCCCCATGACCTGAATATAGTGGGGCATCTCGGTGTGTTCGGCCTGCATGCAAAACTGATAGCCAAGATGCTCGATGCCCTGCACCAGAGTCGTCAGCGCCAGATCACCCGGCGGCGTTCGGCCGTGCTTCACCATGCTGTCATGCAAGATGGCAACGATGCGCCGGTTATGTTCATCGCGATATCGCGACACCGGTGATGAGCGGTCATACAGCTCGCGAAACCGCGCCTCCATCAGCAGTCCCTTGGAGCGTCCCCAGTTCAGGTAACCGCTCAGGGCCATGGGCAAATAGTCATAGAATTCTTTTTGTGGCTGTTCGAAAACCTTGACGAACAAGCGTTCCACGTCCTCATTGCAGTCGCGAATGATCTCGTCAATCACATCAACGGCGGAGGAAAAATATTTATAAAAGGTGGGGCGTGACACATCCGCCTGCTTGAGAATCAGCGCCACCGTGGTGCCATAGGTGCCATGCTCCCCATACACCTCCCGGGCTGCCTCAAGAATCCGCTCGCGAGTGTCCCCGGTTTTTCCGGCCGGCCTTCCTCGCCGCCGCCTTTGCCCTGAATCAGACTGCATGCTTCCCATCCTTAACACTGATGTTACTTTACCCCAATTTCCCAGACGAGCCAGACACAACCCGAAAAATACCCGAAATCATTGACCCTGATACTTTATTATTAATGCCATGCACAGTTATCAGCAGAAGACAGCTTGCTTATAACAAACAAATATTAACACTACTGTTAATTAATGACCAAACATCCTTTAAAGTGGACCCACTCCTGATCAAGGAGCGCTCGGCGAAGACCCGGCAGTAGCGCCGATAACAATAAACAACAAGGTGATGCCAATGATTTCATTCCGAAGAGCGCCGCTACGGGCGCTAAGTCTACCCCTTTGCCTGCTACTGTCAGCCCTCAGCGTGCCGGCGCATGCCGGATGGTTCGACTGGCTGTTCAAGGATACCTACACCGAAACCCGTTATCCCATCGTGCTCAGCCACGGGCTGTTCGGCTTCGATGACATTGCCGGCTATAACTACTGGTACCGGATTCCCGAGGAACTGCGCCGTAGCGGTGCCGAGGTGTATGTGACCCAGGTGGCCGCCGCCAACAGTACCGAAGTGCGCGGCGAACAGCTGGCTCGCCAAGTGGAAGCCATCCTCGCTGCCACCGGTGCAGAAAAGGTTAACCTGCTCGGCCACAGCCATGGCGGCCCCACCGTTCGCTATGTGGCCTCGGTATACCCGGACTATGTGGCATCAGCCACCGCCGTGGCTGGCCCGCATACCGGCGCCCGCATGGCGGATGTGTTGCTGGGCGTACAGGAGGCCCTGCCGCTGGCTGGGGATGTCCTGGGCAGCATCGTCAACGCGGCAACCGGATTTCTGGATCTGATTTCCGGCGGTGGCTATGAGCAGGACTCCCTGGCTGCCCTCTATTCCCTGTCCACCGCCGGCAGCACGGCGTTCAACAGCCACTATCCAGAAGGCCTCCCCGACGACGCCTGCGGGCATGCCCCGGAAATAGCTGATAACGGCGTGCGCTACTACTCCTGGTCCGGCGCCAAACCATTAACCAATGTGCTGGATATCAGTGATGCCGGTATGGGCCTGCTCGCCCTGCTTTACCTTGGCGAGAAGAACGACGGCCTGGTATCCAGCTGCTCCAGCCACCTGGGGCTGGTGATCCGCGATGACTACCGCATGAATCATCTGGATGAAGTGAACCAGATCGCTGGCCTGGTCAGCCCCTTCGAAACTAATCCTACTGCGGTATTCCGCCAGCATGCCAACCGGCTGAAAAATCGCGGACTCTGAATCTGGCAAAACAAGAAAAATAACGGGAGAGTGTTTTTTTGAGGGCGCCTAAGGGCGCCCTTTCTTTTCCCTGCGCCCTCGCAGTCATTTTCCGGGCAGACGTCTCACTGTCATGCAATCGACACTGGTGTTACCGAAGGCCGACAACGATACTGGTCGGCTGCTTTTTTTTCGCAGCCAGCTTGACCTCAAGTCAGGTTGAGACTTTAGGGTTCATTAAGTCCCGCTGCTGTGTCGAAAGAGATGCACCGGGAACGACGACGTAATATGCCCTGTTGCGAGGAAGACACCATGCCCACCCCCCAACCCGCCACCCGTCGCGAGTGGCTGGGACTGACGGTGCTGATGCTGCCCACCGTGTTGCTGGCCCTGGATATGACCGTGCTGCATCTGGCGGCCCCCCATCTCAGTGCCGACCTGAAACCCACCAGTGCCGAGCTGCTGTGGATCCTGGATATCTATGGCTTCATGATCGCCGGCTTTCTGGTGACCATGGGTACTCTGGGTGATCGCATTGGTCGGCGGCGTCTGTTACTTACCGGGGCCACTGCCTTCGGCATTGCTTCAGCCATGGCGGCCTTTGCCACCAGTGCGGAAATGCTGATTGCCACCCGCGCGCTACTCGGCATTGCCGGAGCCACGCTGATGCCTTCTACCCTGTCGCTGCTGCGTAACATGTTCCAGGTGGAGCAGGAGCGCACCGTGGCGATTACCGTGTGGATGACCGGCTTTATCGTCGGTAGCGCCATTGGCCCGCTGGTGGGCGGTGCGCTGCTGGAATTTTTCTGGTGGGGCTCGGTGTTCCTGTTGGGGGTGCCGGTAATGCTGTTGCTGTTAGTGTGCGGTCCGCTGCTATTGCCGGAATTTCGTGATGAGGACGCCGGCGCCCAGGACTGGACCAGCGCCCTGCTGTCCGTCGCCATGGTACTGGCGGTGATTTACGGTCTGAAGGACATGGCGCGCAACGGGGTATCACTGATACCGCTGCTGTCCATCGCTCTGGGCCTCGCCATTGGGTTCCTGTTTGTCCGTCGCCAGCGGCGGCTGGCCGAGCCCATGTTTGATCTGTCGCTGTTTGCCATCCGCACCTTCAGCACCTCGGTGGCGGCCATGTTGCTGACCATCCTGGCCCTGTCCGGTGCCTGGCTGATGGTGTTCCAGTACCTGCAAGGGGTTCTCGACCTGTCGCCGCTGGAGGCCGGACTGGTAATGCTGCCACCTGCCCTGGTGCAAACCGTAGCCTCTTTGCTGGTTCCCCGGCTGACCCGTCACCTGCCCCACTGGCAACTGGTCAGCGCCGGGCTGGTGATGGCGGCAATCGGTCTGCTGATCCTGCTGCTGGTGCACAGCCCGGCCCAGATTCCCTTGCTGATCCTGGGGATGACAGTGATGGGCGTGGGCGTCATGCCGATGATGATCCTGGGTACCGACATGGTGGTGAGCGCCGCACCGGCCCGCAAGGCCGGCGCGGCATCGGCCACCTCGGAAACCGCTACCGAACTGGGCATGGCGCTGGGAATTGCAGTGATCGGCAGTATTGGCGCGGCCGTGTACCGGCAACATATGCTGGAGCAACTCCCGGCGGGATTGCCTGACGAGCTGTCCCTGGCTGCCGGGGATACCCTGGGCGGCGCCATCGGCGCCGCCGCCCAATTGGGCCCGGAACTGGCTGCACCGGTGATGGCCGCCGCCCGAGAGGGGTTCAGCCTGGCACTCCATACCAACTCCGCCATTGGTGCAGGGATTCTGGCGATTACCGCCGTGCTGGTAGCCGTGATGCTGCGCAAGCCCACACCGGACGATGCCGCGAACGCCGAGCCGACGCCGCCTACTTCACTCGATCAACAATAACCCGGGTGTCGCCGGCTTCTGTCGGGCCCGCGCCGAAGGCCGCCACCAACGTGGCGCCTTCGTGCAGGCGCACCTGCTGGCGGATTCTGTGGCGCCCGTCACCACTGCCGCCATAGGCGATGTCGAGAGAAAAGCTATCCTTGCCCTGGCGGTCAATTGCCACGGCATAACCATCCCCACTGGCTTGCCAATGGTGACGACTATCACTCTGGTAGAGACGAATCACCCAGTCGCGACCGCCATCTTCATTGTCCTGCTCCACCACCCGGATACCACTATCCGGTACGCCATAGCGCTCCATCACCAGAAAGTGGAAGGCACTGGCAATCGCCACCACACACACCATTGCGCTTATCAGCAGGCGCCATTTACCCGTCATTGCCGACCTCTATCAGCTACCCAAAACTCATTGTTTCAATTCCGTTCCCCACTGTCACAGTGGAATTGTAATTTTCATCCAACAGGCGTTAAGTGAAGGGCAGGACCACTGAAGAGAAGGTGATATAACAATGAAAATGCATATCATGCCCATTCGCCGGAATCTCAAGTTTCACGTTCCGGATGACAAGGTACTCAACTGGCACAGTTGGGGCCCCACGGTAACCCAGTTCTTCAACACCCTGTCGCTGTTTTTCCCCGAAGGCGAGCGCTTCTTCATCAATAGCGTGCGCAAGTATCGCGACCGCATCGAAGACCCGGAGCTACAGGAAGCGGTGCGGGCCTTTATCGGCCAGGAAGCCATGCACGGGCGCGAGCATGAAGACTACAACCAGAAGATGGTAGAGGCCGGCCTGCCGGTCGATACCCAGGAAGCTATTGTCTCCAAACTGCTGGATTTCATTTCCAGGTACACGCCCAACGCCCTGCAGCTTTCTGCCACCGTGGCGCTGGAACACCTGACCGCCATTCTCGCGGATATCCTGCTGCGTGAACCGGACCTGATCGATGACTCTGATGAGTCCTACCAGCGCCTGTGGCACTGGCATGCTCTGGAAGAAACTGAGCACAAGGCGGTGGCATTCGACGTTTACGAGACGGTCTTCGGCAATGGCATCAAGGGCTGGGCCCTGCGCAGTGTGGGCCTGATCCTGGCCACCACTATTTTCTTCTCGCTGTTCTATCCCTTCTACCTGATCAACACCTGGAAGGTGGGCCAGCTGTTCAACCTGAAAGGCTGGTGGCTGTCGTTCAAGTTCCAGTGGCTGAAACCGGGCGGCCTGCGCCGGGTAGTCATTCCCTGGCTGGACTGGTTCAAGCCCAAATTCCACCCCTGGGACCACGACAACCGGGAGTTCCTGGCGGAAATGGATAACCTGATCGGTGACGCGGACGGCTACCAGAAAAACGAAGCCGCCTGAAACAACGCCATACGGCATCCACAAAAAAGCCCCGGAAACCCCGGGGCTTTTTTCATTCGCTACGTCGCCGTGTTTATTCCCGTTTCACCTCCACCCACTGGCCTTTGCTGCGGGCGTGGCGGCGGGCGTCATACATGGCTTCCACGGTCCAGGCCGGCAGGTAGAAGCGGCCGGCGAAGGAGGCGTTCAGGTCCACGCTCAAGGTCAAGGCATTGTTGCTGCCGGGTTTCAGGTCGAAGTAATGCATTACCCGGTCGTCGCGCAGATCCTGATAAGTGACCTTCTCGTTATTGTCCGCACTGCCATCCAGGCGGCTGCTGGTGAGCTGCCAGCCGGAGGGCAGGATCTGGGTGAGGGCCACATCGTCCAGGGTCCGCGAGCCGGTGTTGGTCACCGTGACTTCTGCGCTGAAGTCCTGACCCTGTTCCAGGCTGGCCGGGTTGATCGGCTTGTCACCGGCAAGGAACCGCACCGCCAGACTCAGGCCTTCACTCACCGGCGCTTCGTTACCCGGTAACGGGGTGCCGGTCTGGCTGAGCGTAACGAACAGCTTGCGGTCGCTGTCGTTGCGCACGCTCAGCGACTGTTTGTCATCCCCTTCCCTGCCGCTGGCGTTGAGCGGCTGGCGGGTTACCGGCGAGGTGGCAGCGATATCCTGCCAGCCCTGTTTGCCGTCCTGCCAGGCGAAACGATAACCGTGATCGCCGCCCTGACTCCCCGCATAGCGGGCCATGGCCATCAGTGACCAGGCGGTGGTCTGGGTGCTGTACCAACTCTGACCGGACAGCTGGTCGGCGATGTCACGGGCCAGCGACCAGGCTTCCTGCTCCCGGTTTTGTGCCTGGGCTACAGTCAGACGGATGGCCTGATCGCGCAGGGAAGAGCCATAGGTATAGCTGGCGCCGTCATACTCCAGATTCTCCGCCTTCAGGGCGGTCAGCTCTGCCGCCACATCGCTAAGCCCCATCTGCTGATAGGCCGCCGCCAGCAACCAGCGACCGCTGTGGTAGCTGGCACTGCGTCGGTAGTCGTTCTCGGCCATCTGCAGGCGTTCGCGCAGGCGGTTCATGGCACCCACCTGGGGCTTGCCGGCCAGGGCCAGGGTGAACTGGCGCTAGGCCGCGGCCCTCCACCCCCAGGGGAGGTCGCCCAGGTGCTGTCTGGCCCGTACCTGGGCGTCGGTCCCGTCATCCAGCATCCCGGCGGGCACCGCAGAGCCAACGCGCCTGG
>NZ_JBNPEC010000206.1:0-8713 GCF_051117345.1 Alcanivorax sp.
GCTGCTGCTGAAGAAGCGCCTGCCGCGCAAGGTGGCCATGACCGGCGAACTGACCCTCACCGGCAAGGTACTGGCGGTTGGCGGCATCCGTGAAAAAATCATTGCCGCCCGGCGTGTGGGTATTCGTGAGGTGATTTTGCCGGACGCCTGTCGTCGTGATTTCGACGAACTACCGGAATACCTGAAAGACGGACTCACTGTGCATTTTGCCAAGCAGTACGACGATGTCTTTCAGATACTCTGGGGTAAATGAGTTGCGAGAAACGAGTGATGAGTAGCGAAAGGCAAAAACGGACTGAGGTCCCGGAGTCAGTATCTCTGCGATCTCAACGACGAACTGCCCGATGAATTCACCCGCCGAAAAACCCTACTATATCGTGCCCATCTGCCATGAGCGGGTGAGCACGGTGTACAGGGATGAGCATATTCTGCTGGTCAACAAACCCGCCTACCTGCTCAGTGTGCCGGGGCGCGCACCGGAAAATCAGGACTGTGCCGTTCGGCGCCTGGCGCGCAAGGACCCGGATATTCGTCTGGTACACCGGCTGGATCTGGATACGTCCGGCATCATGGTGTTTGCTCTCACCCGCCAGGCGCAGAGCCAGCTCAGCCGGCTGTTCCAGCAACGTACCGTGAAGAAACGCTATCAGGCAGTGGTGCACGGCCTGGTAGAAAAGGATAGCGGCAGCATCAAGTTGCCATTGATCGCGGACTGGCCCAACCGGCCGTTGCAGAAGGTCTGTTACGATACAGGCAAGTCCGCCCTCACCCATTACCAGGTGCTGGAACGGGACGAAGCCCGCAACCGCACCCGGCTGGCGTTAAGCCCGGTCACCGGCCGCAGCCATCAACTACGGATTCACTGCCGGGAGCTGGGCCATCCCATCATTGGCTGCGACATGTATGCGCCGGCGGAAATCGAGGCATTGAGCCCGAGGTTGTTGCTGCACGCGGAATGGCTGGCCTTCAACCACCCGGTGACCGGGCTATGGCAGGAATTCACCTCACCCTGCCCGTTTTGAACAACGATTCGCGCCTCAAGCGGCGCTCCTACGGGATTTCAGCTCAGGTTTTTAGCTATTAACTATTCACTGCCTTTTCAGTCCCAATCATCACCGTAGTCGTGTAGCAGCTCTTCCCCGGCCTTGATGGACTTCAGTGCCACCACGGTCAGGTCGTCATAGTAAGCCACATTGGGCTTCTTGCCGTGGTTGATAAAACGCAGGTCGCAGAGTACCCGGTAACGCTCGTTGCCCTCGTCATCGAGCGTTAATACGTAGGGGCCATCTCTTTTGGCAGACCTGGTTTTGCACAACCCCAGCTCGGTACCTTTCTTGATAGGCTGGCTGGCAAACAGGCCTCGACCGTGAACCGCGCTATGGCGCACTTCCAATAGATCGTCACGCAGATAGGGTTTTGACATTTTTTCGCACTTTACGTTACTGACACAGCCATGGCATCTTGCCAGAAAAGCGGTAACAGTTGAAAAATTCGATGCAAGGGATGCATGTCATGGGTTTTGCGGATTTTCCGTTTGAGTCACGTTACGTCACGCTGAATGGCCACCGCCTGCACTATATTGATGAAGGTGAAGGCCCGGTGCTCCTGTTCATCCATGGCAACCCCACCTCCAGTTACCTGTGGCGCAACGTGATCAAGCCGCTTCGTAGCCACTATCGCTGTATCGCTCTGGATCTTATCGGCTTTGGTAACAGCGACAAACCCGATATTGATTACCGCTTTCTGACGCATTACCGCTATCTGGAAGACTTTGTTGCCTCGCTGGGGCTCTCCGACATTACCCTGGTATTACACGACTGGGGCGGGCCGCTCGGGTTTAGACTGGCGCAGCAGCAACCGCACAAGGTCAGCCGCCTGTGCTTTATGGAAACCTTCCCCTTCACCTGTGACTGGGATGAGTTCCCCCTGCCTCTGCGCCCGCTTTTCTTCGCCTTCCGACAGGAACGGCTGGGCCGGTTTCTGATTATCAACCGCAATCTGTTTGTCAGGATGGTGCTGCCTTTCGGGGTTATCCGCCACTTGCCGCGCAGCGTCAGGCGCATCTACCAGAAGCCGTTTCATCAACGGGCGGCCCGCTACCCGGTCTATGTCTGGCCCAACCAGCTACCGATCAATGATCGTCAGGATGAAACCTGGCAGGCCATTGAGGAGATTGAAAAGGGACTGGCCAGCATGCCTCAGCCCATGCTGTTACTGCGGTTTCGCCCCGGGGCCGTGCTCGGCCCGACGCGCATTCGCTGGTTGCTGGATCAGATCCCCAATCTGGATATTTCCGATTGCGGCCGTGGGTTGCACTATGTGCAGGAAGATAACCCTGAGGCTATCGCTGAAGCGATCGAGCACTGGCTGCATCCCTTGACGGAAACAATAGCAGCGCCGGCCACCCCCGCAAGCCCGCGTCTGCATGAATCCGACAATTATGCAGCCCAACTGACCTGGTACTATGGCGAAAACCGCCATGGTCATGCTCTGGTCGCCGAGTCCGTTCACGGTCTGATCCACTTTGATTTCTGCAACCACAAGGACGACGCGCTGGCCAGACTGAAACAGCGCTTTCCCGCCGCGACTCTCATTGAGCAACCCACGCCGACACTGCTGGCAACCCTGGACCACCCCGATTCCGCGCCAACCCCGTTACATCTTTGCGGCACACCGTTCCAGCGACAGGTGTGGCAAGCCCTGTTACGCATTCCTCCCGGCAACACCCGTTCCTATGGCGAGATTGCTAGGCAACTTGGCAGCCAGGCCCGGGCCGTAGGTCAGGCGGTGGGCAAGAACCGTCTGGCGATCCTGGTACCCTGCCACCGGGTCACCCGTGCCGATGGGGGTCATGGCGGATTCTACTGGGGCACAGCCCTGAAACAGCGGTTGCTTGATCAGGAGAGTACGACAAAAGGAAATTCCCCGTGAGCATCCTCCACACCGGCAAAGATCTGTTACGCATGAATGAGCTGGCCACCATTCTGCTCAAATACGGCTTTGCCGATGTGATTCGTCGGCTGGGGCTTTCCACTCCCGTGGAACATGCCGGCAAGTTGGTGCGCAGTTCCATGCGCCCGGACATGCTTCGTATGGGCACCGCCGAACGACTGCGCCATGCCATGGAAGAGATGGGCCCCACCTTCGTCAAACTGGGGCAGGTGTTGGCCACCCGGGTAGACCTGTTCCCGCTGGACTGGATTGCCGAGTTCGAGAAGCTTCAGGATCAGGCCACCGCCATCCCCTATGAAGAGCTGGTCCCCCATATCGAAGCGGCCCTGGGCAAGCCGCTGGAGTCGGCGTTTGCCCGCATCGACTCGAAGCCCATCGGTGTCGCCTCCATCGGTCAGGTGCACAGTGGCCTTACCCGCCGTGGCCAGAAAGTGGTGCTGAAGATCCAGAAACCCGGCATCCGCGCCAAAATCGAATCCGATCTGCGCCTGTTGGACCAGCTCGCCAAACTGGCGGCGGACAACTCCGTGGAGCTACGCCGCTATCGCCCTGTGGAACTAGTGCGCGAATTCAAACGGTCACTGACCCGAGAGCTGGATTTCACCATCGAAGCGCGCAACGCGGACCGCATTCGCAAGAACATGCGTTCCCTCAAGTGGCTCACCGTTCCCAGGGTGTATTGGGAGCTGTCATCGCAGACTCTGCAGGTGCAGGAGCATATCCAGGGCATTCCTGCCCGTGCCACAGACCAACTGGATGCAGAAGGCCTCGACCGGGTACTGATCGCCCGTCGCGGTGCCCTGGCCGCCTGGAAGATGGCTCTGGAGGACGGCTTTTTTCATGCCGACCCGCACCCGGGCAACTTCATCATCCAGAGCGGAAACCGCATCGCCATGCTGGATTTCGGCATGGTGGGAAAACTCAGCCATAGCCGCCGCGAGCAGATCCTGCAGATCACCCGCTCGGTGGTGCTACGCGAGGCCGAGCAATGCGCGGCGGTGCTCTCCAACTGGTCCGATGGCCAACCGGTCCGCTTTGATCAATTAGTGTCTGACGTGGAAGACGTGATCAGTCAGTATCACGGCGTCTCCCTGTCACAGCTGGATATCAGTGCCCTGCTCACGGATATCACCGCCCTGGTGCGCAACCATAACCTGGTTCTGCCCAGTGATATCGCCCTGTTCATCAAGGCGATTATCACGCTGGAAGGGTTCGGGCGTCTTCTCAACCCGGATTTCGATCTGATGACCGAGGCGGAGCCACTGCTCAAACGCATGATCCGTACCCGTTATTCCCCGGTGCGTCTGGCCAAAAGTCTGAGCCTGCGCGCGCTGGACGTGGTGGACAAGGTCTATGCGCCGCCCCATGCCAGCAATTTACCGCCACAACAGGAGGGCAGCATTGATCCTCGCCACCTGGAAAGACTCGTGGCACGTCTGGAACGCGGCCAGTATCGGCAGGTCCAAGCATTATTGGTGGCAGCCGGTTTTATCGGCGGTTCATTGATGCTGGCCGGGCGAGTCCCCCCTGCACCATGGGAAATTTCCCTGTTTGGCCTTATCATCTTCCTCGGAAGTGCCGGCTGGGCAAGCTGGCTTATGTTTGTGTCCCGCCGTTTTCTGCGGGAATGGGAGTAACAGAACAATGAAATTTCGCCGTTTGATCACGGTTTCCGCCCTCACCGCCGGGCTTGTGGCCTGTGCCACCTCACCACTGGGCCGCAATCAGTTCCTGCTGATGCCTGCCGACCAGATGGACGAGATGGGGACCACAGCCTACGCACAGATGAAAGAAGAAAAACCCCAGAGCAAGAATAGCCGTGAAGTGAACTACGTCCTTTGCGTGAGCAATGCCATCACCGACACAGTGGGTAGCAACCAGCAGTGGGAAGTCACGGTATTCCAGGAAGACAGCGCCAACGCCTTTGCTTTGCCGGGCGGCAAGATCGGCGTACATACCGGCCTGCTGAATGTGGCCAAGAACCAGAGCCAGCTTGCCGCCGTGATCGGCCATGAGATCGGTCATGTGCAAGCCCAGCACTCCAACGAGCGCATGTCCCTGCAATATGCCACGCAAAGCGGCATGCAGTTGTTGGGCGCTCTTGCCGGCCAGGACAGCGCAGCCAAACAGGGAGTGATGGCCGCACTGGGGGTGGGTGCAGAATACGGTCTCGCCCTGCCCTTCAGCCGCAAGCATGAAGCCGAAGCCGATATCATCGGCCTCCAGCTGATGGCTCAGGCCGGTTTCGATCCCCGCGAAAGCGTGAATCTGTGGCAGAACATGGCAGCGGCCAATGGCGGTAACGAGCCGCCAGAATTCATGTCCACTCACCCCTCCAATTCCACCCGGATTGAAGGTCTGCGAGCTCGTATCCCGGAAGTGATGCCCCTTTATCAGCAGGCACAGGCGGCGGGACGCAAGCCGCAGTGTGGATGAGAAAGGCAATGAATAGTTAACAGTGAATAGTTAATAGCGCGCGGGACCGGTTAACTCTGTCCTGAAATGCAAAAGGCCGCGTCCAAAGTATGGGCGCGGCCTTTTTGCTTTCGGGCTATTGAATAGCCTTACTCGTGTTACAACTTTGAACTTGCCACTTTTAGCTGTAGTAAGCGTTATCCGTAACAGTGTGGTCAGTCTTGTCACGGACACCGGTCAGGTCCGGCACGCGCTCCTTAAGGGTTTTCTCCACGCCGTCGCGCAGGGTCACATCCACCACGGAGCAGCCCTGGCAGCCGCCGCCGAATTCGAGCACGGCCACGTTATCTTCCGTCAGCTCCAACAGCTGGACGCTGCCGCCATGAGCTGCCAGGTTGGGGTTAATTTCGGCATACAGCACATAATTGATTTTCTCTTCAATGCTGGCGTCTTCACTGATATCAGGCACCCGGGATTTCGGGGCGCGGAAAGTCAGCTGACCGCCCATGCTGTCTTTTTTGTAGTCGATCACCGCATCCTCCAGGTAACGCACGCTCTTGCCTTCCACCCAGGCGTGAAAGCCTTCGTAGTCGTAGCGCACGTCGCTGTCTTCCTGTTCGCCATCCGGGCAATAGGCCATGCAGCACTCCGCATGGGGGGTACCGGGACGCTCTACAAAAATGCGCACGCCGATATCGCCCTGATCCTGCTTGCCCAACAGGTCACGCAAGTAATCCTGGGCGGTTTCGGTAATGTCGATCAACTGCTCTGCCATCATGATTCCTGTTCGGGATGAATGGCCACCTGGGGGTGGTAATGCTTTCCTGACTATTTTAGTCAGGTATTCCCCAGTTGCAATGGTGCCGTGGTGAAGTGAATTCAACCCTGCCCTTCTCCGCTGTTACACCGCGCCAGGCAAGCGTACAATAGTGGGCGTAATTTCATCGTTTAGCCAATCGCCAAAACGCAGGATTTTCCATGTCCGAGCAGCATCACACCCCTTCCGATCAGGGTAAAAAACCGACGTTGATCCAGACGATCAGTAGCATTCTGGCCGCTTTATTCGGGGTCCAGAGCTCGAAAAACCGCGAGCGCGACTTCACCAAGGGCGATGCCGGCAACTACATCGGCGTCTATGTGGTGCTGGTTCTGGCTCTGATCATCGGCATGATCGTCACCGTAAATATGGTGCTGGATGCCGCCGCGAAATGAGCCCGAGGCTCCCCAGTTTCATCAGCTCCCGTTATAGCGATATGCCAAGATATTTCTTTTCACTATAAGGGCGCTTTGTTAGAGTGCCGCTCTCCCTCCCCCGAGGGCGACGCTTACTTGTTGAATTTCAAGCATAAAGGACGGTGAATCGGTCCCATGTACGTCTATCAGGAGCATGACCAGCGACTGCTGGAAGAGCGGGTTGCGCAGTATCGCGACCAGACCCGCCGTTATCTGGCTGGAGAATTGAGCGAAGACGAGTTTCTCGTCCTGCGTCTCCAGAACGGCCTCTATATCCAACGTTATGCGCCGATGCTGCGTATTTCCGTTCCTTATGGCTTACTGGCGAGCCGCCAGCTGCGCCGTCTGGCTCATATTGTGCGCACCTATGACAAGGGCTTTTGCCACGTCAGCACTCGCCAGAACATTCAGCTGAACTGGCCTTCCGTGGAAGAAGTGCCGGATATTCTTGCCGAACTGGCCGACGTGCAGATGCACGCTATCCAGACCAGCGGCAACTGTATCCGTAACATCACCACCGATGAATTCGCTGGTGTGAATCCGGACGAAATTGAAGACCCGCGTCCCTGGTGTGAAATCATTCGCCAGTGGTCCACCTTCAACCCGGAATTCGCCTACCTGCCGCGCAAATTCAAGATTGCCGTGAATGCCGTGCCCGACGCGGACCCGGCCCTGATCGGCGTCCACGATATCGGCGTACAGCTGGTTCACGATGCCAACGGCGAGACCGGGTTCCAGGTCTGGGCTGGTGGCGGCCTGGGCCGTACCCCCATGACGGGGTCCGTGATTGGCGAGTTTGTCCCCTGGCAGGACCTGCTGCCCTACTTGGAGTCCATCCTGCGTGTGTACAACAAGTACGGTAACCGGGACAACAAGTACAAGGCACGGATCAAGATCCTGGTGAAGGCACTTGGCGCCGACAAGTACCGCGAGCTGGTGGAACAGGAATTCGCCGAGCTGAAAGATGGCCCCATGACCCTGACCCGGGAAGAAGTGGAACGTATTCAGTCCTGCTTCAGCACCCCGGCCTACCAGACCGTGGACAGTGCCGCCCTGGATGCAAAACTGGCCGAAGACAAGGCGTTCAGCCGCTGGTATCACACCAATACCCGTGCTCACAAACAGGCCGGTTATCGTGCCGTCACCCTGACCCTGAAGAAAACCGGGCGGGTACCGGGCGACATCAGCGACGAGCAGCTGGAAGCCGTTGCCGATCTGGCGGACCAGTACAGTTTCGGCGTGCTGCGCAACAGCCACCAGCAGAACATGGTACTGGCTGACGTGGCCGCCTCGGATCTCTACGACCTGTGGAAAGCCCTGGACGCCCTCGGTTTCGCCACTCCCAACCTGGGCCTGATCACCGATATCGTGGCCTGCCCCGGTGGCGACCTGTGCGCCCTGGCCAACGCCAAATCCATTCCGGTGGCCGAATCCATCCAACGCCGCTTCGACAACATGGATTACGTGCACGATCTGGGACTCATCGACCTGAACATTTCCGGTTGCATGAACGCCTGCGGTCACCACCATATTGGCCACATCGGTATTCTGGGTGTGGACAAGAAAGGCAAGGAGTTCTACCAGGTCACTCTGGGCGGCCGTGGCGACAGGGAATCCCGCGTGGGCGAGAAGCTGGGCCCGTCCTTCGAGTCTGACCAGATCACCGATGTGGTTGAAAATATCATCAAGCTCTACGTGGAAAAACGGCTGGAAAACGAGCCGTTTATCGACACCTACGAGCGCATTGGCATGGACCCGTTCAAGGAGCGCATCTATGGGTAAGGTAATCATTGATGGCGCCATCGTGGACAACCAGTGGCAGCGCCTGGAAGCAGACGCTCTGGAAAACGGCGTGCCGGCACAGGGCAAAATCATTGTGCCGCTGGCCTACTGGCAAGAAAACCGCGATGCCCTGATCACCCGTGGCGATGTGGCCGTCTGGCTGGCACCGGGCGAAGAGCCCAAGGACCTGGCCGACGATCTGGCCAGCCGGCCGCCCGTCGCCATCCACCCCCCCGCCCCCACGCACGCTCCCGGTTACTCCTATCCCCCTTAACCTCCTACCCCCTACTGCCTCACGCGCCAAGCACGGCCAACCGGGCCTGCCCTGCCT
>NZ_JBNPEC010000073.1:0-8658 GCF_051117345.1 Alcanivorax sp.
CCCGACAGCCATCGATCATGGCCGATGCGGCCTGGACGCTCCTCACCCGACCGGTGGACGCCGCTAGCGGGCACTTCTTTATTGATGAGGACGTATTGCGCGATGCCGGCATCAGCGATCTCAGCGGCTATCGGGTAGATCCGGATCTGGACGATGACAAGCTATTGCCGGATTTCTTTCTGGATTAAGGCACTAGTCGCGAGTTACGAGTACCGAGTTTCGAAAGGCAGACACGAGGGCGGTTTTCGCAACGCATCACTCGGTACTCGCCTCTCGCTTCAAAGGGTTACCAAAATTGTCACTTGCTGCCAGGCTCCGCCCATTTCACCGTGACTTTTTTCACATTGTCACCGTAACCCATTGAGCAAAAACAATAAAAATATTTTCACAACACTGGCACGGTTCTCGCTTTGTTAAACGCAAGCGAGAGAGAACATGCCATGAGCAAGATTCTGACATTACGAAAACTGCGCCCGACAGCGGCCCTGGAAAACCTGAACCGGCTCACCGGTCTGGATTTTCAGAGCTTGCCGGAGTCTCTGGTGAACCGTGACGGCACGGCGTCCCCGGAACAGGACGACCTGGAGGGCAGGCTGGATTTTCCGCAGCGCGTCAGCCGTCAGGGCTGACGCGTTTATTTTTTGGCCGCAACCAACACACCACAAGGCCGCCACGGCAATCGGGCCGGGGCAGCCAACTTATCCCTCTTCCTGTCTGATCAGTAGTTGGAAATCAGCTTGTCGGACGATTTCAGTGCTGCGCCACGACGCTGCATGAACAGTTCTTCCACCACATGGGTCATAGCCGGCTCACTGAGCCGCAGGGAGATCTGTACCTGCTCCACATCCGCGGTCAGCTTCAGGCGAATGCTCCCGGACAGCAGGGCGCTACCTTCGCCTCCAACGTCAGCAGTATCCACCAGCACAGCCCGGTCGCCCTTGCTGTCCATGTAACGGACCACCAACTGCACCTTGCCTGCGGCCCCGGCAATACGGACCCAGGAGGCCACGTTGAATTCCGCTTCCCACTGGCGGGCACGAGCCGGTCGACCATCAGCCCAGATCCGCGAGGGCACTTTGGCGATGAATTTTTCTATCATTATGTTCTCTCTAGCCGGTACAGTCTTTTTAGCCAGTGTACGCATGAGAATAAAGCACGACCATGCGGAGTTTGGCGTACTGACTTTGATGGATATCACATCCTGAAGTTTCCTTCCCTCTCCGCACATGTCCAATTGTTGGACAGTTAGCCGGCCTCTTTCTCCTCTGAATCCTTACTCTTTGTCCCACGCAGCGTACTTAGCCGCTGCAACAAATTCTTTTTTACACCGGACAACGTAAAGGAATCATGATCATGGGCGAGCTGAAAGATCTGCGCGAACAAAGCGAATCTCTGGTAAACCGTGCCAAAGAACTGGGCAACAAACTGTACCTGGCCGGCCTGGGCGCTTACGACAAGGCTGAAGAAGGCTCTGAAGAGCTGCTGAACAAGTATGTTGAAGCAGGCACCGAAGCCTTTGGTGAAGACGCCGACGGCAAGCCCAAGGCCCTGCTGGCCAGCCGTGGCGCCCTGCTGGCTGCCCGTCAGCTGCTGGACACCGCTCCGGAAAAGCGTCAGGCCCTGTACGAGAAGCTGGTAGAAGCCGGCAAGAAAGAGCGCGGCGAGAAAGCTGAAGAAACTAACGAATTCGTGCTGGCCGGCCTGGGCGCCGTTGCCTCCGCACGTGAAGAAGGCGAGAAACTGTTCAACGAACTGGTTTCTGCCGGGGAAAAACGTAGCTGATTCTGTTTCCCTGATTCTGTTGTACTCTCCTTTGGGGCCTGATTTGGGCCCCTTTCTTTTGCCTGCTGTTTAGCAAAAAGCCATCTGTCACCCTCCGCTTTATGGCTTCATCCCACCATGTACACCCCGCCGGACAAGCGCTAGAGTCTGATAGCACCTGCTGGCTCGGTCACCACGTGCCGAGAATGACTATCCCATAGCGTTACCCCGAGGACTCCATGGCTGACGACCGTCGTCGCAAGCGCCCCACCACTGCCACCGGCCGCCTGTTCCGGCTGACCGGCATGACTACCTCCATTGCCTCCCGGGTGGCCGGTCATCAGGTCAAAGGGTGGTTCCAGTCAGACGAGGCCAAGGCCGCAGACCGGGAAAAACTGCTCCAGCACATTGGTCGCGAAGTGGCTGCCACGTTAGGGGAGATGAAAGGCGCGGTGATGAAGGTCGGGCAAATCGCCTCACAGATGCAGGACATTCTGCCCAAGGAAATCAGCGATCAACTCAAGGTACTGCAGAACGCCTCAGCCCCCATGCCTTTCCATGTGATCCGCCGCCAACTGGAGCGGGAGCTGGGAGGCACCCTGGACTCACTGTTTGCTGACTTTGAGGAAACGCCGTTCGCCGCCGCGTCCATTGGCCAAGTGCATCGCGCCACCACCCATGACGGCGACAATGTAGTGGTCAAGGTCCAGTACCCTGCGGTGAAAGAATCCATTGATTCCGATATGAAACACCTGCGTCGCATTCTGCGCCTGGGCAGCCTGCTGAAGGTGGACGAGGCGGCGCTGGATGCGGTGTTTCGGGAAATCCGCAACCAGCTCCACGAGGAGCTGGACTACTGTCAGGAAGCCGGCAACCTGCAGCATTTCCGGGAGTTCCATAAAGACCAGCCCTGGCTGGTCATCCCGCGGGTTTTCGACGACCTGTCCAGCGAAAAGGTGCTGACCCTGAGCCACGAAAGCGGCATTGCACTGGATCAGGTGGATGACGACCACGGCTTTGATCAAAGCACCCGCAACCTGCTTGGCGAGCGCCTTTTCGATGCACTGGGTCAGCAGATTTTCCAGTTACGAGCGGTTCATTGCGATCCGCACCCGGGCAACTTTGCCTTTCGTCCGGACGGCACCATCGTGATCTACGATTTCGGTGCGGTAAAACGATTGCCGCCCCAGGATGCAGACTTGCTGCGAAGCATCGTCCGTAGCGCGCTGAATCAGCAATGGGAACATCTGGATACCCTGCTGCTGCAACTGGGCGCTCGCAAGAAAGATACCCAGGTCAATGGCCAATTCTATGCCACCTGGATTGCCTTGTTGCTCCGCGCCTTCGATGACAAGCCCTACGATTTTGGCCGCTCGGAACTGCACACCGACATCCTCCGCCAGGTAAAACGCACGCCCCTGGAACAGATGCTCAAATTCCAGCCGTCCTCACGCAGCCTGCTGATTGAGCGAGTAGTCAGCGGCCACTACTGGACGATGATGAAACTGGGCGTCAATACCGCGTTCCGGCCTAACCTGGAAAGGGCATTGGAAGTGACGCCGGACAACTGACATCCGGCGTCCGGCTCCACATTAAAATGCGGAACGCAGCCCGACGCTGACACCGGAAATTTCTTCCTCATCGGTGTCGACATAACGCATGTATTCCAGATTGGCACCCAGGGTATCGGTCAGGTTGAAATCGAGCCCGGCACCCCAGGATTCATCCTCAAAGGTCTCCGTGTCACTGAAGGAATAGCTCACTCCCGCCACCGAACCGCTGGCGGAAACTTCACCCTTGACCTTGCTGTAGCCACCGATCACATAGGGGCGCAGGGTTTCACCCACCGGCACACCCAGTTTCGCGTAGCCGCCGTAAAGGTGATCCATCTCGAAATCGACAATGCCACGGGAATCCTTGTCGAACCCCATGCCGCCCCGTGCCTCCAGCGCCAGGAAATCGGTTAACTCGAAACCGGCACGAATCGTGGCCGCATCAATTTTCAGGGTATCGCTGTCTATTTCCTCGTTGTCATACTGGATCTGGCTGTAGTTACCACCAATGTAGGGGCCAGCCGCAAAAGCACCCGAGGCGGCGATCAGGGAACAAGACGCCACCAGAACATTACGCATCATCACTTTCATACAGCTCTCCTTTTCCGTTTAATCACTATTTTCGAGACGCTGTCCGACGCACGGTTCCGGGTAATCCGGTAAATTCTGTAAAATGCGTCTAAAACAAGACATGCCGCATCCAGATAACAGCGACAACAGGATCGGGAATGACAAAGGGAACCGTCTTCGCAGGGCGACTGGCCGCGTTTATCTGCGCATTTTTTTTATCTCTGAACAGTCACGCCCTTACTCTGGCGGATGACCGCGATAGCTACGACGCTGCGGCCGGCATGCAATGGCTAACAGATAAAAATCACACCCTCAGCCCGACCCTGGCATTACAGGCCCTGCTCGCCGGCCAAGGGCAGCAACTGAACACGCCATATCCTTCTCTGGGTTTTCGCGACGGGTTCCAGTGGTTCCTCATCTCTGTGGAAAACAACAGCACGCTGCCCTACTGGTTTTTGCGTGTGGGGCGCCCCCATCTGGATTACCTGGACGTCTACGTCTTTGACAAGGACGGCAACCAAATCAAGCACACCCGCATGGGTGACCGGGTTCCCTTCCACAGTCGAGAACTGTCCCACTACCACCTGGTGACACCGCTGACACTGGCCACGAACAGCGAGCATTACCTGCTGCTGCGCGCCCAGGGCAATAACGTGATCGAGCTGCCCGCCACCCTGATGACACCATCAGCCTTCAACGCACATGACAACCGGCTTTCGCTTTTCTACGGCCTCTATTTTGGCGCCATCGTCGCCATGTGCCTGTTCAATCTGCTGATCTTCCTGTCCATCCGCGATCCCAGCTATCTGCTTTATGTACTTTACCTGGGCACTTTCGGTCTCAACCTGTTTACCCGGGAAGGGTTGAGCTACCAGTGGCTGTGGCCCGACGCCACCCTGTGGAACCACTACTCCCTGCCGGTGCTGAATCTGATGACACTGGCGTTTTCCATGCTGTTTGCCAGCCAGTTTCTGGAGCTGAAGAAACGGGCGCCGCGCATTCACCGCCTGTTGTTGATCAGCGCTATGGCTCTGCTGGTCGCCACGCCGCTGACGTTCCTCAACTTTCATTTTTCCATTCAAGCCACCACCGCCGTGGTCATGCCCTGGCCTTTCGTGGCCATCGCCCTGTCCCTGTGGCTGATCTTCAAGGGCTATAGCCCGGCACGTTATTTCCTGCTCGCCTTCACCGCCGTGGCAACCGCCACAGTACTCTACGTACTGAAAACCTTTCAGCTGATGGAAGGGGGCTGGCTACTGGAAAATGCCATGCAACTGGGCACCTTCACTGAAGCCGTACTGCTGTCCTTCGCGCTGGCCCACAGGATGACGGTATTAAAGAGTGAGAATGCCCGCATTCAGCGCGAAGCCAACGAAGTGCTGGAACAACGCGTGGATGAACGCACCCGGGAACTGAACAGCGCACTGAGTGCACGCAGCGAATTCCTGGCGGTAATGAGCCACGAGATTCGCACCCCGCTGAATGGCATCATCGGCACCGTGGACATGCTCAAGGGCACCCCGCTGGATGAAGACCAGCAGCATAACCTCAATGTGATTGAGCAATCCGGCAACAGCCTGCTCAATCTGATCAACGACATTCTCGACTATTCACGCATCGAAGCGGGCAAGATGCCCATTGAACACACCAGTTTCAGTCTGGCTGATCTGATTAGCGAATCCCTCGCCCTGTTTCAGCACAAAGCCCACGTGCATTCCAATACACTGTTAACCGAGCTTGACCACCATCTGGGGGAGCGCTGCCTGGGCGATCCGGTGCGATTACGACAGATTCTGGTTAACCTGATTGGCAACGCGGTGAAGTTCACCAGCAATGGCATCATCACGGTGAAAGCCGATCGGGATGAACACAACCCGGACTATGTCTACTTCGAAGTCTCGGACTCCGGCATCGGCATTGCCCCGGAGCAACTCAAGCACCTGTTTGATCATTTCCATCAGGGCGACAGTTCCACCAGTCGACGCTACGGCGGTACCGGCCTGGGATTGGCAATTTGCCGACAACTGGTGGAAATCATGGGCGGCGAAATCGGCGTCTTCAGCCGGCAGAATGAAGGCTCACGGTTCTGGTTTCGCCTGCCGCTGCCCGGCACTCACAACGATACTGGCTACCTGCCGCAAAGCGAGGACAGCGATTTGCCCAACCTCTCCGGCGGCCGACTGCTGATCGTGGATGACAACCATATCAATTTGATGGTGGCCGAAGGGCTATGCCAGAAACTGGGTTATGAAACGGAAGTGGCGGAAAGCGGCATGGAGGCCATTGCCGTGCTGATGTCCACCCAGCAGTCGTTTGATCTGATTCTGATGGACTGCGAAATGCCGGACATGGATGGTTTCGAAACGTCCCGCTCGATTATCAAGCTGCAACAGGAAGGTCGCCTGCCCTGGATTCCGATTGTAGCGCTGACCGCCCATGCGGTACCGGACAAGATCCACGCCTGCCACGACGCCGGCATGGTGGCTCACCTGGCCAAGCCCATCAACAAGGCACGCCTGTTGGCGACCCTGAAACAGGTGCTGCGCGATCCGGGCAAAGGCTCACGCAATAGTGCCTGAGGCGCGCTCTACAACATCTTTTTTTACCACAGAGGGCACAGAGTTCACTGAGTAAAGACAAACCCGCATGCAGGTTCATGGGTGCAGGGTGCAATGAGTAATGCATGCGAATTACTCCACCCGCACCAGCAGCGTAAATGGGTTTAACTCAGTGTCCTCAGTGCCCTCTGTGGTGAAAACGCGCTTACTCCAGCGCCCCCAGCAAACTGTCCACCACCCGTTCCAGATCGTTGAGGGTGGCACACTGGCGGGCCAGGCGGCAGTGAGGCAAGTAGCGATCCATCACCGCATCGCCGCTGTTCCAGCGACCCCGGGATTCCGGGTTCAGCCACCAGACCTGTTTGACCCGGCGGCGGATGGCCTGCAGCGTTTCGGCACCATCGGGCAGATAATTGTTACGGGCATCGCCGAGAATGATCACCGTGGTGTGAGCATCCAATTCCCTTTCGCAGCACGCCTGAAAGGCCCGGAACATCTCCGCATAATCAGTGCCACTACCAGACAGGCGATCCAGCACCTGCCCCACCGCCACCTCGGGGGAATAACGGGAAAAGTCCTCGGTGATTTCGTCAAAGCGCGACGCAAAGGCAAAGCTGCGCACCCGTGGCAACACATCGTTCATGGCGTAGAGAAACTGCAACAGAAAACGGGCGGCATCGCTCACCGAACTGGACACATCACAGATCACCATCACCCGCGTCTTGCGAGGCGGTCGACGGCGCCAGAACAGCTTGGCCGGTACGCCGTCATGGCGGATGCTCGCCACCATGGTACGACGAGCATCCAGCATTCCCCGCCGGCTGGTTTTCGTGCGCCGCTGATGCAGGCTGGCCAGTCGGCGAGCCATTTTGCGCACCAGTGCCTGCACGTCACGAAACTCACGCAGATCACGAAATGGCACCGCCCGGAGGGTCTGCTCACGCAGGGCCCGGCCCTTGCCGACACCGTGCAACAGAAACTGGCGCCGCACCTGGCCGGCCGCCTGCTCACGGACCCGGGCCCGCCACTGCCGCAACTGCTCCGCCCGGGCCTGCTGACGCGGGCTACCCTGATCCAGCTGCAACACCCGATCATCCACCGCCCCCATCCCCATGTTCATCAGCAAACGGCGGGAATAAAGACCCTGCTGGGTAATCACTTCCATCTGCGTAAAATCCATCTCCGCAGCGGCTTCCGCCATCCTTTGCTGCAACTGCTCAGGGGTGCTGGCCAGCAGGGCTTCCGCCTGTTGCTCCTCAGGGGTCTGCGCGGAAGCCGGGTCGGCGGTGGGCGCCGGCATCGCCGGCTCCATATCATCGGCCGGGTCGACACGGAAATCCTCGGCCGCGAAGAAACGGGCAAAGGTTTCCTCGAAAGCGGGCCTGTCCTGTTGCTGTTTGACCAGGGTAACGGCCAGCGCATCGTGAAAACGTTGACGCCGGGCATAGCCCACCAACGCCGCCGCATCCATGGCCTGGCTGGCTTCATCCGGAGAAATCCGCAAGCCGGCCCCGCGCAGGGCCTGGACAAATTCGGATAAGCGACGAGTTGGCATCAGCGGTTCCTGCCCCCTAGCGCTTACCGAGCTTGCGCAGCCAGGCGGGCAACAACTCACGGGCCAACGTCACATCCTGCTCGGTCTTCAGCACCAGATTGAGGGTATCGGCCACCTGGGCATGCTCCAGGCTGTCCGCGTGCAGCAGCACCAGCGCCCGGGCCCAATCCAGAGTTTCAGAGATGGCCGGCAACTTTTTCATGTCCTGTTCGCGAAGATGCTGAATAAACGCCACCAGCTGTTCGCGCAGGCGAGCATCCAGATCCGGCACCCGGGTGGCCACGATCTGCGCTTCCAGTTCCGCCGCCGGGTAGGGAATATAGAGATGCAGACAGCGACGCTTTAGCGCATCGGACAGCTCCCGCTGGTCGTTACTGGTGAGTAGCACCAGGGGCTGGTGCTTGGCTTTCACGGTCCCCAGTTCGGGGATGGAAATCTGGAAGTCGGACAGCAGCTCAAGCAGGAAGGCTTCGAATTCCTGGTCCGCCTTGTCGATTTCGTCGATCAGCAGCACCGCCGGCTCGTCACTGCGCAGGGCATGCAACAGGGGGCGCGGTTCCAGAAAGGTATCGCTGTAGAACGCTTCGCCCCGATAACCCAACAGCTCCATGCTCGCTTCCAGACTGTCGGTGGCCGCCAGCATGCCGCCCTACTTGTCACG
>NZ_JBNPEC010000212.1:0-39406 GCF_051117345.1 Alcanivorax sp.
GATGGCGCTGGACGAACGCAGCCGCGACATCCTCGAGCGCCGCTGGCTAGCCGACCAGAAGTCCACCCTGCAGGACCTGGCGAACGAGTACGGCGTGTCCGCCGAGCGTATCCGCCAACTGGAAAACAACGCCATCAAAAAGCTGCGCAACGCCATCGCCGCGTAACGCAGACAGCAAGCAAGGCCCCTCTTCCGAGGGGCTTTTGATTTTCCACCGGTTACGGGCTGCGTGCATGCCTGCAAGCGGGTAACATACCGTCCATGAAAATTCTGCTCCTACTCGGCGCCCTGAACGGCGCACTGGCCGTTATCCTCGGCGCCTTCGGCGCCCATGGCCTGAAATCCCGCGTGGATGAATCCATGCTTGCCGTGTGGTCCACCGCCAGCGAATACCACTTCTACCATGCCCTGGCGATGCTGCTGTGTGGGCTGCTGGCCAAGACGTTTGGCGCCAGCGGCATGGTCACCGCCGGTTGGGTGCTGTTTGCCGGCACCCTGGTTTTCAGTGGTAGCCTGTATGTACTGGTGCTCAGCGGTCAAAAATGGCTCGGCGCCATTACCCCGCTGGGCGGCACCGCACTGATCATTGGCTGGCTGATGCTGGCCTGGTCCCTGTTCAAGGCAGTTTGATCTCTATCATGAAGCTTACCGTCAACGGCGATACCCTGACTCTTGATGGCACCACCATCGCGGATCTGGTGACTCAGCTGAATCTTGCCGGCCGCCGCCTGGCGGTGGAAGTGAACCGGGACATCGTCCCGAAAAGTCAGCATGACGATTTCACCCTGAACGATGGCGATGTGGTGGAAATCGTCCATGCCATCGGCGGTGGCTGACACCACCCGGACCCTATTCATTACGCAGTAACCTGAACCGAGGCGAGGCCCCATGTCCGACCTGCTCACTATTGCCGGTAAAACCTATTCCTCCCGACTGCTGATCGGCACCGGCAAGTACAAGGATTTCGACGAAACCCGTGACGCCATTGAAACCAGTGGCGCCGAGATCGTCACCGTGGCCATTCGCCGTACCAACATCGGCCAGAACGCGGACGAACCCAACCTGCTGGATTTCATCAACCCGGACAAATACACCATCCTGCCCAACACCGCCGGCTGTTTCTCTGCCGAGGATGCGGTGCGCTGCTGCAAGCTGGCGCGAGAACTGCTGGACGGCCATGATCTGGTGAAACTGGAAGTACTGGGTGACCAGAAAACCCTGTATCCGAACATTTCCCACACCGTGCGAGCAGCCCGGGAGCTGATCGATGACGGCTTCAAGGTGATGGTCTATACCAACGACGATCCGATTGTCGCCAAGGAACTGGAAGACATGGGCTGTGTGGCGGTAATGCCGCTGGGCTCACTGATCGGGTCCGGCCTGGGCATTCTCAACCCGCATAGTATCCGCCTGATCCTGGAAGAGGCGAACGTGCCCATCATCGTGGATGCCGGTGTCGGCACGGCCTCCGACGCCGCCCTGGCCATGGAAATGGGCTGCCACGGCGTGCTGCTCAACTCTGCCGTGGCCCATGCACAGAAGCCGGTACTGATGGCCTCCGCCATGAAGAAAGCTATTGAAGCCGGGCGTGAGGCCTTCCTGGCAGGGCGCATGCCCCGCAAGGCCTACGCGTCAGCCTCGTCGCCGCTGGACGGCATCAGTCGATAAAAAAATGGCGCCGCTCTTGGGGGAGAGTCGGCGCCAGGGGGAATGGGTTTTCAATACCATGACTTGCAGGGTGATAATCGCCCGTCAGCCATCAAGATGACGTGAACTCCCCCCGCCCACGGTTTTTGCTACAATCGCCCCCCGCTCAACTCACCTGGCAACCCCATGCTCGACTTCATCAAACAGGATAAAGACCCGGAAACCGGCAAGGTCATGCGCAAGGTGCGCAGCTTTGTGTTGCGCGAGGGCCGCCTTACCGCCGGACAGCGTAATGCGCTGGATAGCCTCTGGCCGCAATTTGGCCTGGAGCGGGCCGACGGGGTGCTGGACCCGCAAGCGGTCTTCGGTCGCGACGCCCCACGGGTGCTGGAAATCGGCTACGGCATGGGCCACTCCTTGGCGGATATGGCGCAGGCCGATCCAGAAAAGGATTTTATCGGCATCGAAGTGCATCGCCCGGGTGTGGGGGCCCTGCTGATGGAAATCCAGCAGCGCGGCCTGAGCAACCTGCGCAGCTATTGCGATGACGCGGTGGAGATTCTGGAGCTGTGCATCCCGGATAACAGCCTGGCCCGGGTGCAACTCTACTTCCCCGACCCCTGGCACAAGAAAAAGCACCACAAACGCCGCATCGTTCAGCCCGCCTGGGTGGCCCTGGTGCACCGCAAGCTGCAACCCGGCGGCGTGCTGCACATGGCCACTGACTGGGAAAACTACTCCGAATACATGATGGAAGTGATGAACGGCGCCGAGGGCTTCACCAATCTGGCAGGCCCCGGGCAATTTTCTGAACGCCCTTCATGGCGGCCAGAAACGAAGTTCGAGCGTCGTGGTGAGCAATTGGGGCACGGCGTTTGGGATCTGTTGTTTACCAAGCAATAACCGATCGATGGCTTGCCATCACCCATTTAAGGTATTGCTTCGACACATGGCCAATGCTATCTATTAGGTTCTCTGCTGAAATCTGACCCCAGTCACATTTCAGCATTTTTGTACTCGACAAAAATTCGCTATGTAAGGGAACGACAATGATTGAATTCAAAGACGAAATCGAAGCCGAACTGGTTGCCGCAGAAGCCATCGACCAGCAAGCAGAGCAAACCGTGAACAGCAAGCTGCTGGAAACCGTTTTCAAGCCCACCATGGGCAGCGAAGAAGCCATCTGCATCAACCAGTCACGTAACATCACCTGCTGATTAGCCCACGCTAATGGTAGTCAGGCACCCTTTCCGGGTGCCTTTTTATTTATAACTTTGCCGGGCTATGCTTGCTTATCGTTTGATCAGGGAAACCCTGTACCGCCACGCCATTGCCTCGGTATCAACCCTGGTCTTGCTGGCCTCATCTCGCGTGCTTCAGGCGTGCATTCCTTTACTGTTTGCCGCGCTGGTTACCCAGTTTGAAACACCGGTCGGCCCTGATATCGCTTTCTGGCTTCTGGCAGGCTACGTTCTGGCCTCATTGTCCGTCATCCTCACCGATGAGATTCGACAGATACTCTTTCTCCCATTGATACAGCAGACACAACGCACCTTTCTTGCTCGGGCATTGTCTGCGCTACACGCCAAAACCAATGGTTTCCACTCGCGGCATCCATCACCAAAACTGACCCAGATGCTGACACGGGCAGCCTGGAGCCTGGAATCCCTGAGCAGCGTTGGCCTGTTCAATCTTCTCCCCAATGCCATTTATTGCCTGATCACCGCCGCTGTACTGGGTTGGGCTTTGGGTCCTGCATTCGCGGCCATTCTGGTCTGCACGCTTGCCCTCTATGTGCGCTTTACCATTCACATGGCAAAAAAACAAAAACGGCTTTACGCAGAGCGCATCCAAGCAGACAACAATGTGCATGCCATGTTGGGGGACAGCTTGGCAAATCATGAAATTGTGCAGCAGTTTGATAACGCCGATAGCGAAAGCAAAAGGCTCTTGGACAGGCAGCATCTTCTGCATCGGCATTGGCACCAGCAGCAGCAGCATCTCTCCACCAGCAAAATGATCCAGTCGTTGATCGTCTATTGCGGGCTGGGCCTCATGCTTTTCCTTACCATCAGGGACATGAAGAACGGGCAGGCCAGCGTGGCAGATTTGGTAATGGTCAACATGTACATGCTGCAGGTTTTCGCACCGCTACAAGCCGTTGGTCTTTTGTACACCGCATTTATTCAGGCTAAAGCCGACATCCAGAGTCTGGAAGAACTAGATCTTGAAATCATCCCATCCGACGAATCCAGTTTTTCGCCACAGACCACACTGTCCATTGAAAACGTTAGCGTCTTCGGGGATGAAGGCGAAGCCATACTCAGCGACATCTCTCTAAATATCACGACAGGGAGCACCATTGCCATCATCGGCCAGAGTGGCGCCGGGAAATCCGTATTGATGAAGGTACTCGCAGGCCTGATCCATCCCGCCACCGGCAATATTTGTTATGACGGAATTCAGGTAAGTGCTTCATCAAGAATGCAACAGACCCTGTATGTTTCACAACGCACAGGGATCTTCAACGACTCCCTGGAATACAACATTCGCTTTGCCGCCCCTGGCTGCACTGACGACGACATACAGGAAGCCATACAAGCCAGCCAACTTGGCAGCGTTATCGCACAACATGAGGCGGGGCTATCCACACCCTGTGGCGAAGCAGGATCACTCCTTTCTGGCGGCGAACGTCAACGCATCGCCCTTGCCCGTGCCTGGCTCAGCAACAAACCCATACTGGTTTTCGACGAGGCCACGTCACAACTTGATCGCCTGAATGAAAATGCCATTGTCAGAAAATTTCAGCACCGCCAGAAAGGCGAAACGCGTTTCGTGATTTCCCATCGGCTGGACAGCATTCTCAACGCAGACATGATCGTACTACTGGAACAAGGAAGGGTGGTCGCGCAAGGTACTCATGAACTGTTGTTGAACGAATCGGCCTTGTATCGGCAACTCCGGGAAAGCGTGCAAAAACCCTCCCCCACGAGCCACATCAACGATGCGAGCTGAAGCCTTCCAGCGCATAGTGTCCGCCCGAACCCTTACCCTGGCGGAACACCTCTGCGGTGACTACCTGCAACCCGACATGGGCGATGGGGCAACCCGTGTAGCCGAACGTCGATTAAAGCACTGGCAGGGAATCCTCGATCGGTTTTCTGCCGGCAACCTTCACAAGCGTCTGTTATGGGACAACATTAAGCTTTCCAACGAAGTACTGTTAGACCGATTGCGCCCTGGAACCTTGCGCAGCGACGTCCCTTTGCCAGAGTGGACCAATACCGCGTGGCGCATTGCCAAGACAGTCCAGAAAAGTACATCGAACACGCAAGCATTCAGCTATCTGGACAGCAATGATCCAGTACCGTTTGAATCCCTTTTTCTTCCCATCATTGAAAGCCAGAGAAAAGAACTTATTTCTGCGTGTCCCAGATGGGACACGCAGTTTTCAGATCAGGCAAAAGACTGTTTATGCCGGGATCTACTGCAGCGACTGTCAGCCAACCTCTCCCGGTGTCTGGAACATGAGTTTTCACTTTTCCGTCTTAAACAGGCCCCCTCCAATCCCCAGGGCACTGCGCTGTATCAGGACTTTCTCAACAACCTTGCAAACGGGGATATTCAGCCCTTCCTGCTGAAATACGCCTACGCAACACGACTTGCCAGCCTGACGCTGGAGCAGTGGCTCAACAACCAGATACGGCTTTCCCGGCACCTGGACGATGACAGACAGGCACTTGCCCATCATTTTGGCGTGCCAACCAGCGCTCGGGTTGAAACCGTCAGCACCGGCTTGTCAGACCGGCACCACAATGGCCAAAGCGTGACAAAAACCGTCTTTTCAGGAGGCATCACGCTGTACTACAAGCCCCGGGGGATGGTGCTGGAAAGTCGTATCGCAGAGCTGTGCGGGGAACTGGATGCCAGCCTGACCGCCATTGTTCCGCCGGTCATCAGCCGCCACGACCATGGCTGGGTAACAGAAATCACCGGACAAACCGCCGACCCCGACCGCTACTATGCCCAGGCTGGAAAAATCATTTTTGCTGCCTGGATGTTTGCGGGAACCGACCTTCATGACGAAAATGTCATGCCCTCAACGGATGGCCCGGTCATTATTGACGCAGAAATGCTGGCTTCCCCGATCCCGTTGAGCACCGGATCATCAAGCTCAGCGTCTATGCTGGCCTCAACCACTACCCGGGCAGAAGATGCCACCGTACTCCGCTCGGGGCTTCTACCTCGCTGGTTGTCATACGGTGATGGCACCGCCATTCAAATCAGCGGAATTTCAGCCGGCAAGAAATATCTGACCGACCTGAAAACCCACTGCTGGGTGCATATCAACACGGACCGCATGGCGCTACAGACAGAGTGGATCAGTGTTGATACCGCTAACAAAAAAACATCATTACCACCCGCCTCCGATTATGAGGCGGCCATCCTGGAAGGCTTCTGCAGCCTTGTTGAACCTGCCCGACGTCTTGCCGCCAGACCGCAATGGGAACACACACTGGCAACCCTGATGAACGGCTGCGAAGTTCGATTTCTGGTCAGGGACACAACGCTGTACGCCACGCTTGAACAGACTGTTCGCCACCCCCGTCATGCGCTGACACTGCTGGACGCAGAGATCGAACAGGAATGCCTGGCGGCAACATTTCTGAGTCATAACTCTCGTCCTCATGTCTGGCCATTTCTTGCTGAAGAGAAAGCATCGCTTCAGAATGGCGACATTCCCCACTTCGTCGTAGCCGCAAACCAGACCCATTGGCAGACCCGGGATGGCCAATCCATTGAACTCTTTGCGCGCTCTGGACTCGACGAAATCCGTGAACGGTTTTCACAAATATCAGACACTGATATCGCCTTACAAAGCAGCCTTATCAAGTCCTGTCTCTTTACCACGCGTGAAGACTTTGAGGTAAAACCAACGCCACAAGCAGCAAAAGGAGTGGCCGGGCCAGGCAGCCCGCTCAACCCTTTACACGTCGCCACCCGCATCGGGGACGCCCTGCTGAACATGGCGATAAAGCGGCCAGAAGCCCACGGGAAAATGCCCACCTGGATTGCGGCCCAGTCTCTTGGGGCGCGTCACCCCAGTACTGTGCGGGCACTGGAAGCCAGCCTGTATGACGGCCAGGCAGGCATGGGGTTGTTTTTTGCCGCATTGGCACAACGCACCCAGGCACCCCGATTTCAGCAGGCAAGTGAAAACATATTTCGTGGCCTGCTTGCTAAGGGCGAACATTGGAACGAAGAGCTGGATAACCGACATGGAGGTCTGGTTGGACGCCCCTCCCTCCTCTTCGCGCTCCACCATGCAATCACACTCGCCGAGCTGGATAGCCTGCGCCCCGACCACAAAAAACTCTGCACGTCGCTAATTGAAAACACATTCACTCCCTCTGGCCAATCCGCCGACTGGATTAGTGGTCTCGCCGGAGCAATTGCGGCCATGACGCCCTGCCTGCCCCTGCCACAGCATCAGGCTTATCTGGACTCCCTACTCGAACAGTTCATCTCAATAGAATCGTCATCACTGCTTGCCGGCTGGCCAGAAAAAGGCAAAACCCCGGCGATCTCAGGGCAACATTTCATGACTGGTGCAGGTCACGGCATTGCCGGCCCCATATTGTCGCTATGCCAACTTCTCGAACCGATCCCCCCCGCCGACCGGCCCGCCCCGGCGCTAAGGGTACTCACCGAATGCAGCCGTTTTCTGGATGCTCAATGGGTAGAGGAAGAACGCAACTGGAAGGCCTCCGCCGAACCCACAGCGCTTGCAGATAGTGATGGATGGGCCCACGGCTCAGCTGGCATTCTGGTGGCTCTTGGGGCACTGCAACGGATTACCGGTTCTGCCCAAGCCTGCGCCGATAAAGCCGCAGCACGATTGCGAGAACGGCCACTCATGCAATGGGATCATCTGGCCATGGGTAACTGTGGCCTGATAGAGACATGGCTTTTGCTCGGCGAGCAGGATCAGGCCTCCCAGCTTGCCAACCGCATGCTGGGGCGTTATCAATCACAACAGAGCTGGGCAATACCCGGAGGGGAAAGTATGCAACCGGCCATGTTCACCGGCATAGCCGGTATTGGCTACTCACTGCTCAGGCTTGAGCAACCAACCCTGCTCCCCTCACTATTGAGCCTGCAATAAGGAGCCGGGCATGCAGAACTATGATCCCGAAAAGCTGCTGATATCAATCCACATTCCCAAATGTGGCGGCACCAGTTTCACTTCATGCCTTGAGCAGTTTTTCGGTGAACATCTCCACCTTCATTACCCGGATGATCCGGAACCCGGCCCACCACCCGAAACAGCACAACGAATTCGAGCCTGTGTTCATGGCCATTTTTACCATCATCGCTGGGCCATCGGGGCCATGGATTACTATCCTGATTCAAGCCAGTTCATCACCATGCTGCGCGAGCCCTTTGAGATGGCACTCTCAGGGTATTACTTCCGGCGAAGACTTGGCGATCTCGGCGACATCACATTACACCAACATCTCGATGAGTTACTGGCAACACCCCAGTTGTTCAATTATCTGGGATTGCCTTTCGATCTCTGGAAAGCCTCAGAAGATGATATTCAGGAGTGGCTGGATACACGATTTCTCTGGATCGGCCTCACCGAGCGTTTTCAGGAATCAGTGGACCTGCTAGCCATGAAGCTCGACAAGGCATCACCAGACGTCGCCGTCGATAACGTCAGCCCGAGAGATGACGGCCTCGCTGAATACACGCAATACCAGAAAAAATTCCGTCAGCGTTATCGCCGCGAATACGCCTTGTATGATTACGCCAATCGCCGCCTTGATTGGGAGCTAGGCCAATATGATTGATCTGCAACAGGCCGCCGAGTCACTTCGCCGCGACGGATTGGTTGTTTTCCCGGGGCTTTACCTTGATATGTCCGAAACCTTGTTGCGCGAGCACAAGCAGTGTTTTTCCGGCTCTCTGACTGGCATCAAACTCGCCCCGCCCATGGATGGGGAAAAGATTCTCCCCGCCAGGGAAGTGGATTTACTCGAAAACAATCTGACAACGCTACACCGCAGCCTATTCCCTGACTGGTTTTCCCAGCTGGGTGCCCGTTATTTTCACTCACAGGAAAGCCGTAACGATTTCGCCTCCATCTGTTACGACACCTTCAAACATGACCGATTGGGTCCAGGAAATCACCATCCACACTGGGACCCTACGCTATCATTACGATTGATGGTGTATGTTTCTGATGTGACTGAGAAGAACGGTGCTATTGAAGTGAAACCCGGCACACATTTCAGCAACCACGCGGCTCGCCTAAACCAATGGGAAAACTCCATTCCCTATGCGGACCCATGCTCTTGCAGTGGTGCCGACGAGCCCTATCAGAGTATCCAGGGAGGGACAGGCACCGTCATTGTGTTCGATGTTTCCCTGACACACCGAAAAGGTATCGTTGCACAAGGTGAAGACCGGCGCGTTGCGTTTTCGCATATTCACTCCCCCCTTGCCCAGCACCAACTGGCCGGGACTCCCTTTCACGCCATTCCGCAATCACTTCTCTGGCCCCATGGAAACGCCGATGATTACCGATGAACAAAAAACACAACGATTAAAAGCCCTTGCCAGCTATGCGGACTGGCTACACCCGGAAGAACTTACATTGTCGGCTTTCGACGGTGACCATGACCGAGCCTGCTTCCTTGAAAAGGAAAGCCGAATCAGTGATGACTTCAAACCCTTCAATCTCTTGATGGGTCGCAATGCTTACTATCAGTGCCGTACCCAAATGCCCACCAATCTGATCATAGGCCGGCATAGCTCTATCAGCGCGCTGTCCATACTGGGGGCGGTAAGTCATAACGTGGATATGTTAACCACCGGCATGCTGGATCTGGAGCGGGAGATGGGTGGCGAGATGACAAGCACCGACATCTACCAGGCTGGCATCTACCCCACCGTGATCGGCTGTGATGTCTGGGTGGGACACAATGCCATTGTGCTTCAGGGTGTCTGCGTCGGCCATGGCGCCTGCATCGCGGCTGGCGCTATTGTCACTGACAATGTGCCACCCTATGCCATCGTTGGCGGGGTGCCCGCCCGTGTGATCAAGTATCGGTTTGACGAGCCGACCCAAGAAGCCTTACTGGCCAGCCGCTGGTGGGAGCTCCCCCAGGAGATTGTTCGCACTTTGCCGAAAAAGGATATTGCCCGCGTGCTGACCATTGCCAATGAGTACTGGCAATCATGAACGTTTTGAACGCAGCATTAACAAAGGAACGGGACCATTTCTTACAGGTTATTCGTGAAGCCTGTGTCATTCCCGATCCCTTTCCCCATGCGTTGATTGACGGAGCCTTTTCTGAAGATTTCCTTGAGCAGCTTTACAGAAACTTGCCGGACAGGAACCGCTTCAACGATGCAGGGCATGGCCTGCATGCTTTTCAGATCTGGGATCAGAGTGATGATTTGCAACAGTGGACAGATCACCGCAAGGCATTCTGGGAGGCATGCAACCAGATCCTGTTTGATGATTCGGTAGCTGCTGCGTTTCATGAATTGTTTTCACCCGCCAGAGTATCGCTATACCAAAGTTTGTTCGGGAATCTTGCCAATCGCAGGCTGTCACAGATCAAGCTTCAACCTTGGGCCTCCAGTGGCGCGCTCAACATTCGTTCTGCTGGCAGCAGCCTGCCGACACATATGGACTGGCCAAATCGTCTGTACAGTCTGATCTTGTATTTGGATCCCGACATCACAGCGCAGCCGGAATGGGGAACCCGTCTATTTCATGGCCCCAAAGTCACTGGACAAGAAGGTCTCAATATCATGGCAAAGCGCGCTCCTGACCACGTGAAATCCTGTCGCAAAGAAGCCGCCACCTTGATTCCCTTCAAGCCTGGCAGAGTCGCCATTTTCATGAACACACCATGGTCCTACCACGGCGCCAGCGTTAACACTGAAAGTCAGGCCGCGCGCTGGTGTCTGGTCAAAGGCATCAACATGACACTGGAGGCTACTGAGAATTTATTCGGACTGCCCCCCGAATTAAACTGACCAGCACCCCTGCGGCACAAATATCTTTCCAACGAATACAGCGACAGCCATCGAAAGGCTGTCGCTGATCAGGCTACCATTTCGTTAACGTCGTTACTGTCAAGGCTGCCCCAAGCCTTTAATTAGCGGAAATAGCCTTCCAAACCAATGCTAAAACTGTCGTATTCCAGCTCCTCGCCATACTCATCTTCGAATCTGTACAAGGTATAGCCCACAACAAGCCCGGCTGACTTTTCATTGAACAGGAACTTGCCACGTACACCGTAGAAGAAATCCCGCCCATCGCTTTTGCCCTTTAGTGTACCCATAGCAGTCCGGGTTGTGGACTCACCATCCCAGTTCTGCAAACCAAGGGTGCCACCCACAAAGGCGGTGTCAGATAGAGGCAGCATCAGATCACCAGCAAAATAAAGCCCGTCGACCTCTACGCTGTAATCACCCAAAGCAGCTCCACCGAAGGACACTTCCCCGGATTGCTCACCGAATGTCCGATAGCCCATACGGATGGAAGAAGCACCACCAAAGGTATAACCCAAGTAGATATCAGTACCGATAGCGGAACCATCATCTTCCGCATCGAAGCCTGCTCCGAGTTCATCCTCTATTTCATCTGCGAAGTTACTGGTGTCAAATCCCAGCGCACCACCCAGCATGAAGCTACCCTGCTGTGTTTCAGCTGCCACATTCCCCGCTGCCAACAAGGCTGATACCAGCACCACTACTTTTTTCATGATTTCCCCCTGATTTTGACAAAGCCGATTAAAGTAATGCGTTCGGCTAGCAAGTAAATAACTCAAGGCAGTTTTGAGACATCGCTTACAAAGGGTTGAGAGATCCGCCATCACAACAACCCTTCTCCTGGGTCTGGCTACAACGACCGGCTTCGCTTCAAGCCTCGTTCAGAGATAATGCACTTAACACCCCTACCCCACCCATACAGCCCAGCACCAGCAGAGCCCAATCGTTACCCAATGTCGCCACCGCAGCACTCAGGCCCCCAACCACCAGCAGCAGAACACCTATCACTGTATTACTCACCGCCGTATAGTCCGTGCGTTTGGTGCCGCCAGCCATATCCACCATGTAGGTCTTGCGGCCGATACGCACGCCGGCATGGGCGATGGCGAGCACAAAGAAGGCCAATGGGTACAACCAATGAAGCCAGTCAGCCTGCGGCCCCCAGGCGGCAAGCCCACCGGCCAATAGACAGACCAGCGCCGCCAGCCCCCCGCCCCGCACCATCACGTTGCGGCTGGAGGTGTCGGCCATATAGCCCCAGACCGTGGCGCTGACGGTACTGGCCAGGCTGGAGGACAGCACTAAGCTGCCCAGCAGCAGCGGCAAAGCGGCTTGGTCCTGCGCTACCAGCAACAGGAACGGAGAGGCCAGTGACGACGCCATCAGCAAGGCACGGGTAATGACAAAACGGCGGAAAGGGGCATCGGTTTTCAGCAGGCTCAGACTGGCCAGCGCCTCCTTGAAGGCGTTATTGCCGCCTTCGCTGGCCCCCGGATACTCGTCTACGGTAAAGAACACGGCAGCAGCCACTAACCAGGCCACCCCTGCCGACGCCAACAACGCGCCATAAAACGCCATAGACGGGTCCTCACCACCGCGGAAGATCACCAGTGACAGCGCGAACGTGATGGCGCCCGACAGCGTGGCAGACAGCCCCGTTAGGCGGCCACGGCGGGATTTGGGAATGCACTTGCCTTGCACATCCTTCATGGCCACAGAGCAGAAGCCGCGACTGATACTGAATAGCACCAACAAACCGATAATCGTCAGACCTGCCTGCATACCCTCCAGCAACCAGACCGCTGCGGCCATTGCCAGCACGGCGACACCCTGCAGCGCCGCCCCCAGGGTCCAGAAGCCCTTGCGTACCGGGTAGCGACGCACCAGGGCGCCGATCATCAACTGGGGAATAAGTGAACCAGATTCACGGATGGGCACCAGTAATGCGGCCAGGTAAGACGGCGCCCCTACCGCAGTAATCAGCCAGGCCAGCACGGTTTTCGGGTTGATCAACAGATCGCCGATCTTGGTCAGGGTGTTGGCGCAGATAATGCGAAAAAAATTCCCGGGCACCTCCCGACAGGCGGCATCACTGATGTCCGTGCAGGTACGAGCGTCCTCCTCGTTGGCCACCTGGGCGTAGAGGCGGTCGAGAAGATCCTGTTTTGCCATACTTCACCCCATCTTGATCACTTTTTGACCCAGCCCTCACTGTGGCAGGCTTAACGTGAACCCAACATATAACGATGGAGGGCAAGACGCATGTATCGGGTTTATTATCTCGTCCCCAACCTGCAGCAGGTTCGCAACGCGGTCACGCGCCTGGACACCGCTGGTATCGGTGGTGATCGCATCCATGTGATGGCCAGAGATGCCGGCGAACTGGATCGCCATGGCATCAATGCCACCACGCCCTGGGAAGACACCGACATCATGAGCAACGGTTACAGCGGCGCCAGCCGCGGGCTGTTGATCGGTCTGATTGCCGGTTACGCCATCGCCTTTATCGATCCCTGGGGCGTGGACGCCCATCTCGGTGTGTGGCTGCTCACCGCCCTGTTCTTCACCTGTTTCGGTGCCTGGGCCGGCGGTCTGCGTGGGATTTCCCAGGCCAACCATCACTTGTCTCCTTACCTGCAGTCAGTGAAGAACGGCAATTACCTGATCCTCATTGATGTGGATCGCAAGCATGAGCGCAATCTCGTCCACCAGGCGCTGGACCACCACATCGAGATCCGTAACCAGGGTGAAGAGGAGCATTTCTCTCCTCTGGCCTAAATCAGCCGCCAATTCCGGCGCTCGCCGCCCGGTAGTCGATTGCACGGCCACCGGGCGGGCTTTAGACTTTGCGGCATCCTTTGCAAGCGAGTCATCATGCCGCAACAGATCCCCGACGACGCTCCATGGTCTGCTGAAGACTCTGTAGGTCTGGTCGAGCCCAGAACGCTCCAGTTTGATACCGCTCTCGAACTGGAATGCGGCCGCACCCTGACGTCCTACGAGCTGGTCTATGAGACCTACGGCACCCTCAACAGCAACGCCTCCAATGCGGTGCTGATCTGCCATGCCCTGTCCGGCCATCACCATGCCGCCGGCTATACCAGCAAGAGCGACAAGCGCCCCGGCTGGTGGGACGCCTGTATCGGCCCCGGCAAGGTGATCGATACCAACCGCTTTTTCGTGGTCAGCCTGAATAATCTGGGTGGCTGTCACGGCTCCACCGGCCCCGCGTCCATCAATCCGGAAAGCGGTCAGCCCTGGGGGCCGGATTTTCCCATGATGACGGTAAAGGACTGGGTGAACAGCCAGGCCAGGCTGGCGGATGTGCTGGGCATTTCCCGCTGGGCCGCAGTCATCGGCGGCAGCATGGGCGGCATGCAGGCATTGCAGTGGTCCATCGACTATCCGGACCGGCTCAGCCATGCGGTGGTCATCGCCGCGGCACCGAAACTGTCTGCCCAGAACATTGCCTTCAATGAAGTGGCGCGCCAGTCCATCCTTACCGATCCCAACTTCCACGGCGGGCGTTATTACCTGCACGACACCTATCCCCGTCAGGGGCTGATCCTGGCGCGCATGGTCGGCCATATCACCTACCTGAGCGAGGACGCCATGCGCATGAAGTTCGGCCGCGATCTGCGTGCCGGCCGCTTCCATTTCGGCTTCGACGTGGAGTTCCAGGTGGAATCCTATCTGCGCCATCAGGGTGAAGTGTTCTCGCGCAATTTCGACGCCAACACCTACCTGCTGATGACCAAGGCGCTGGATTATTTCGACCCGGCCCGGGAGTTCGATAATTCCCTGGAAACCGCCCTGGCAAAGCCGGAGTGCAAGTTCCTGGTCATGTCGTTCACCTCGGATTGGCGCTTTGCGCCGGAGCGCAGCCGGGAAATCGTCAACGGCCTGGTCCATGCCGGCCGCGATGTGAGCTACGCGGAAATCGATACGCCCAAAGGCCACGACGCTTTCCTGCTGGATATTCCCGAATACACCAAGCTGTTCGGCGCCTACATGCACAGGGTCGCCAACGAGGTGGAAAACAGCGCCAACGAATTCGAAAACGGCGTCAACAATGTGGAGGCAGGCAACCATGCGTGATGACCTGCAACTGATCAGTGACTGGATCCCCGCTGACGCCAGCCTGCTGGACCTGGGCTGTGGTGACGGCACCCTGCTCGCCCACCTGCAGCAGCACAAGCAGATCCGCGGCTACGGCCTGGAGATTAACCAGGACAACCTGGCGGCGTGTTTCGGAAAAGGCGTCAATGTACTGGAGCAGGATCTGGACGAAGGCCTGGGCAATTTCCAGAATCATCGCTTCGATTATGTGGTGATGACCCAGGCCCTGCAGGCGGTGCTGCGCCCTGACCAGATCCTCAATGAAATGCTGCGGGTGGGCCGCGAAGCGATTATCACCTTCCCCAACTTCGGTCACTGGCGGGTACGCGCCTACCTGGGCCTGAAAGGACGCATGCCGGTGTCTTCCACGCTGCCCTACGAGTGGTACAACACGCCCAACATCCACCTGTGTACGGTGCAGGATTTCGAAACCCACTGTCGTAAGAGCAACATCCGCATCCTGGAACGACAGGTGATCAACCGCCGCCATCGCAGCGGCGTACTGGCCCGGCTCTGGCCCAACCTGTTCGGGGAAATTGCGATTTATCGGGTGACGGTATAAAAGCAGCTACGAGCTACGAGCTACGAGCTACGCAGTTAGATAACGAAGAGCCGGGCACCCAAGTTCCCGGCTTTTCTCTTTTCCTCGCAGCTCGTCGCTAGAAGCTCGCCGCTAACGACGTCAGGAGTTTTTCATGGAAAAAATCGTTCTCGCCTCCGGCAACGCCAAGAAACTCGCCGAAATGCAGCGCCTGCTGGAACCGCTGAATATCGAGGTGGTGGCCCAGAGTGAATTTTCCGTGCCGGAGGCAGATGAAACCGGCACCACCTTTGTGGAAAACGCCATCATCAAGGCTCGCAATGCCAGCAAATACACCGGCCTGCCTGCCATTGCCGATGACTCGGGGATTGAAGTGGCAGCGCTGAAGGGTGCCCCCGGGGTGTATTCGGCGCGGTTTTCCGGGGTCGGCGCCACCGACGCCAAGAACAATGCCCTGCTGGTGGAGATGCTGACCGATGCGCCGGATGTCTCCCGTGATGCCCGCTATGTGGCCGTGATCGTTCTGATGCGCCACGAGGATGATGCCACGCCGCTGATCTGCCAGGGCACTTGGGACGGCGAGATCGTACTGGAGCCACAGGGAGAGCAGGGCTTCGGCTATGATCCGCATTTCTTTGTCAGAGAAAAGAACTGCACCGCCGCCCAGTTGCCAGCGGAAGAAAAAAACGCGCTCAGCCACCGAGGCAAGGCCATGGGCCAGCTGATTCAGGCCCTGCGGTAATATTCTGTAGCCTCCTTCACCCGTTTATCGTCCCGGCTTGTTAGCATGGACTTCATGTGCAGCAGGGATGCGATTATGCGAACACAACAACTTGCCGCTGCCAGCGCCCTGGCAACACTGGTCTCACTGGCCCAAGGCAGTGGTCTGGAAGGCAGGCTCGAGTCTCAATGGCAAAGCCGCTATGTGACCGAAGGTCGCGACAACCTGGACAGCAACCCTCTGGTGTCCGCTGCCGCTGATCTGACCCGTCAGGAACTCACCGCCGGAGTCTGGCAGGCCTGGGCCAATGGCAACGATTACCGGGAAAACAATCTTTTCGTGGAATACGCTCCCTATGTGGAGCACTGGAGTCCCTACCTCAACGTCACCTACCTGCAGTTTCACCCGCAGGGTGCGGATGATGTGGAAACCGGCGCCGGGTTTACCGCGCCGCTGCAGCCCTGGCTGTCCGTGTCACTGGATGGCACCTGGAGCAAGCAGGCATCTGGCGCTTTCTATGCCCTGACCCTGCACACCCAACGAGAGCTGCTCCCCGACTGGACCGGTAAACTGCATTTCACCCAGACCTACGATGACGGCTATGCCAGTGAGGATTACAACGGCCCAAACCACAGAGAGATCGGTGCGCAGGTATTCTGGGACGTGCGGCCGGCACTGGACCTGCATGCGGGCTGGCAACATAGCTGGGCCGGGGAAGACGTACGCCGGGACGGCGGTGATGACCTCAGCTGGGGCCAGGTCGGCCTGATCCGCTATTTCTGAACACGGGCCAGCCAGCGATCCAGCGCATTGGCGAATCTCGCCTTGTCCTGACCCGAATAACTGCTGGGGCCACCGGTCTGCATGCCGGCCGAGCGCATCTCCTCCATGAAATCGCGCATGTTCAACCGTTCGCGCACGGTATCCTTGTCCAGCCAATGCCCGTGTGGTGTTACCGCCTCTGCCCCCTTGGCGACCACCTCTGCCGCCAGCGGGATATCCTGAGTCACGACAAGGTCTCCAGGTTCACAGCGGCGAACAATTTCGTTATCCGCCACGTCAAAGCCCTGCCCCACCTGAATGGCACGGATCAACGCAGAGCGCGGCACTGCCACCGGTTGATTGGCCACCAGAGTGCACGGAATCTGCACCCGCTGAGCCGCCCGAAACAACACCTCTTTCACCGGCCGCGGACACGCGTCGGCATCTACCCAGATATGCATAAATCAGTGAACAGTTAAAAGTGAATAGTTAACAGCGAAGGTCAAAAGACACACACCTTCGCCCTGGCAGTTTGCTACCATACCCGAACCAGGTGGATTTTAGCTGTTCACTGTTCACTTTTAACTGTTCGCTGTCCTCATGCCCCTCAAGAACCCACCGCTCTCCCTCTACATCCACACTCCCTGGTGTGTGCGCAAATGCCCCTATTGCGATTTCAATTCCCATGAGCGGGGTGAATTGCCAGAGGCGGCTTATCTGCAGGCATTGCTGAAGGATCTGGATCAGGATCTATCGCTGATCGGGGATCGGCCAGTGGAAACCGTGTTTATCGGCGGCGGCACGCCGAGTCTGCTGTCCGGGGATTTTTATCAGCAACTGTTTCAGGGTATCCGGCAACGGCTATCCCTGAGCGATCAGGCTGAAATCACCCTGGAAGCCAACCCTGGCACGGTGGAAGCGGGCCGCTTTGCCGGCTTTCGGGAGGCTGGCATCAACCGGCTGTCTATCGGGGTGCAGAGCTTCAACAATGTGCATCTTCAAGCTCTGGGCCGCATCCATGATGCCAGTGCCGCCATTGATGCCGCCCGCCAGGCCCGGGAGGCCGGCTTCACCACCTTTAATCTGGATATCATGCATGCCTTGCCCGGCCAGAGCCGGGCGCAGGCCCTGGAGGACCTGCAACAGGCCATGGCGCTGCAGCCGACACACCTGAGCTGGTACGAGCTTACCATCGAGCCGAACACGGTTTTCTACCGCTCCCCCCCAGATCAGCCCGCAGCAGACAGCATGGCTGACACCGAAGAGGCCGGCTTTGCCCTGCTGGCCAGTCAGGGGTTTCAGCGCTATGAGGTTTCCGCCTTTTCCCTGGACGGCCATGCCTGTCGGCATAACCTGAATTACTGGCAATTCGGCGATTACCTGGGTATCGGCGCAGGCGCCCACGGCAAGATCACCGATGCCGCCCGGGGCACCATCCACCGCTACCAGAAAACCCGTAAGCCGGAAGACTATCTGGCCAACCCGGAACAGGCCCGCCGCCAGTTCCAGCCAGTGGTAGAAGACGACCGCTTGTTTGAAGCCCTGATGAACGGCCTGCGACTCGTGGACGGCATCCGGTTACAGACTGTAGAGGACAACACCGGCCTTCCTGCGGCACAATGGATAAAGAATCTGGGGGAACTCCGGCAACACGGATTGCTGGAGGTCACCGCTCAGCGACTGCACTGCACCGACAAGGGCATGCACCACCTGAACGGGGTATTGGCGAAGCTGGCAGAGGCGCTGTAACAAAGCGCTTGAACCACTCCCCAATGCTATTCACACTGTTTCCATGCATCACAACAGATACCGACTATGATCAAGACACGGAGCGGGCGCGAACAGGCGCTGGCAGAACGCGAACAACTGTTTATTGAAGCCACCCGCCAGCAACTGTGCAACGAAGGCCTGCTCGGCATCCAGATGGCTGCCATTGCCCGAAGCTGTAATTTCGCTACCGGCACGCTGTACCACCACTTTGCCTCGAAAGAGGATCTGCTTATTGCGGTCTGCACGGAGCTGACCACGACTCGCCGGGACTACTTCCAACGCGTCGCCGACTCCGACCTCAGCACCCGTGACAAGATGCTGGCCTTCGCAGTGGCCTATGCCCTGTTTGCCCAGCACTACCCGGAACACTTCCGGCTGGAACAATATGTGATGACCGAAGTGGTCTGGCACGCAGCGTCTGCCAATCGCCGTGAACAAATGCTGGAAGCAACCCAGCCCATCGGTCGCATGGTGGAGCAGGTGGTCAAGGACGCCATGAAAAATGGCGAGCTGGAAACCCACGGCCTGGCGCCGCTGGCTTTCAGCATCGGCCAATGGTCCATGAGCATGGGCATGCACACCCTGATCCATGCAGAAGGCATACTGGACATGTATGACCTGAAAGACCCCTACCGCATGCTGCTGCGTAATATCCAGCTACAGCTCAATGCCATGCAGTGGCAACCGCTGGCAGGCGACCCGTTTGATGATGGTGAACTCGACAAAAAAGTCGACGATCTATGCGGAACACTTTTCAATGATCTGTGCACTGAAAGGCAACACTGCCTCACCTTGGGCTGATTCCGCCCATCAGAGCCTGCCCTCCTATCGAAATATGCGCTAAAAGACCTTAGGAGGCGAAACTACTCGTTCCAAGCCTTAGTTGAACCTTTACAATCTTAAAAAAAGCGGTCTCACCCTAGAGAACGAGACCGCTTCATTTGCTATGGCTCAATTCGCCTGATTGGCACGAACCTGGTAACGCTTGGCCCACTTGGAGGATTCACCGTGATTACCAGGGGCAAGTTATTCACCCCATCCGGATTTCTTGAAAAGGCAAATCCACAGTCCGTGGGTTCCGTGGTTGACCTTATCGTACACTCTGTATCGCCTGCAGATATCAACATGTCGCCAGAATCGACGGAAATAGTCGTACCCTCTTCAGGAGCATTACCATTCAGATCAGCCACTAAAGGGGCAATCGTGAAGCTCCCGACAGTATTGTAGTCAATGCCGGCAATATAACCGTTCGGTTCAACAATTACACCATCGGGCCTCAAGAGTTTCCCATCTTCTAAAACCGTTACGCCAGGAGTACTGGCCTCAACACTTGCACGAGTGTTGACATAAAATGCATCTGCCCACTCTTTTGGTGATTCAACGGTGCCACCATTAAACCAAGCAGACCTTGATGCCCATTCAGCGTTAGTCAAGTCAGCCTCAGCGGTAAAGGGGTACAGTTCAACATCAGATGTAGATGACACGATCACAATTTGTCTTCTCACATAGATCCGGCAATCCCCACCTTGAGCACAATCACCGTTAATACCGTTATATTGGCCATTGCGCTGCTGGTAGCTTCCCTCATTTTCAATATTGAAGAAAACATTATTGGGCGGAACGCCGTATAAACCGGTTTCATTGGCATCCACGAATGGATCTGGCAAATCCACATATACGCGATCACTGTTATCCGCCGCTGTCCCCCAGATTGAATCACCATTCGTGTCGATGAACGATTCCACTCCAGGCGTATAGACGAGCACCGTACTGCGACCGAACCGATCATGCAGACCACAATAACCCCGGGCAACACCGTACTGCGATACAAACTCGCCCGGCTGCTGCGCGCTGGCGCATGTCCTTGTCTTCTTAAGGGGATCAAATTTCTCTTCCCGCAATCCCTGGCTATTCCAGGTCACAGAGCAGGTCCCCTCTACGGTCTGACAGCTGGACCCGATTTTACCCAGCTCCGCCACAAACTGAATGTTGGTTCCATCAGGCACGGGGTTACCAAACTGGTCCGCAGCACTTGCCGTAACCTGAGATGGCGTATTCACGAAAGAGCCGCCTGCGGGGGATGGATTTTTCGAACTAACCGCAATCCGGAAATTTTCCTGCACCGGCAAGCCAGCACTTATTGATAAAGCATTTGTGCTAGTGGTGACGGTTGGAATAGCTGTCAGCGTGGCCTGAACTGCCAGGGAGGTCGGCACAGTACCGGAATTCACCTGCACACTAACCTCACCCTGGGAGTTGCTCTGGCGGACGATTTCTGTTTGACCACCAGCAAACACAATGCCGCCGATGGTCGTGGAGAGGCTAAACGTCACATCCGCAGGAGAAGTAAGCGGCGTACCGTTCTCGTCTTTCAACAGGAATAGCAACGTCGCACTTTCCTGGCCACCCACGGATGCAGACCCTTTGATGCTCAACTGACCGTCCGCAGGGTCCGAACCAAGATATTCGATGGAGGACGGCGCCGCATTCTCGATGGCGATTGTGCCGGACTGGGCTTGAAGCTGCTCGCCGTTCACGGTTGCAAACGCACGGATACTGTCTGAATCACAACCCGCACCGGCAGTATAGGTCACCGTGACGACACCGCTGCGAGCGATTTTGCTGGCCTCCACCTGAGACGTGCCACAATTTACGCTCTGGAAAGTCACTTCCGTTTCGTCAGTGTAAGCTGTGCCCGCGGTTATATTACGGAGATGACCGGTTACAGTAATCGTGCTACCGGCAGCAATATCATCGTTGCTGAGGCCCAACACGCCTTGCTGGAAGCTGACTCCATCATCGAAACCAAATTGCACTTCGTCCTGAACCGCATTGAAAACCCGCTCTTCGACCACGGTCTGGTTATCAAAATCAGTGGTTGCCTGAAGCGTACCCGCACCAGAATCATTGCCTATATCCAGTGACACCGTTGCCTGACCTGACGCATTGGTCAGCACTTTGCCGGTGGAGGGCGACAGAGTGCCCAGATCGGTCGAGAAAACCACGATCTTGTTCTGCTGGGTCGCTCCAGAGGAGTTCCTCACCTCAACCGTAATATTTTCGGGCTGGGAAGAATTGATCTCCGTGGGCATCTGCACAAAGGAAATGGTGCCAACCTGCACATCACTGCCGGAACCATCGGTAACGAAATTCACCGTAGCGTTCAGATTGCCATAGGATGCTGCGGCTGTTGCGGCACCCGCGGAAGAACCCGCCGAGAGATTCGCGCTGGCACAGCCATTATTCTGTGTCAGCGCGGTGCCGGAGGCTGGAGAAATCACACCCAAGGAAGTCTGAAAGAAGATGACCTCACCTGGTACCGGATCACCTTCGGAGTCCACCAGGCACGCTTTTAACAGCCCCAATTGATCACGACTGACTTCGGCGATGTTCACGGTATCATTCTGGTCACGCAGCACCAGGGACAACGCATTACTGTTGTCCACCGTTCCACCACCGCCAGTAGCGTCACCAAGGGTTTCAAAGTTCACAGTGCCCAGCGCGTCGGTGTTCGGAATACCCGCCACCAGTTGACCGGCACCTTCTACGTCACCAGCGCGAAGAACAATAGTCGCGATACCGCTGGCATTCGTCAAAGCCGTACCGCCTTCTGGCGACAGTTCACCCAGTGATGCCTGGAACTCGACAATGACCCCCTCCTGGGGTACCCCATTTTGCGCAACAAGTGCTCTTACTCTTGCCGGATTATCCGCAGAAACCGGATTCATCGCGCTGCCAATGGATCCACCAGCAAGATCACTCAGACTAACGGATACGGAAAAACCGGATTCGTCACCATCGCCAGGCGTTCCACCATTTCCGGGGATCAGATCCTTGCTACTACCACCACCGCCACAGGCGGTAAGCATTAGCACCAACAGGCCCAACATAAAGCTTGCTAACAACCTCAAGGGCGCCTTATTCATCTCAGACATTTCCTTCCCCCACTTCAGAACTGATGAACCAGGCCTATTGATGGGCCTTTATAAGTTACATCCCCGATATCGTAATACTGGGTATATTCCACATTGACACCGAGGTGTTCACTAAATATGACATCGGCCCCTACACCATAGGAGACATCCTCAATGGTATTCGTGGAAGACCTGGATGCTCTTTCAAACTCTTCTTCCCCTGCAGTGAAACCTACCAATGCATAGGGACGAACCAAACCAAGCTGATAGCCAAGAGACAGATACGCGCCGGCATGGTAGTTAAAGTGATATTCCGCATTGTTTTCAGAATGATCCGACAGGGTTGTACCGAGCCGCATTTCAGCACTTACGTACTCGTTAATATGTCCACCTAAACGAACAAAGACCTCACCGGTGTCGAAACGATCACCCCGGAAGAAACGGTCATCCTGCTCCAGCTGGGTATAATTGATCCCGATAAAACCATCATCCGCTACAGTCAACGATGGCATCAGTACCAGCAAGGCGGCGGCCCCCGCAAATACTTTCATTGTTCTCTCCTTGGCGTCCACACAAAGGCCTGGACGTTTCTTTTTTTAAGGGCTGTCGGGTCGCCAGCTAGCGATCCATAGCGTTCTGTGCCGGGGTGCATCCCAGGCAGCGCAGGAATGTTGAGCGAGCCGGGGTTTTTACTAACACTTCAGCGGCTTCGTCTTCATTTTTTCCCAAAAGCGTAAAGGGCAAAGACACCGTGTAAACAGCAGTACCGACAATCGTCGCCCCCAGCATCAACGGACGCACCAGCACGGTATCGGCGATCATGGCTATTTCACCTGGCCGATTTCCTTCAATGTCGTCCATCTGACGAGCCTGGGCAGCAAGCGGAGACAGCGCCCCAAAAGCCATGCTGATCGCGAGTGCGGATGCCACTACCGGGCGCTTTGCTCGCTTCATGGTGATTCCCTCTTCGAGTCTTGATTCTTATAGTTAAAGTATCGCTGACATTGTTTCAGCTAAGTCGTTAATATTCCGACAATTGCATCACAATCTACACCTTTGTTCGTAGCCCAGCAATAGGCTGAATGATCAATTCATGACCAGCGGCGCCCGACTGCGGACCAGGTCTCATCCTAACGTTGGCATTGCGGGCAATAGCTGGTGCTGCGTTGACCATGGCGATCCGCCTTGAGCAACGACCCACACTCCCGGCAGGGCTGACCGGCCCGGCCATAGACATTCAGGGACTGAGTGAAATAGCCTGGCTGGCCATCCGCACTGGTAAAGTCTTTCAAGGTCGTGCCGCCTGCCTCGATGGCCCTGGCCAGTACCGCCCGAATCGCACCCGCCAAGCGCAGATACCGCTCCCGGGAAATTCGACCTGCCGCCCGGGAAGGATGGATTCCGGCAAGAAACAGGCTTTCCTGCGCGTAGATATTGCCCACCCCGACCACGGTGGCGTTATCCATGATGAAGCTTTTCACCGCCACCTTGCGACTTCGCGAGCGGGCAAACAGCCAGTCACCATCAAAATCCTCCCCCAGTGGTTCCGGGCCCAACGCAGCCAGTAACCCATGGGGCTCGCCTCCAGGCTGATACAGAACGCTACCGAAACGTCGCGGATCGTTGAACCGCAGCACCTTGCCACTGTCGAGCAGCAGATCCACATGATCATGCTTGCGCAACGGCAGAGCGGCCTCCACCACGCGCAGCGTGCCTGACATACCGAGATGAATCATCACCTGGCCCGCCTCCAGCTCGATCAACAGGTATTTGGCCCGGCGCCGCAGGGCAATGACCGGGCAATCCTCCAGCACATAAAGGGCATCGCTGACCGGCCAGCGTAAACGGGACTCGCGCACGATAACGCCTTTCAGAACGCGGCCCTGCAGATGCGGGCGGATGCCTCTGAGGGTGGTTTCCACTTCGGGTAGTTCGGGCATGAAGAAAGCAGTGAATAGTTAATAGTTAACAGTGAATAGTTAAAATTCACCCGCTTCAGGTATGGTAGCAAACTGGCTGACGAATGCGCCTGCCTTTTGGTTCTCGCTGTTCACTATCCACTATTAACTGTTCACTGCTATGTCCGTTTCCTACTGGCTCGGCGTCGATACCGGCGGCACATTTACCGACTTTGTGCTGCTCGGGGACGGAGAGCCGCGTATTCACAAGGTATTGTCTACCCCTTCAGCCCCCGAGCAGGCCATCCTGCAAGGCATTGCCGAGCTTGGGCTTGTCGATGCCATGGCCGCGGGCCAGCTGGCCATCGTCCACGGCACTACGGTGGCTACCAACGCGGCGCTGGAAGGCAAAGGCGCTCACACGGTGCTGATTACCAACCAGGGACTGGAAGATATTCTGCGCATCGGCCGGCAGAACCGCGCAGAACTGTATAACCTGACCCCGACACCACCGCCCTCGGTACTGGAGACGCTACCCGTTACCGGAACGCCTTGCCGGCTTGATGCCCAGGGCAAGGAAATCACACCGCTCAGTGACGAGAGCCTGTCGCAACTGGTGGAGAGGGTGCTTGGCTTCCAGCCGCAATCTGTCGCCCTGTGCCTGCTGTTTTCCTATCTGAATCCGTCCCACGAGAAACGCATCCGTCAGGCCCTGGAAGCCGCCGGCCTGCCGGTCAGTGCCTCCCACGCCATTCTGCCCACCCGGGGAGAATACGAGCGCGGCATGGCCACCTGGCTGAATGCCTGGCTAGCCCCCAAGGTAGCGAACTATCTGCAGCGCCTTCAGCAGGCGACAGCCCCCGCGCCACTGGCCATCATGCAGTCCCACGGCGGCACCATTGCCTCCGAGCAGGCTGCCGATCTGGCGGTAAACCTGCTGCTGTCCGGCCCTGCCGGCGGCCTTGCCGCCGCCAAACGACTGGGTGAGCAGCTTCAGCAGCCGCAACTGATGACCTTTGACATGGGCGGCACCTCCACGGATGTGGCATTGCTGGACGGCGACCTGCGCCTTACCCAGCAAGGTCACATTGGCCCCTACCCAGTGGCGGTCCCCATGGTCGACATGCATACCATTGGCGCCGGAGGCGGCTCGCTGGCCTATGTGGATGATGCCGGACTGTTGCATGTGGGGCCACATTCCGCCGGCGCCGACCCGGGGCCCGCCTGCTATGGCCGTGGCGGCGACCGGGTCACGGTCACCGATGCCAATGTGGTACTCGGCCGTCTGCAGCCGGATTTCGCCCTGGGCGGGTCTCTGACACTGGATACCACTGCCGCCCGAAACGCCATGCAAACACTGGCGATGCAGCTGGGGCTCGGTGTGGAAGACACCGCTGAAGGGGTACTGGCTCTGGCCAATGAACACATGACCCAGGCCCTGCGGGTGATCTCCATCCAGAAAGGCTTCGACCCGGCGGATTTTGCCCTGCTCAGTTTTGGCGGGGCCGGCGGCCTGCACGTCTGCGCCCTGGCAGACAATCTGGGCATGCGCCGGGCCATTGTCCCCCGTCGTGCCGGCGTCCTCTCGGCCGAAGGGCTGGTGTATGCGCCACGTAAACGCGAGCTCCTCCAGGCGCTGCCCGAAGCCGCTGACAACACGGCACTGCAATCGCTGATCGCTGCCCTGCAACAGCAAGGCGGCAAAGAACTGATTCACGAAGGTGTGCCTGCCCGCGACATTCAGCACCAGGTCTTTGTGGATATGTGTTACCAGGGTCAATCATCCGTACTACAGATTCCCTGGCAGAGCGCCGCCGCAGAGCGGGAAAAACGGTTCCACGCGGCCCATGAGCAGCGTTTCGGCCATCGCCTGGCACTGCCTGTACAACAGGTCAACATCCGGGTGCAAAGCCTGGCCACCACCTCTCCACCTCTGCAGCCGCCCCTGCCTACCCGCACCGGCAAGGCGAGTCGACAAGTGTCGCTACCCGGCGTGGACCCGCTGGTGACCGTTTATGACCGCGATACCCTGGGCGCAGGCCAAACCCTGCAAGGCCCGGCATTGATCAGCGAAGCGGTGGGAACCACCTGGCTGGCCCAGGGCTGGCAAGCCTCAGTGGATCCGCATGGGCATTTGTTGCTGGAACGCCTGACGCCAATCAGTGAAGGCACGCTCTAAGCGCAGCACCGGGCTTTTGTGTTTTGTCTCCTGCGCCGAGCATCGGGCCCCAGGCGCTCTTTTTCCTACCGTTCATCCGCCCCTGGCCAACCCTTGGCCCGAAAGTCCGAATTTGACCCATCCGGCATCTTCTGCCTGTCATCCGGACTGGGCACAATAGGAGCTCCGTTTTTACCTTGTGCGACTTTCATGCTGAATTATCTGAGCAACGGCCTACTGGCCCCCAGCCTGGGTGCCCTGATTCTTATCACCCTGGCCATGACCCACATCACCATTGTCGGCGTCACCGTATACCTGCACCGCTATTCCGCCCACCGGGCCCTGGAACTGCATCCGGTGCTAAAACATTTTTTCCGCTTCTGGCTGTGGCTGACCACCGGCCAGAATACCCTTGAGTGGACCGCCATCCACCGCAAGCACCACGCCAAATGCGAAACCGCAGACGACCCACACAGCCCGCAAGTCAAAGGCATCAAGAAAGTCCTCAGCGAAGGGGCCGAGCTTTACCGTGAGGAAGCGGAAAACCAGGAAACCCTGAACAAGTACGGCGCTGGCTGCCCGAACGACTGGATTGAACGCAACGTCTACTCCCGCTTCCCCATGGGCGGCGTGACCCTGATGGCCGTGATCGACCTGCTGCTGTTTGGCGCCGCCGGTATCACCGTATGGGCGATTCAGATGATGTGGATTCCGCTGTTCGCCGCCGGCATCATCAACGGTATCGGTCATTACTGGGGCTACCGCAACTTCGAGTGCGCCGATGCCTCCCGCAATATTTCCCCCTGGGGCATCCTGATCGGTGGTGAAGAGCTGCACAACAATCACCACACCTACCCCAACTCCGCGAAACTTTCCGTGCGTCGTTTCGAGTTCGATATGGGCTGGGCCTGGATTCGCCTGTTTGAAATGCTGGGCATGGCCAAGGTGAAGAAAGTCGCGCCGAAACCGGCCTTCGAGAAAACCGCCAACAACGTGGACCTGGATGCCCTGCGCGGCATCATGCAGCATCGTTTCCAGGTAATGGCCACCTATCGCAAGACCGTCATCGTGCCGGTCTTCAAGCAGGAACAGGCCCGCGCTTGCGACGCCACCCGCGACTTGTATGCCCGTGCCCACGCTCTGTTCCATCGCGACATCAGCCTGATCAAGCCCGGCCAGAAAAAGCGCCTGCAGAAACTCACGGAAACCAACGAGACCCTGGATGCCATCTACCAGTTCCGCCTGCGCCTGCAGGACATCTGGTCCCAGACAAGCCGGAACTCGACAGAAATGGTGGAAGCGCTGGAGCAGTGGTATCACGATGCCCGCGAGTCCGGCATTGCCGCCCTGCAGGAGTTTGCTGACCAGCTGACCCGTTATCGGCCGGCTACGGTGTCGCACTGATCCTTCGAAACACTACAAAAAAGGCCGCAAAATGCGGCCTTTTTTTGTAGTTGCCAGATAATCATCCTCCAGAATTCGCCCTCACTGACCCTGCACCACCACAATATTTTCGATCAGTTGAACGCCCTCCTGGTTGGCTGCGCTGATATTGACACTGATCCCCCCCAAGCCGACACCCAGGGTCCTCAGCAAAGGGTTAATCACGGCTTGAGCCAGATTCGATATCACGTCGTCCAACAACTCCAACACCGGATCCAGAATAGGCTTCAATAGCGGCGTCAGGTTGATCAAGCCAAAACTGCTTTTAAGCAGCGATGCCTCATTAACTTCTACATCCAGATCAAGACCGGACAGCCCATCACCCAGATCGCTGTATCTCAACTGATCACACCCATCGACAGGATCACAATACAGATCATAGCGCGGATCCATGAATACCGTTTCTTCCACGCCGGGCACCAGACCATCCACTTCCGCGTTCAGGTAAAGTATGCCTTCAATAGGAGAAAGCAGCCCTGACAACAAGGTCAACCTGCCGACATTCGCTTCCAGCGGTTCAGGCTGTAACTCGCCATCCGAGGTCAATGTCCCGGTTACGATACGAGCCACTTCCCGCTCAAGATTAACGCCGAACTCGACGGTGTTAGCCGTACCACGGGCACAGTCAGCAGACACCAGCTGGCCTTCCCCACCACCGGCATTCACTGCCAGAGGAATCGTCAAATCAGCAAGCGAAAACGACAAAAGCCCACCAATGTTTATCGGTAACAGCTCCACATCAGCCGACAACTGCAAAGTCAGGTCCGGGGCATAAAAATGGGTAACCCATTCACCGTCCGCATCCTGTCGGGCCGGCCCCACAGCCACTGTGGGCGGTTCCCCCACGTTCAAACCCAGGTCCACAGACGTAATATTGGCAATCAACGGTATGGAAAGATCGTTGATATTCAGCGGTAAAGACAGCACCCCACCTTCTCCAGCTTGCTGTTGCTCCGCCAGATTGAGCACCAGACTGATGACCAGATCATAAACAGGAAATTCGCTGGAGTCCGGGACAGAAGCATTCTCCGCAACACTGATAATATCGGCCACCTTGATGGTCTCTATCCCCTGAGCCGCTACCAGATCATCCAGCATATCCGCCACCGGCGCAGCAGTTCCACCAACATCACGGAGTGCAGCCGCCAGGGTAGATGCCTCAAGCGGCAATAACTCCGCCAAGTCATCAACCCCAGCTGCAGAGAGCAGATCTCCCAGTTGTACCGTGGCGTTTTCAAGACTGTCCAAGTCGGTCGGGTCCAGTCCGAACCCCGGCTGATTGAGGACCACGCCGAGAAGGCTACCGAGCAAAGTGGAATCACCACCGACGCCGGCTGTACCCCCGGCAGCACTGATGGTTGCCTCCACTTCCTTACGCACGGCGGCGTTGACTGAAATGTCGATACCTCCGAACACCGATTGCGGCAGCAGCATGGATATCGGTTCGGTGCGTGTATAACTCACCAGTACTGCATTACTTTCTTCAATTAAACTAACAGGCGCGAAAGCCACCACACCATCATTGTCGCTATCTTCAATCACACCAAGCTGCACCTGCAGGGCAGTGGCATCACCCTGAAACCCTTGGACGGCGGCAGCTGCCAGTGCACGCTGTTGCACCACGGCAGAGCTTGGTGCTTGCCCACCGCATGTCTGTGCCTCCCCGGCCGCAGCCTGGGCCGCCACATTCACCTGAGCCTGCATATCGCTACGCAGGCTGTACAGGCGCGCGCCATCCAACGCCATTACCGTGAGAATAATGACGATCAACAGCAGCAGCGGGGTAATGACCGACAGGGCCCCGCGTTGCCGTAGACGGTTAATTGTCGTCTCGGGTCTGTTCACCGAAGCTTTCCGGAATCGCGGTACGGAAGGAATCCGCCAGGCGGCGCTGGGTATCCACATAAAGCGGGGCGGCCAGTTCACTTTGCCCTGCCGGCTTGGAATCGCGCTGCTGGTTAAGCAACCAGTCGGTCACTGTCTCGGATTCATTGCTGACGACCTGCCCGGAAACACCAAAGCTATAGGCTTGCTGGGGTTCTGCCGCCAGCACCGCTCCAGTCAACATGAGCATCAAGGCCAGTTTCTTCATTGTCGGGTCCTCCCGAACTGTTCACTGAGTTTCTCGGCATAGGCGATTTCATCCCCCGAGAACCCATAATTGGACTGTAACGCTTCCAGCCCCTCACGGTCATCGGTCATCAGATAGGCCACTGCCAGATTCTGACGAACCGGCCCCTTGCCATTAGCCAGCTCCAAGGCCGTGCGTAGCTCGAAAGCGGCATCTTCATAGCGCCCCACCAGCATCAGTGCATAACCGTAATCATTACGTACCTGCGACGTGGCCGGCGCAAGGCTTCGTGCACGCTCCAGATGCGATAGTGCCGCCATGACCTCATGGCGCTTGAGCAACACCATCCCCAGTCCGTGGCGGCTGCGACCATCATCACAGCGGTTGGCGAGGGTTCGATATACCTGTTCGGCCTCATCCAGCTTGCCGGAGGCTGCCAACAACTGGCCGTAGCGCAACCAGTGATCAATGGCGCTCATCGGCTTACTTTCCAGCTGCGCCAGGGCCGCATAATTGCGCCCCTTGGCCATCAGGGTATCGACCATTTCCAGATCCACACGCTGCTCTGGCTGCAATGCGTCCTTGCAGGCAATTGCTGATACATCCATTGTGCCGGGGGCCGACTCTGGTACCGACTGATGGGCACAACCCGCCAGCAATACCAGTGCACCCCAAACCATGCCACGCATGTTGTTACTCCCTTTGTTATCGTGCCAATGCATCGGCGATGGAAATCACCGCCGGTCCGCCGATCAAGATAAACAGTGCCGGCAGCATGAATGCCATCATGACCACCGTCATCTTGGCGCCGATCCGGTTGGTTTCCTCGCGGATGCGGCTACGTTCCACGTTCTGGGCTTCTTCAATAATCTGATCCAGGCTTGCCGATACACCGGCACCCAGCTGACTGCTTTGCTTCATCAGCACCACATAGCTACGCAGCACCGGAATACGTTTGTTTTCACCCAGTTCATCCAGCGCCTGGGTTCGCTCAGCGCCGGACTTCATGAGCCGGTTAAAGCGATCTATTCGCATAATGAGAATGGGCAGAAGCGGTCGACCCTGGCGGCCAATGATGCGCAACACCCGTTCAAGCGAGAGCCCCGCCTCCATCAGCATCCGCGTCATATGACAAAGCTCTACAGCTTCCAGGTTCTGTCGCAATTCAGCTTGGGCCCCCATGCCGCGAATCATCCGCCGCGGCACAATAAACCCCGCTGCCGACGCCAGCAGGCCACCCAGCAAGCCGAACACCAGAAACCCCACCAGTGCCACCAAGCCTGGCAACAGCCAGCAGGACAACAGGTAGATAACCTGGGATTGCTCCCGGCTCTTACCCATGCCCGCCAACGCCTGGCGAATCTCCTGATAATCGCCGGAAGCGATAGAGGAGTCCGTCAACGCACTGGAAAGCTTCCAGAGCCAGAACCCCCGATCCTCATCGTCCCGATGAGTACCGCTATCCTGCAAACGCTGACTGACACGCGCACGCAGTGCCCAGTCCCGAGTCTTGTATACCAGCCACAAGGACAACGCAGACAGCAGAATGGCGAGGATCAACAGCACATCATTCACGGCCCACCCCCTGGATCATTCGCCAGATCACCAGGACACCCAAACCCTGCAGGATACCGGCGATCAGCAGCATGGTATGGCCGGTATCCGTGTTCAGCAGAACCTCCGCATACTTCTCGTTTATCAACATCATGTAAGCGGCCATACCCAGTGGCAGCAGGGTAAACGCGCCGGCCGTAAAACGGGTCTCTGCAGTGGAGGCAAGAAACTCCCTGCGCAGCTCCTGTTGAGAGCGCAGCGAGCCAGCAACCTGCTGCAGAACCGGTCGAATGGAAGAACCAAACCGGGCAGAAGTACGCAAGGCAATGGAGACCAGCACCAGAGACGACACCTGGTAGAGCCGGGAAAAGTCTTCAAACAGGCCGGTGTAGTCCCGCCCGGATTCAATGGCACTGCGCAACCGGAAGGTCAACGGCGAAAATACTGGCGGCGCATCCTGAAAGGATTCCAGCAGGGACGCTTCCAGGGACCGGCCCGCGCTCATATAGCGCAAGGTGGATTCCATGATTCCGGGCAGGGATTCAAAAATCATGCGTCGTTGCTGCTGGAAGCGAAATCGCCAGTACATCCACAGGCTCGCCGCTAACAGGGCCAGTACCACGGCAGCCGCAATGAGCCCCGAAGATGCCAGCACCAGCACCACGATCAGGAAGATAACAATACCGAGTAACGACAGCTGCACCCTGGACAGGCGGATATCGGCCCGCAGCAGCAGCCGCTCCAGCGGACCCGCCACCACTCGTACCTGCCCCGGCTCACCACCAATTTCCGTGCGCTGCTGCAAACGCTGGCGCACCCGCTCGGTGAGCAGACTGCGTTGCCGGTAGCGAAACCAAACGAGCTGCATCAGCACTGTCAGCACGGCAATAATGCCGAGCATCTGCGCCATGCCGAGCAACTCCACCCCACTCATGCCTGACTCCTGTACAGGTAATCCATGTGGTAGAGGTCATTTTCCGTAGGTGTCAGCGCCACCACCTCACTGACGCGGCGGCGACCATCCGGCAGTCTTTCCAGCTGAATGATGATATCCAGCGCCGAGCCGATCAGTCGGCCGATGGCGGTTTCGCTGGCTTCATAGCCACTTACCGCCAGCAGGGTTTCGATCCGCACCAAAGCATCGCGGGTGCTATTGGCATGGATGGTGCTCATGGAGCCGTCATGGCCGGTGTTCATGGCCTGGAGCAATTCGATGATCTCGTTGGAACGCACCTCACCGAGAATAATCCGGTCCGGGCGCATCCGCAGGGCGTTGATGACCAACTCCCGGGCACTGATTCTACCCTTGCCTTCGGTATTGGCAGGGCGGGTTTCCAGACGAACCACATGGGGATGGTTAAGCACCAGTTCGGCGGAATCCTCAATGGTGAGGATACGCTCCTGGCGAGGAATATACTGGCTGATCAGGTTCAGCATGGTGGTCTTGCCGGTACCCGTACCACCACTAATGATGATATTGCGCTGCGACTCCACTGCCTTGACCATGGTGTCCAGGCACGCCTCGGTCAGGGAGCCGCTGTCGATCAGCTCCTGTGCGCTCAGGTGGTTGCCGGTAAATTTACGGATACTGATACTCGGGCCGTCCAGGGCCAGCGGAGGAATGATCGCATTGACCCGGGAACCATCCGGCAGGCGGGCATCCACCATGGGGCTGGATTCATCCAGCCGTCGCCCCAGTGGAGCCAACATGCGACGAATCACCCGCACCACATGGTCATCATTGATGAACCGCACCGATGCCTTTTGCAGCACCCCGGCCACCTCAATGAAGACGCTGTCCGGACCATTGACCAGAATATCGTTGATCCGCGGGTCTGCCAGCAAAGGCTCCAGCGGCCCGTAGCCGGTCACCTCGTCCAGCGTATCGCGCACCAGCTGATTAAGATCCTGGGTGGACAGGGGCACCCGGTTAAGAGCGATATGCTGCCCCGCTGCGGTTCGGACGAAATCCGTAAGCTGATCGCGGCCGACATTGCCTACCTCGATGCCTTCTTCATCCAGCCTCTCCACCACCCAGCGATGAGTACGATCCTTGAGGTGCTGGTACTCCGCGTCGATTCGTCCCGCCACAAGCGCTCCTGCTATCCGTTGCTACGCAGTCGTTGCCACCAGCTGTCGCCGGCACCGTTTTCCTGCTGGGACTCCAGTTTGTTCATCAACGTCTGCAGGCTACGGCTGTAACGACAGCGGGGAGACTGCTCTTGAATCGGCAACCCACTATTCATGGCCATCAGGCGATGACGCCAGTCCATAGGCAACCCACCCAGCAGACTCACTCCGGCGGTCTCCGACAGCTCATCCAGCCCCGGTGGCACCTTGCCCTCCATGCCGTCTACGACAAGATGAACCTGGCTATCGCGACCAAGATGGGAGCGCCATTCATTGCCCAGGGTCCGCACCGCATGGGCCTGGTCCACCAGCGGTTGCATGGTGATCAACAGGTGGCGAGCATGAATGCCCAGCGCCCTCACCCAGTGGCGACTCTCCAGAGTGCCCACATTAATCACGATGCGATCAAACATCTGCATCAGATGATTGAGCGCGATAAACAGATCTGCACTGCGATCTCCCTCCAGCTCTCCACTGTCGATACCGCCAGCCAGCAACCGTAGTCCCGGCCGGTACTCTTCCAGAGCGGTGCCAATTAGGGTTTCGTCCAGGGTTTCCGGGCTCGCCAGCAAATTCTCCAGGGTGTATTCGTTATGCACATCCAGATAGAAAATACCGCGCTCGGCAGGCTGAGTATCGATGGCCAGGCAGCGCTCATTGGGGAACAGACGATTTAATCCCAGCGCCACATTCTGAGCCAGAAAACGGGTATCCACAGTGGGGCTGGCTGCTGCGACAAGGGTCAGATTGCTGGTGGCCGAACGCGCCTGATCATCATAGTGACCGACCCGCAGCAACTGATGGCGACGCAAACGATCACGGACATCACCGGCTTCACTGCCAGCCACAAAACAATCCCGGGCACCAGCACGCATGGACTGCAGCAGCAATTCCTGATTGGCGCGGGCGCAGACAGTAATCACGGTCACCCAGGGACGAGCACTGGTCAGGGCAGTGATAATGGCCAGTGACTGGTCCATATCCACTTCGGAAATCTCCACCATCACTACATGGGCAGTGGTGGCTTCCAACAAACGCAGCACCCGGGTCAGATCACTGCGGCTGACCTGTTCCAGCCGGAAAGGCTCATCCACCACCCGTTCCAGCCAGGCCTCAATGCCTTCGTCGTCGCCGACGGAAAGAACAATGTCATGATCACTCATAGCATCACCAGCTCAGGCCGTGGCGAATTGGCTGGGAACCACGGCGACTTTCCGTGGCCATATCCAACCAGCCGGTACTACTGCTGTGATAGCCGGCACCGGGCAACGTTACCGGGGGCTCGGTGCTTTGTTGCGGCGTCACCAGGTGTGGCGTCACCACCATCACCAGTTCCTTGTCACTCTTTTCAATGCGCGAGGAGCGGAAAAAAGCACCCAACAGCGGAATATTGCCGATACCCGGCAGGCGGTCACTGTTGTTGATGGTATTGCGACTTACCAGACCACTAATGATGAAAGTCTCACCCGGAGCCAGAGACACGGTGGTTTCCGCACGTCGCACTCGCAGGCCCGGCACGGCCACACCACCCGTTTCTACCCCGGCGGAAAAATCCAGCTCGGACACTTCCGGCGCCACCTTGAGAATAATCTGTCCCGCATCGATCACCGTAGGAGTAAGACTCAGACCGATACCGAATTCCTTGAACTCGATCTGCACCCCAGTATTGTCACTGCGAATGGGCACCGGGAATTCACCACCTGACAGGAAACTGGCGCTCTGCCCGGACAGGCTGGTCAGCGAGGGTTCGGCTAGCGTGTAGGCAAACCCGCCAGCTTCCAGGGCATTGATAGCCAAGACGGAATTGGGACCGAAACCAAACAAATTAAACCCGTCACTGCTCAGTGGTGCCGGCACCGCTCCCGGCACCTGGAAGCCGGTCCCCGGCGTGGCAATCCCCACGGCCGACTGGCCATTGTTAAAGATATTGCTGTAACTCATGCCCAACTGGTTAAGTTCCGAGCGACTCACTTCCAGCACCCGGATATCCGTCTGCACCTGGGTACCAAAAGGCAGCGCTGACCCCAGTGTTGTTGCAACCACCACAGTACTACGCAGCGGTTTTGACTCACCACGCAACCATACCGATATCACCGCCGACCCCTCAGCCTTGGCCGTCAGCAACAGCTGCTCACTGCCGGTCACGGTAAGCGCTGCCACCTTAGGATCTGAAGTGGCCACCTTGGCTACAGCGTCCGGGAAATTCAGAACTTTCTGATCTCCAGGCGCGACCCGCATGGTGCCTTGAAGGGTTTCTGCCTGCGCCACCATGGCAAGCGACAGGGAGAACCACAGTGCCAGGCATGTCCCGGCCCCCTTCCACAACCACTTAACGCACATAGGTGCTCCTTGACTCTGATCCCTCATACACTTCCACTTTCTGACCCGGTGTCGCCCGTGGTGCAGGTGCGCGGGCCGCCGGGAACAGATCCTTGTAGTAAACCGGTTTGGCTTTCTTTTCTTCGTCACTGTCGTCAGCGGCCTTGTCCTGGCTGGCAACTACCGCCAGCCGCAGCGTGCCTTCCTCAGAAGCCAACAGCAGTGTCGGCACCTTACCCTTGGGCACCGCCAGAACCACCGTGTTGTTACGGCGCTGGGCCTCACGATCCTGATCACTACTGGCAGCCGCCATGGCGCCTTTCACCGCCAGTACCTGCAAGCTACGCAACAGCACCATGGCGGCCGGGTCATCCCGATTCGCCTTTTCAAACGACACCACCACATCCACCAGATCACCGGGTTGCAGCAAACCACCGGCCATGACCACATCGTCCACTTCCACCGCCACGGCCCGGAAACCGGAGGGCAGAGTACTGGGCAGGGTACCACCAGGTTCAAGATGATTACGGGAAAGCAGTTCGCCCGGTCGGGCGTATTGACGTAATTCCTTGCCGACCACCTTTTCATCGGCGGTCAGTACATTGGGGATGGGCGCAGGCGAAGACACTACCGCCAGCGCCTCTTCATCCAGGGAATCACCAATGTTGAGACTTTCAGTGACGACCCAATAGCGGTAACTGGGGGTTTCCTGGTCGCGCACATCCTCGCCGGAGGCGTTATCACGAACTACCAGCGATGGTGCCGGGTCGCGACTTAATCCCACCAGCGCCAATATCAGCGCAACCAATGCCACCGCCAACGCCGGCAGCATGTAGAGCAGTCTTGATCCCATGTTCTCTCCGGAACATCCCTGTCAAATATTGATTCTTTTGCCTGATCGCATCTCTAGATCAGAACGCGGCCCGGGCATCCACATCCAGTTGTGCCGGCAGGGGAGGGAAATCCCCCAGCATGCCGAAACTCAACACTGGCACAATCGGGTTGGCTTGATAGTTGGGGTATACCAGACTGCAGCGAAGCACTTCTACCCCCCCCGCAATGGTCTGCAGTGAACAAGCTGATGTTGTATCCAGGTTAGCCCTCAGGCTTTCCGGTAACTGCGCCACCAACCCAGCCAGGGCCGTATTGGCTCTTTGCGTTACAGCTGTGCCGATGCCACTGGCCTGGTTGCCGGAGCGGTCCACATACAGTGCTGTGGATACAGCAGTATCCACAGCGGCCTGCATACGATACTGGGCAAAGAAAGTCAGGCCGTAGACCGCCGCACCATAGAGCATGGCGATCACGAAAGGGAAGAGCATCAAAAACTCTAACGCCACCGCCCCTATTGCTCTTCGCCGAAGCATATAAGCCATTTATTCCTTCAAATAGTCATACATCCTGAGCATCAGTGAAGAGATCACGAAATGCGTCAGAAAGCGGATTGGAATCACCACCGAATACGGTCGCCAAAACACCCACAATGACAATGATAGCTGCAGCCAGAACAATATATTCAAGCGCACTGGCACCGCGCTGATTACACGCACGGCCCGGGAGCTGGGTGTATAGGCGGATCATCAACAAACGAAACATATCTTTAAAGGTACTCATAGTGCTCTCCGTTGCACGTCCCTTGATGTGAACATCATGTGAATGCATATGCGAAAAAATGAATTGCTTGTTTAATGCTATGCATCCGAGAAGTGCATCACAACTTTCACTGCGTAGTGTTTTGTTGCGATGTACCGCTTTCTGTAAACGTAGCACCAGAGTACCGGCGACAGCATTGCAAAAGCCCCATTCGGGCCTGAAAGGTGACGAACGGTGTTTCAAAAGCATAGAATTGCAGGTAGTTGACAGACAAACATAGTGGCTTTGTGATACTAGATTTTCTGCTGCCGCACATAGCCCCACTCGCCAGGGCGACATGCAACCCCGCAATCATGCCAACAACCCGCAACAGTTCGGCTCAAAATGGCAAACCGAACCACTACTATCCCGCACCTGATCGTATTCCAGACATAAAAAAACCCGGGACAGAATCCCGGGTTTTTTTATGTCCGTTGCCAGGCAGGCAGGAAGAAAATCGTTACTTGATCTTCGCTTCCTTGTAGGCCACGTGCTTGCGCACGACCGGATCATACTTCTTGGTTTCCATCTTTTCAGGATGGAGACGCTTGTTCTTGGTAGTGGTGTAAAAGTGCCCCGTGCCAGCAGAGGACACCAGGCGGATTTTTTCACGAATAGGACCGGCCATGGGTTAGCTCCTTAATTAGCCTTAAACACGCTCGCCGCGAGAACGGATATCTGCCAGTACGGCATCAATCCCTTTCTTGTCGATAATACGCATGCCCTTGGAGGTCACACGCAGGCGCACAAAGCGCTTCTCGGACTCAACCCAGAAACGATGGTGGTGCAGATTCGGCTCGAAACGACGCTTGGTCTTGATGTTCGAGTGAGAAACTCTGTTGCCCGTTACAGGGCGCTTACCGGTCACCTGGCAAACCTTGGACATTGTCTTGCTCCGTAAATCTTCTTGCGGGGGGACGGTAGAGCCCCGGAAAAGGCGCGTTTTATACCAATCCGCCGGTCAAGTTTCAAGCGAAATCTTGGATAATCGACCGGATGGGCCAGGATTCAGGGACTTACCTCTGCCCCGCCGAGACCTGGAAAGACGGAAATGCCGGATAAAGGACCTCGACTGCCTCACTATAACGCCCCTCTCGAGGCCAGCGACACCCAGCCACCATCACCGATTACCAGATGATCCAGCACCCGGATCTCCATCAGCCCCAACGCCTCCACCAGCCGCCGGGTGATGGCATGGTCCGACTGACTGGGTTCGGCCACACCGGAAGGGTGATTGTGAGCCAGAATCACTGCGGCCGCATTGTGCTCCATGGCCCGGCGTACCACCTCTCGCGGGTACACCGCTGCCGCATCGATAGTGCCCTGAAACAGCTGCTCAAAGGCAATCAGCCGATGCTTGTTATCCAGAAACAGGCAGGCAAACACCTCGTAAGGCAACCCGCGCAGGCGAGCGGTGAGCAACTGGCCAGCCTTGTCCGGATTATCCAGCGGCACGCCCCGCTCCAGCGGCTCAGCCAGGTATCGCCTCCCCAGCTCCAGGGCGGCCAGCAACAGCGCCCGCCGTGCGGTGCCCATACCCGGCAACCGGGCCATTCGCTCCGGCCCGGCATCCAGCAAAGCCCGCAGCCCGCCCCCCGCATCCAACATCCACCTGACCAAGCCCACCGCGGTCATCACCTGCTGCCCGGTACGCC
>NZ_JBNPEC010000163.1:0-8527 GCF_051117345.1 Alcanivorax sp.
ACTGGTCGCGTAGATGATGTGCTGGACCTGGGTTCTATTACACTGGGTGCCACCACCATGAATATACAGCTGGCAAATGAACCACAGGGTGACCTGATTGCTCTGAACACCACTATTACCAATGGCGTTTCCATCAGCGGCTTCGCTCTGAACGACGCTAACAGTGGTGGTGGTATCAACGTGGGCACCCTCTCTGTACTCGACAGTGGTGGCACTAACTTGAACGTTGATGCTGGTGTTAACGTTACCGCTTCTGGCCTGACCGTGCGTCTTGATCAGTTGGGTGATGCAACCAATGGTGCGGATGTACGTCTGGCTGGCGTAAATCTGGGTGATGGCACTGGTCCGAACCTGGGTGATGTGGAGCTGGTAGGTTTGAACCTGAACGGTACCACCGTTACCATTTCCGGTAAGTAATACCTTCCGGAAGCTAAAAACCCGGCAATTTGCCGGGTTTTTTTATGCATAATAATACGAGTATCACCATGCTTCGTAAGCAATTGAAGCTTGCACAGACTTTGGAAAAAAAATCTCAGTGGCAGAAGGCTGCTGAAGTGTACCAGTTGATTCTGTCCTCATCTCCTTCAGAGCCAACCGCCCTGAGCCGCTTGGGTGTTTTGTGCAGTAGAGCCGAAAAAAATGAAACTTCGGTAACTCTTTTCCAGCGTTTGTCTGCAGTCAGAAAGCTGGACTCTGGTGAGTTGGCAGCTTTTGGTCGAGCGCTATTAGGCTGCGGAAAAAAACAGATTGCTGCCCGTATACTCCAGCAATCGTTGCTGCAAAATTCCAGTCAAGCTGACGCCTGGTACCAGCTAGGGCTTCTTCTAGCTGACAATGGGGATTTTGAAAAGGCAGCGGGCTGCTTTCAGCGCGTTACGATATTAAACCCCAATGACTCGATGGCTGCAGAAGCGCTGGCACAGTGTCTTCTTAAATCCGGGCACTATTCACTGGCAAGGCCGGTTGTTGAAAAGCTTTATTCACTGAACCCCGGCAATCAAAAGCTGGCGCTTTCCTACGCCCAGTTGCTTTACCACACTGGGCGTCTACAGCAGGCGATATCTCAGCTGTCTGCCATCGCTGAAAAGAGTGCATCTCTCAAGCCTTTGCTTTGGCTGGCGATGTCTTACATGCAGGTTGGGGATAAGTCATCCTTTGATGCTATCGAAAGCAAAATTTTAAATGCTCAGGAAACACTGAGTCCTGAGCAAAGCCAAGAGCTTCGGCTCTGGAAAAGTCGTTGCTATATGCAAGTTGGAAAAAAAGAATATGCAGTTTCTATTATAAGGGGGGTGCTGGATGAGCAGCCTGGCAATGCATCAGCCTGGCAATACCTGGCTGATGCCATGCCCTCCGGGATCGACGAAAGCCAACTTTCAAGGCTCCGAGAGTCAATCAGTAATGAGTCTGATCCACTGAGGTTGGGAGGGCTTTATTTTGCCCTTGGCCGGATTTATGAGAATGGTTCAGATAAGAAAAAAGAAGTCGCCGCCTATGAGAAAGGTAACGAAGCTATTGCCCCGCACCGCCATCATTACAGTGAAGCCTTGGAAGAAAGTGCAGCTGAATTGATTGAGAATTTCTCATTGCAGCAGATCAAAGCCTTATCAGCCGGTGGGGACCGAACGTTTCGGCCCATCCTTATCCTGTCAATGCCTCGGTCCGGGACAACCTTGCTTGAACAAGTGCTTGGGTCTCACTCGGGTGTGGCTACTGCTGGTGAGTCAACGGTCATGGACTACGTTCTTGACCAGCGCAAACAATTTTTGGCTTTCGAAACACGACGGGAATATCTACAGGCTCTCTCCGCAGAGGAAGTGGCTTTGCTTGCTAAAGAGTTCAGGGTAATGATATCAGCCGTGGCTGAAAGTGATTCTCCGGTAATTGTCGAGAAGGGAATGAATAATGTCAGGGATGCCGGCCTGCTAGCGGCAATGTTTCCGGAGGCGACCTTCATCGTGCTGGAGAGGCACCCTATGGATGTTGGATGGGGCTGCTTCAAGCAAAACTTCACTTATCAGAATTTCAGCTATACCTACGACGGTATTGCCAGCGAGTTCAGCCGTTTTCTTGCTCTCAAAAAACATTGGCTTGAGAGCCTGCCAAAGAGGCCTTTTGTTGTTCGTTATGAGGATATGGTTCTCGACCTGCGCGAAACGGTTAAGCCGTTAATTGAAAGTTGTGGGCTGGCCTGGGAAGAGGGCTGTCTTGAGTTCCTGCAGCGCCAGGTGGCGGTGGCAACTGCTAGCATGAACCAGGTGAGGAGAGGGTTGTATTCTGATTCACTGAACCGCTGGAAGAGCTATGGGGCTCTGATGCGGCCTCTTTATAAGGCCTTGGCAAGCAAGGGTGTTTTTGAGGTTTCAGACTACGAAAATCCGGCACTATAGTGCCATATTGTGGTTTTCTGAATCAGGGGGGGTAAATTTGTCAGCCAATTGACTATATCGCCACCCCCGGTGGTCTCAATAGGTGGTTGCCTGCCAGCATGGGCATGGTTAACATGTCTGCCCATGTCAGAAACAAACAATAACAATAACAGCGGATAACTTACCATGCTGACGTCCATGTTGGGTGTAGCGCTGATCTACTTCGCTGCCAATGAATCTGTAGTGATTGAGCCCCCTGAAAAAGGCGTGATTTACTACGAACATCCCACCGGGGATGGGCCTCTGCGTGAGCGTGGAGTTGCCGTTAAACCCGTTTCCGAGTTCCGCTATCACAATGTGACGCGCCAGGCGTATGACTACTCCTGTGGCTCCGCAGCGTTGACTACCGTGCTGAACCAGTATCTTGGGCGCCAGTTCCAGGAGCGTCAGATTATGGAAGGGCTGCTGCGGTTCGGTGAGACCGAGAAAATTGTGCAGAGACGTGGGTTTTCCCTGCTAGACATGAAGCGCCTGGCTACAGCGCTGGGGCACCCCAGTGGCGGCTTCAAGGCGGAAATGAAAGACATCCAATCTCTTGACCATCCGGCAATCGTTCCCATCGCGTATGGTGGCTTCAAGCATTTTGTTGTTCTGAAAAAATACCAGGATGGCCATGTCTTCGTGGCCGACCCGGCCTTGGGCAATATCAGTTTTACAGAATCAAAATTCCTGGATGTCTGGGACCAGAATGTGCTGTTTATTGTTTTCCCTAATGGCTTTGAGCCTCAGGATGGACTGGAACTGACAGATTATGACCTCCGTTTGCTGGACGAGCGCACGATTAATCGGTTGGCTTTCCAGGAGTTTCCCGTGTTTACCAATACCATCGAAAACTGGGCAGACAAGGCTAGTACGCTTCGGCGCGTTTTGATCGAAGAAGAAGATGGTACAGAGCGAGTCATCAATGTCCCTACTCGTACCTATTTCAGAAAATAAGAGCCTGCAGTGGCAAATAAAAATCAGAATAAAGGAAGGCTTTGCATGAATATAAAGTCTGGAAAAGTGGCAGCAATCGCTGCACTCCTGCTTGCCCAACCCTTTGCCTGGGCGGCTGAAAGCGTTGAAGAAGCACGCGATGCCCTGCAGACAAAAGAAGACGATGTAACAGAAGAAAAGAACCTGGAAGAAGTCTTTCAGGCAGCTGAAAAGCAGTACTCATTGTTACAGAGCGGTGAGATGTCGTTGAATTTTTCAGCTAATTACAGCTATTTTCGCGATGATCGAATTGATATCGCTCTTGATGAAGATAGCGGCCAAATCAGTCGTTTCCGTATTGAGCAAGACGCACAGCACTCTTTTAGCTCGTCCTTGTCTTTTGATTACGGGATATGGAACAACCTGACCTTTAATACGCGTCTGCCGGTTTCGTACAAGTATGATACGGAAAAAGATGTTTCCCAGCCTGCGTTGGGGGATGTGTCTTTTGGCTTGCGCTATCAGCCCTTCCCGGTTCGCCCTGGAGCAATGAATACAACGCTCTACAGCACTCTGACGACCCCGACCGGCGACAGCCCCTATGACATCAATGTCAGAAATGAGGTTTCCAGCGGCTCAGGGTTCTATTCGTTGGGGGCAGGGGTGAGCATGAGCAAGGTAGTGGATCCAGTGGTTCTCTATGGCTCTGTAGGCTATTCCATGGCTTTCGATATTACCGGTTTAAATCAACGGCGAGGCTCGGACACTCTGGAAGAGGTCAACCCGGGTGATAGCATTAACTTCTCCATGGGGCTTGCCTATGCGCTGTCCTACGAGGTTTCTCTGAGTGCCAGCTATCAGCAGTCTTACAATTTCGATAGTGAATTTTTCTTTGATGATGGTCGGATAGCGCGGTCTGAAGATTCCACTTCCAGTGTAGTGAATACTTCGATTGGTTTGCGTTCTTCCAATAACCGTATCATCAACCTGAGTTTCGGCTTCGGTTTGACCGAAGACTCTCCCGACGTGTTACTTGGGCTGTCAATGCCGATTGATTTCAGTGGCCTGAAACCCGGTGCCTAAGCCGGCATTTGCAGTTGTGAGAGGCATGCCATGAAGAACAATAATAAGGCTTTGGCCTGCGGCCTGGCTGCTGTGCTGGGTTGCTTGCTAACGACAAGTGTCAGAGCCCAGCTAGCTAACAACCTGGCGATTGATGTGCGTGCCATGAGCATGGGGCATGCGGTAACTGCTGATCCGCCAGGGATTATGGCTATCCATTTCAACCCTGCAGGGCTGGCCAAGCTGGATGGTCGCAGGATGGATCTACAGTTTTTAGGGGCAGATTTTAGCTTGGAGTCCGAATTCTCGGCTCCGCCCGGTTATAATGTCTTTGGCTTTTCCGATGACCCTGTTGTCTGTAATGACGCCCCTAATGACGGAGTGGATTACTGTCGGGATTTCAAAACCGCGACCAGTACCATTGAGGGTATTTCCCTGTATGTTCCGTTCATCAATGAAACGGTGGATTTGCCGCCAGGACCGCTTATTGCGGGGCCACTGCCGGCTTTCTCCATTCGCCCGGCCGGTTCCAAGTTTACTTTTGGCACAGCAACCTATTTGCCGATGGCGGCCGGCTTTTACCGTGACGAAGATGATGTCGGCAATTTTATGGGTGAGCGGGTAGCTTTAGAGCGTATTACCTACCTTTCTCCTTCGGTTGGTTATCGGGTGAATGATGAGTTGTCCATCGGTGCTTCTATAGGTATGAGCTTTCAAGCTGTGGCCCTGGAGCAGGATTTTCGTGCTCCGAATGAGCTGCTGGGTTTTGCAAGGGTACTCGACGAAAGCATTTGTGCACCTTTCAAAGGTGAATCCAATATTGCCCTGGATCTGATTCTCTTCGGGATTTGCCGACCGGAAGAAGGGTTGGGGCCCTTTAAGAATCTGGCATCTCTGGATGTGGCAATGGACCAGCGCTTCAGCCCTTCCTATAACCTGGGGGTACTTTGGGAGCCCCATGAGCGTTTTGCCTGGGGCGCGGTATGGCGCTCCGCTGCCAAGACCCATATGCGTGGCGATTACAAAATCAGCTACTCCAATGCTGCCCAGGAAACGATTAATGGCATTGGCAGCTCTCCAACTGGTGCTATCGCTTTGGCGGTGCTGGGCATCCCTTCTCGTGTCGGTGAAGAAGAGGTAGGACGTGTAAGCATGGACCTGACCATGCCTGCCTCTTTTCAGACTGGCATAAAGATCCGGCCGACGGAAAGACTGCAATTCAACATCGATGCTGTCTGGGCGGATTACAAGGAGTGGGATTCTTTTGATTTTACGTTTGATCGTAGTTCTGCGGTACTCAGCCTGGCCCGCTTGTTTTCTCCCGGCTCTACATCGACCCGGTTGAGCTATCCGCTGAATTATCAGTCCACCTGGAACTTGGCATTTGGCGCTTCCTATGATCTGACTGGCCGTATTCAGCTCCGTGCCGGTTATGAGCCGCGGGCCTCGGCGATTCCGGAAGATCGCCGTAGCCCATTGGTTCCGATCAATGAAGCCAAGTACTACAGTCTTGGCCTTGGCTATAAGTGGGACAAGGACACTGATATCGATCTGGGTATTGCTCAGCTGCGGAGTAAGGATGAAATCCCTGCAAACACAAGCTGTGCCGCCAACTGTACGGGTATTGATAATGTGGTGTATAACCCCTATGCCGGGCTTGATATCAAGACTGAAGCTACGGTAACCATCATGGGTCTTGCCTTCCGAACTCGCTTCTAATGCAAAAAAGTGTATTTGTGTCTCTGCTGATAATATTGCTGGCTGCCTGCCAGGGGCGACCAGGGCAGGGCGAGCTATATGTCTATACAGATGCCCAGGGTAATCTTGTCACCATCGAAAAGCCCGAGCCCGAGCCCGATGACAGTCAGTCCGAGCCCGATCGCAAAGTTGAAGGGCTGTCATTGGGTGAACCGCTGGAAGACTATCGCCCAAGCGAGGAGATAGACCAGGAGCTGGCAGAAAAAGAACGTGACCGGTTTATTACTTACGTGGACGAAAGTGGTCAGCTGGTCAGTCGTCCAGTAGACATGGTTGCTGAGCGTGAGGCTCAGGCTGCTAGCGCTGAGCCAGACTATGCAGAGGTGTCCAGGGGGGAGTTTCTGGAAACCTATCGCACTATACGCCAGGATTGCTGCCTTCACTTGCTTGATGGGGCTAGCGAGCTCGCTGCGGGTGAGGAAATGCTTATTACCTTCGATCGGCACAGCCCAGTCATGCTGGGTGATGAACCACTCATGGCAAAAGCTGTGAAACTGGCGGAAGAGGTAAGTATCCTCGATTTGAAGGCTTTTATCCGCAAGAGCGATTATGTAGCTGCTCAGCTTCTCTGGTTAGATGGAGAAGGGCGACCAGTTCTTCTGATTGATCAACCGTTCAGCCGGAAATATCCGGAAACCTGGTATCGATACGGCTATCTGCAGGGAACCCTGCCGCGTGAATCCGGTCAACGTCATCTGGTAGTCTTTCTGCCTTATCAGCAAGAACAGCCGAGTACCGATGGGTTGCAGGCAGTAATGAAAGGCGAACTGCTACTTTCTGCCCAATGAATTCAGCCGGGTTTCGTCCGGCTTGCTATTACAGGTAATACTTTATGCGACATCTCACTTTAATGGCATTGGCAGCTCTGGCTTTGGCGGGCTGCAATGGCGGTGAAGACTTTTCTGATGCGACTGTCCCAGGCTGTCCGTTGGGTGCAAGCTGTAACCTTAACCCGCGAGGGGATGTCCTAGTGGAATTGCAGGGACCCCGTGTAAAGAATCTTGGGTATCAGTGTGGGAGCTCAACAGGCTATACACGTGGTGAAGATTACACGCCGGAGGGGTTGGATATCGAAGTGCCAGCCTATCATGCCTTGTGCCCAGCCAATTCTCGCTCTATCGAGTTTTATATCGGCAGCGCTCTCTTTGAAGATAACAGGGTTAGCTTGGGTAGCTATTTTCTGCCCCAGCAATTACGTAAAGGTAGCTATCAGATTACGCTGGCCGACCTGATTGATTCTCCTCGTCGTGTCGAGGTTCAGGATGGTGCGTTAGGAACTGCCAGCCCCGTATTGAATCGGTCTGCGTTGCTGCATGCATTGAATGATCAAGGTAACGACCCTCAAAATTTCATTGTTATTCCCGGTGACGCTACACAAGCCACAGATGAAAATGACCCTAATACGCTCATTAATACCCAGCCTGAACTGATAGCTGAAAACGGCTTTGCTTACGCGGATTTTGATGAGTTCAAGGCAGCTTGGCAGGATTTCATAGATGTCGTGAATTCAGACGAGCCAATTGACGGCTTTGCCAATGATACGTCGGCTTATGAGAACCAAGTCAATACCGGGAACGATCGTTCTCGTGCGGGTCTATATGCTTTTGAAATCGCAGGGGAATGTATCATTCTTGAGGGTTGTGATTTCGGTGGTGAAGAAGGTTCCACAGTATCGTTCACTTTGAATGCACTGGTTCTACCCTCAGGACGAATTCTTGGTGGAGGGCTCGGGGTAAGGGCATCTGGTGGAGAGAATCAGATACTCGATTTTCTGGGCTTCGATTCCCTTGCGGGCCTCTCTGATCTTCTGGAGCTGCAAAACCAGAATGACGAGACTCTTTCCGTGCAGTTGAGTAGTGCAGGTATTGGCGACGCGGATGAATCAAATACTGATGCGCAAGTATCTGGTCGATTTCTTGGGTCGAGCCTCTACGCTGGTGTAAACATTGATGGCAACAGCGATTTTAAACTGGATTTCCCCTCGCTTAATGAGTCTCTTGCGGCTGCCGATAAAGGCGAGATAACCGGAGTCTTGCTTGGTGAGAATCTCACAGGGGAGCCGCTGCCATTTCGTGCCACGAAAACAGGTTTTGTTCAGGCACGGCCTGATGACACGATAATCTCTCAGCTAGATGGGGACTATACAGTCAGGCTCATGCGCGCCTGCGTAGACGATGATTTGGGCGATGATGATACTAAATGCTCGGATATTGTGGAGCCTGATTCTGATGTCGATAGGGAAGTCAGTAACTCTGGAGGCAATTATCCAGAGTCGATTGGTGACCAGAACATCACCCAGGAGCGTGTCCGTGTTGATGAAAATACCGTTGGCGAATTCTGTTTGTCCATCAATGGTAGTGGAA
>NZ_JBNPEC010000145.1:0-8493 GCF_051117345.1 Alcanivorax sp.
GGGACAGCTCCACCCCATAAGCGCCGATATTCTGGAACGGTGCCGCCCCGGCGGTGCCGGGAATCAACGACAGGTTTTCCAGCCCCTGCCAGCCCTGCTCAACGGTCCAGGCCACCAGATCATCCCAGTGCACCCCGGCCCCGGCAGCCACCCAGACAAACCCGGCGTCCTCTTTCACCCAGGCCATGCCATCCATAGCCGGACACAGGGTTAGCCCGGGTAGATCACCGTGGATCACCAGATTGCTGCCCTCGCCGATCACCTGCAACGGCTCAGCCGGGTCGCGCTCGGCCAACACCTGTTCCAGGGCATCCAGGGTGGCCGGCCTTGCCAGTCGTCGGGCACGGGCGGGCAGACGCAGGGTATTGAGTGCGCTCAGATCCGCATCCGTTTCCACTAGCGGAGGCTGAAGCAAGCTCATAACCGCTCTCGCAAGGCATCCAGCAGACCGTCGGCACCGCCCTCAATCAGGTCCAATACCCGGTCAAAACCGTCTTCGCCGCCATAATAAGGGTCCGGCACCTCACTCACAGACGCCGCACTGGCGTAATCCAGAAAGCGCCCCAGCGTGACGGAGACATCCGCCGGCTGCATGGCCTGCAGATCCGCCAGGTTGGCATTGTCCATGGCCAACACCACGTCGAACTTGTAGAAGTCTTGTGGACCCACCTGGCGAGCACGCAGGGAATCCATCTGGTAGCCGCGGCGGGCGGCCGCTTCCTGGGTACGCGGATCCGGGGCTCGGCCGATATGCCAGTCACCGGTACCGGCGCTGTCGATACGGATTTTTTCTTCCAGGCCGGCGGCGATGACACGTTCGCGGAAGACCGCTTCAGCGGTGGGCGAACGGCAGATATTACCCAGACAGACAAAAAGCACGGACACTGTCATGCCTGTCCTCCCAGCTCCGCGCGCAAACGCTCCAGATCTGCCTGGGTGTCTACCCCGCCCGGTACCGCCTCAATGGCCGGTGCCACATGAATGGCGACGCCATTGGCCATGGCCCGCAGCTGCTCCAGAGATTCCAGCTGCTCCAGTGTGGCCGGGGGCCATTGCACATATTGGTGCAGGAACGACACCCGGTAAGCGTAGATACCGATATGCCGCCACCATTGGCCGCCACTGATATCCCGGCTGCCGTCGGCAAAGGCATCGCGATGCCAGGGAATCGGCGCCCGGGAAAAATAGAGCGCTCGACCAGCATCATCGAACACCACTTTCACTACATTGGGGTTGAACAGATGGTCCGCGTCTTCGATGGGCTCACACAGAGTGGCCATCTGACAGGAAGGATTGGCGGCCAGGTTGGCGGCCACCTGGTTGATCACCGACGGCGGGATCAGCGGCTCGTCGCCCTGCACATTGACGATGATATCGTCATCGTCCAGTTCCAGTTTGGCAGCCACTTCCTGAAGACGGTCGGTACCGGAAGGGTGATCCTCCCGGGTCATGACTACCGGCACCTGCCCCGCCAGGGCATCAGCAATGCGGCTATCATCAGTGGCCACATAGACCTGCCCTGCCTCACTCTGCTGGCACCGCTCGGCCACTCGCACCACCATGGGCTTGCCGGCAATATCCGCCAACGGCTTGCCCGGCAAGCGGGTCGATGCATAACGGGCAGGCACCACCACATAAAAACTCATCAGAAAACCTCATTCAGTAAAGCTTCAAGCTACAAGCCGCAAGCTACAACGCGAGCAAAGGATTGTTGTCTCTGAAACACATCAGCCGCGACCAGAGATCAAGCGCGACCAGCAACGCTCACAATAAACCAAAGCCTATTCCGCGTTGAAGCTTGTAGCTTGTAGCTTGCAACTAGTCCTTTCCCAGCGCCCGGTCCAGCATCTGCTCCAGCAAGCCTTCCGGCAGACTGGCTGTCACCGGCAAGTACCACCAGTGTGGCTCGGCGAAGGGGGCGCATTTTACCGCATCCTTCTCGGTCATCAGCACCGGCAGACCGTCGGCAAACGCCAGATCCGCCGGCTGAAAAGCATGATGATCGGGAAAGACGTGAGGGGTGGCGCTCAGGCCTAGGATGCTGAGCAGATTGAAAAACCGCTTGGGGTTGCCGATGCCGGCCACCGCGTGGACCTGGGGATGCTCGCGCAGGAATGTCTGATGATCGAGTGTTTCGCCCGTGGCCAGGGAGGTAATGTCTGCGGGGCGCATGATCATCGGGTGCGCGCCACTCCAGCCACCCCCGGTGCTGACCACGAAATCCACTTCCTTGAGTCGGGTGGCCGGCTCGCGCAATGGGCCTTCCGGCAGGCAGTGGCCATTACCCAGACCACGCTGGCCATCGACCACAACAATTTCTGCGCTGCGCGGCAAAGCGTAGTGCTGTAGCCCGTCATCGCTGATAACCAGATCCGGTGCATGATCACGGATGGCCACCTCCAGTGCATTGCGACGATCCGGATCGAGAATCACCGGCACCCCGGTACGGCGGGCAATCAGCACCGGCTCATCGCCCACATTGAGGGCATCGCTATCGGCAGTAACCAAGCGGGGGTATTGATCGGTCTTGCCGCCGAACCCCCGGGACACCACCGCCACCTTCAAGCCACGGGCAACGGCGGCCTGCACCAGGGCAATCACCAGCGGCGTCTTGCCAGTGCCGCCCACGGTGATATTGCCGACCACCAGTACCGGCACCGGCGGCGACGGTTTTTCCTTGCGAAACCGTTGCAGGCGGCGCTTGGCTTCCAGGGACACCAGCATGGAGAGCGGCCGCAGCGGCACCAGCCAGGGGCTACCCTTATACCAGCCCTGTTGAATCCATTCGCTCAATGAGCCCATGGCCGGCTTACTCCTCGGCAAAATCCATGCGGTACAACTGGGTGTAAAGGCCATTCTTGTCCAGCAGTTCCTGGTGTGACCCCTGCTCGATCAACTGGCCCTGGTCCAGAACCAGAATCCGGTCGGCCTTCTCGATAGTCGACAGGCGATGGGCAATCACCAGAGTGGTGCGTCCAGCCATGACCTGCTCCAGCGCCTGCTGGATATGGTGCTCGGATTCCGTATCCAGAGCACTGGTGGCTTCATCCAGAATCAGGATCGGCGCGTCTTTCAGTAGCGCCCGGGCAATGGCGATACGCTGGCGCTGGCCACCGGAAAGCTGTACGCCATCCTGCCCCAACCGGGTATCCAGCCCCTGCTCGAGCTGCTCAATAAAGCGCCAGGCATGGGCATCACGGGCAGCCTGTTCAATCGCCGCATCGTCCATGACGCGCAGTTCGCCATAGGCAATGTTATTGCGCACGGTATCGTTGAACAGCACTACCCGCTGGCTGACCATGGCAATCTGGTGACGCAGGTCGGTAAGCTGGATTTCCGGCAACGGTACACCATCAAGCAGAATGCGGCCCTGATCCGGATCGAAGAAGCGCGGCAGCATGGCACTGATGGTGCTCTTTCCTGCCCCCGAACGCCCGACCAGTGCCACGGTTTCGCCGGATTTGATGGAGAAACTCAGATTCCTGAGAACCGGTTGCGCCGGATCATACCCATAGGTGACGCCGTCAAATTCGATATCTCCGCGCGCCTTGGTTGGCAGCACATAGGTACCGGCATCTTCTTCCTGTTCGGTATCCAGCAACTCGAACAGGCTGAACGCACCCGTCACCCCACGCTGCACTTTCACGTTCACATCGGTGAGCTGTTTGAGTGGTTTCTGGATCATGCCGGCGGCAGCGATATAGGACAGGAACCCCCCAACGGAGAGATCTTCGCCCATCAGGTTGATGTAGAGAAACGTGATCGCACCAATGCCCACTGCCACAAACAACTGCACGATCACTGTGCTGGCAATCTTGCTGGCGTTGAGCTTCACATTTTGTTTGGCAAAGCTGCGGCTGACACCGTGAAAACGATTGGCTTCCTGCTCCTGGGCACCAAAAATTTTTACTTCGCCACTACCCTCGATGGCTTCGCCAAGGAAATGGGTAATGTTGGCCATGGACGACTGGATACGACGACTGATCTTGCGAAACCGCTTGCTGGTCACATTCACCACCAGGGCAATCAACGGCACCACAGCCACCAGAATCAGCGTGAGCTTCCAGTTCTGCCAGAGCAGGAAAGCGGTAAGGCCAATCACGGTAAGACCTTCGCGGATAATCACGATGATGGCATCGGTGCCAGCACTGGTGACTTGCTGGGCATCGAAAATAATTTTCGACATGATGCGCCCGGACGCATTGCGGTGATATTCCGACTGGGGTAACCGCAACACATGGCCAAACACATCATTGCGCAGCACATACACCAGTTGCTGCGCCACCCAGTTCATGGAGTAGCTACCCATGAACTGGCCCAGTCCCTGGAAAATCACCAGCACCAGTGGCGCGATGGATACCAGCAGAACTTTGGCATCGGTGGGCTCGACAATGGTTTCGCCGAGGAAACCGGCAAGCTGGGCGGCCCCAGCCTGGGTTGCTGCATAGATCGCATAACCAATCACGCTGAGCACCAGCATGAACCAGTGTGGTCGAACATAACTGAGCAGCCGCCTGTAGGTCGGCCACACGTCCTCGGGGGGAAGAGGTTGACTCATTGTGCCTCGTTGGGAGATTCGCGAGTAGTGAGCGACAGCTTAACAAAACCCAGCTGTCCGGCCACGTCATAAACGCGAACCACCGACTGATAGGCCACATTGGCATCCGCATAGATTTGCAACGGCAAGTCGGTTTTTTCCTGCCCCAGTTTCAGCAGCGCAGTACGCAGCGTCTTGCTATCACTGGCCGCCAGCTTTTCGCCATTGACCAGATAATCGCCAGTAGACGTGATCGTCACCTCCACCTGATCCGAAGACTGCGCCAGCGGTGCCGCTTCAGCCTCCGGCAACGTGATGGACAACTGGGTCTTGTCATCAAAAGTGGTAGAGACCATGAAGAAAATCAGCAGCAGGAACACCACATCAATCAGGGGTGTCAGGTTTACGCTGATCTCCTCCTGGCTGGGCCGGGGAAATTTCACGCCTTGTCTCCTGGTTCCGCCTCACGATCACCGTGCACCAGATCCACCACATGTACCGCGTTCTGCTCCAGCTCCATGGTGATTTCTTCCACGCGACGCACAAAGAAGCGATGAAAGAAAATGGCCGGAATCGCCACCACCAGACCGGCAGCGGTGGTCAACAACGCTTGAGAAATACCGCCGGCCAACTGGGCCGCATCCCCGGTGCCATGCATCATGATGGCGGCAAACACGTCAATCATGCCGATCACAGTGCCCAGCAAGCCCAGCAGCGGCGTGATGGCAGCGATAGAGCCCAGGGTACTGAGAAATTTCTCCAGTTCATGCACCACGCTAGTGGCACTCTCCTGGATGCTTTCTTTCATGATGTCGCGACCATGGCGGGCATTGGCTAACCCGGTAGCCAGAATGCGACCCAGCGGCGAGCTGTCACGCAGCTTGACCAGATTACCCTCGTTGAGCAGACCCCGCTTGAGCAGCGTCTGCACCTGCGGCACGGTATCCGCCGGCGCCAACTTGCTAGGACGCAAGGTCCAGAAACGTTCCACCACAATGGCCAGAGCCACCACCGAACAGATCAAGATCGGGAGCATCATCCAACCCCCGGACTGCACAAGATCCTGCACCTTAACTTCTCCCCTCACTCTCGGCGTCACTCTCAGAGTGCGCGTCGGGTTAATTGGATTTTTCACCAGAAACGCCAGGCCGCTGGCCGATGCCAGGGTCTTTCACGAAATTGGCGCCATGTTGTTATAAGCGGCACATTATCAGCGGCACCCCAGCGAAACACAATCATGCCATCCCGGTCCGTGCGCAGAACTGTGACCCCGGCATTGCCCAACCGTTGCAGCACCTGCGGGTGCGGATGGCGAAAACGATTCCGATAACCGGCACTGACCAGCGCATAAGCGGGCTGCACCTGACGCAACAGGGCCGCGCTGGTACTGCTGTTACTGCCATGGTGGGCCACCACCAGCAAATCCGTCCGCGGCAGCGAACCCAGCAATCGATACTCACTCTGCTTGCCGATATCGCCGGGGATCAACAACGAGCTGCCGGCACCGGACACTTGCAGCACACAGCTCGACTCGTTGCCCGGCACCACCTCCGGCCCAGGCCACAGCAGCGTAAACGTCACACCATCCCAGCCCCACTGCTGCCCCGCCCGACACGCCTCGCTATCCGGCACACGTTGCGGCTCACCACTGGACACCGGTGCCAAACCGGCTAGCGCCTCCATTCCACCAGCATGATCATTATCCCCATGGCTGATAATAATGCGGTCCGGCATCAGCCCCTGGCGGGCCAGCCACGGCAGGATGATGCGCCGGGCCATACTGTCGCCGGGCCAGGACGGCCCGCTATCATAAATCAGCAGATGCTCCCGGGTGCGCACCGCGAGTGCCAGCCCCTGCCCCACATCAAACGCCACCAACTCCCAGTCACCCTCAGGTAATGGCGCTGCTCGCTGACACAACCAGGGCAATAACAGGATCGGCAGCAACCGCCGAGGAAACGGCAATGCGGGCACCAGCAGCAGAGCCAGTGCCACCATCGCAAACAACCCACTGGTTACCGTGGGCAACGGCAACTGCCAGCCACTGGTCGAGGACGCCAGCGATGCCATCAGCCACACAGACAGCTCCGTGCCGGTGGCCGCCCCCTCCAGAAGCCAGCCCTGCTGCAACAGGCTACCCAGCAAAGCCAGCGGCACCACGATGCAGGTATACAAGGGGATCAGAAACAGATTGGTCAGTGGCGCACTGATTGACCATTGCTGGAACAGAATGGCACCGAGCATGGCCATCATCACCGGCAGCAGTACCAGTAGCCACCGGGCTCCGTGACTGGTCACCAGCATGGCAATCGCAGCCACGGCGCCGAACGACAACCACAGGCTTTCCGAGAGCGCCGACAGCGGAAACAGCAGTAGCACCATCAACAGCGCCACCCCGAGGCTCTTCCACAATGGCACAGCCACCCGAGTACACTGCGCCCCTGCTACCACCGCCAGCATGATCACCGCCCGTACCGTGGGCAGGCTGAACCCGGCCAGGGCGGCATAACCCAGCGCCGCCAGAAGTGCCGGCCCCCAGGCAAGTTGTTGCAAAGTAAACGCGGTTAAAACCGGAAACAGGCGCTGCAGCACCGGCCCCAGCAACCAGCGCCCCAACCACCAGAACCAACCGGCCACAATGGCGATATGCAGTCCGGAGATGGCCAGCAGGTGGGCGCCACCGGTGAGCTGAAATTGCTGCCACAGCTGGCTGGACAACCGCGACCGGTCACCCACCACCAGTGCCGGCAGGATCGCTCTGCCCGCCGGCGACACGGATACCTGTTCCGCCACCCGGTCCGACAACCACTGCCGCCAACGATCCAGCCCCTGATCGCTGCCCAGCACGGTCCACGACTGCACCGTGCCCCGGGCATCAATGCCGGCGGCCAGATCACGCCGGGCCGCATCCACCCCGATGGCATTGTAGACGCCCCGGGGGACCTTCAACTTCACCCTCAGCGCAAGCCGCTGTCCTGCCATCACCTGCACAGGCAGTTCATAGGCGTTGACCCGGATACGGTGCGTACCGGGCCAGCGGCTTGCGCCCCAAACGTCCACCGTCAGCGTCTGGCGATAACGCCAGCGACCGAAGCGATACTCGTTGATCGTGGCCGGCAGCCCCACCACCTCGCCTTGCATGGCCAGGGTTTCCCCTTCCAGGGAAGCAGGCAACCGTGCTGACACGCCACTGTGCAGTTGCACCACGCCGTAACACCACAACAGTGGTAACCACACCAGCCAACGCCGCCCGCGCCGCCACCCCAATACCGCCACTACCACCAGTACCGGTAGCGGCCACAACACGCCCAGCCAGCATGCTGTCGCCAGCGCCGCCGATAACCACCACAATCGCATCCCTGCTCCCGTGGAAAATAGTCGCTTTCTTCACGGTCAGTCTTTGTATGATGTCCAGGAGACACAAAGCCCCGTGTAGGTGTATGCCTTTTTTTCCGATCCGGGCATAATAGCCAGCCGCGGGGTGCAGCCAGGTAAGTTTCTGACGCTATTTCATGCCCGCCATGCGCCATGAAGCCTCTGACAAGGCTCCCAACGCATAACACAAGTCGGGTGGTACCCAGCCTGCCGGGCACCTAAGCTGATACCGACACGACATTCACGGGATTCTCCCGACACGGTCTGCAGACGCGAGTTCATGCCAAAACGGATCTTCCGAAAATACCTGCCAAAACCGGATCGCCTGCGCGAACACAAAGCGTTGAGCTTTCTAGGTGAGGTATTGGCCGATCCGAACCTGTGGCATATCAACCGGCGCTCACTGGCCGGTGCCGCCTTTATCGGCGTCTTTACTGCCCTGCTACCCATTCCCCTTCAGATGGGCCTGGCCGCCCTGCTCGCAGTCCGCTTCCACTGCAACCTGCCGCTATCGGTGGTATTGGTGTGGATCTCCAATCCGGTAACCTCTGTACCTGTTTTCCATTTTACCTACCGTATTG
>NZ_JBNPEC010000040.1:0-8260 GCF_051117345.1 Alcanivorax sp.
ACATTCAGTCAGTTGCGCCTGCGCTCCTTCGAGCAGGCCGGATTCACACTGCTAGAAAACATGGAGGTGGTGAGTCTGAGGCTGCTGCGTACGGCGGGGCTGGTTTCCCAGGGTAACTAGACCAGCGACGACCGACAGCTCGAAGAGGAGGCGGCCCGCCTGGAAGACACCCTGGCATTGCTCAATGAGCGCAGCCTGTTCTCCGGCCAGCTGCTGGCCCTGCGCCTGGAGCCTACCGGCTGGACGCCTCTGGCCTACGACAGAATCGAGGGCGATTTCCTGCCCGTGGATGACACCGCGCTGAAGGCTCACAGACTGCCGCCTTCTCTGGAACTGGTCTGGGAACTCGATGATCTGGGTGAAGATCAGGCCAGCCTGAGTGAAGTGGCCGAAACCCTGGTGCAGGACGATGTAATGGCCGGGTCGGGCGAGGAACTGCTCGATGGCGAAGAAAGCGATGAATCCGATCAGGACGAGGCGGTTTTTCCGCAGGTGTTTTTCTTCCCCAGTGGTGAGGTCTCGCCGCTGACACTGACGCTTCGCGCCTATGATGATGTGGAGGCCGAGCAACGTTTGCGGGTGTCTGCCCTGGGCCAGTTCAGGGATCCCGACGCCAGGGATGACGAGGAGAGCGAACCGTGAGAGGTGGGCAGCGGGGTTTTACGTTAGTCGAAGTGCTGGTCGCCGTGTCCATCCTGGCGCTGGTTATGGTCACTCTCGGCCAGAGCATGGGCGCCACCGCTCGGGCCTACACCAATATCAACGAGACGCATCTGGGGTTTCTGGTGGCGTCTGACAAGCTGGTGGAGATGCAGGTGTACCAACAATGGCCCTCTACGGGTACCTCAGACAGCGAGGTCTCCCGCAATGGTCGTGACTGGTGGCTCGAAACCAAAGTTTCTGAAGGCCCTTACCCGGATACCCGGCGTGTGGATATCGAAGTTGGGCCGTTACAGGGCGACGACAAGGGCGGCATGGCCTACCACCTTGCCAGCCTGATCGGGAAGCCTGCCTCATAATGATCGGGCGCCGCACGATCCAAGGGTTCACGCTGTTGGAAATGGTCGTCACCATCGCCATTTTCGCCTTCATCTATGTGTGGGTGGCCAGTTTCCTCGGTAGCGCCTTGCAGGGCCGAGAGCAGCTGAATGCCAACGCCAGCATCATGGAGCGCAATCAGCGCGCCATCACCTACCTGACCCTGGATTTCGAACAACTGATCAGCCGCCCGGTCCGTGACCCCTATGGCGACCCACAACCCGCTATTATCGGGCGTGACAATTACGTGGAATTTACCCGGCTGGGTTGGTCCAATCCCTTCGGGCTGCGCCAGCGCAGTGAAATGCAGCGGGTTATCTATACGCTGGAAGACGGCAAGCTCTACCGCCGTTACTGGCCGGTGCTGGATACCAATGTGGCCACCGAATATCAGCAAGACGTGCTGATCGACGACGTGGCCCGGTTTACCGTGCGTTATCTGGATAAAACTCCCCAGGGCGAGTGGCAATGGCTGGAGCTCTGGCCGGATGTGGCACTGGCTGCTGTTCCTGTCTGGCAGCAGCGATTACCGAAAAGCATCGAAGTGGAAATTGAGCTGGAAGATGGCGACACCATCCACCGTTTCTACCGTACGGTGGTGAACCCATGGACATGATAGCCAGTAAACAGCGTGGCGTGGCTCTGATTATCGTGCTGATGCTGTTCGCGATTCTCAGCACGATTACCCTGGAAATTGTTTTCCGGCAGGATCGCTTCCTGACCCGGGCAGATAACCTGCTGCAATGGGATAAACGCTATCAATACGCCATGGCGGCGGAGGTGGTCGCCCAGCAAGGTTTGATTGATGATCTGGACGATGATCGCAACAACAATGCCATGGTGGATGACTGTGTCGAAGAGCAGTGGGCAGTGCAGTTACCGCCCACGCCTTACGACGATGCCATGCTTAGTGCCAGCGTCCAGGACTTGCAGGGACGCTTTAATCTGAACTGGCTGATCACTGCATCCAGTGATGAGTTTATTCGCAGCCCCCGGGCCATCTCTCAATTGACTCGCCTGATCGAGCAGTCGTTTCCCAGCGAAGCCAATGCCAGCCGGCTGGCCAACGAAATGGCCGACTGGCTGGACAGCAACAATATCGTCGACAGCGTGGAAGGCGCAGAAGACCCGGAATACCGCAGCCGGCGCACGCCAAATATGCCTGCGGCCCATGAATCAGAGTTGCGTGCACTGCTCAGCTTCCGGGTGGCAGATCAGCCTTCGGAGCCCCTGGTATGGGGGTTGTTCACCGCTTTGCCGCTTGGCACCACCTTGAACGTGAATACTGCGCCTCCACAGGTGCTGGATGCAGTGATCGGTGACGTGGCCGGTACCGCAGCAGTGCAGGCAGTGCTAGAGGCTCGCAAGGAAAAACCCGTTACCGCAGTCAGTGAGCTGATGCAATTGGGGCCGTTCAATGACCTGGACGCCGACGTGAAGAGCGATCTTGCCAGTCTATTGGGTGTCAGCAGCGAGTATTTTCAGGTAATGGTAGATGTGGAAGTGGATGGTCAACTCAGTCGCCTGGTAAGTCGACTTCACCGGGCAGGCGGTCAGGGAGAAACAACCTCCGTGTTCAGTCGTCAGGTCAGTCCACTGCTGACGCCACTCGAACCGGCGTGCAATCCCTTCTACAATGCTGACGGTACCTGATAAAAGACAGATGTAGCCCCGCAATAGCGTGGCGCATGCTGAAGAATAATGATGGAAGGACGGATTAGCGTGGCAGATGCTCCCTTGATTTACCTTGCCGGCGCCGGGGAAACCGAATGGCAACCGGACAGCCCGGTGCTGTACCAGTCCCGCAACGGTGAAACCGTGCAATGGCTTGCGCTGGGTGAGGCGCTGGCTGGCTGCCGGGGCAGCAAAGTCTCTGTGGTTGTCAGTGTCTCCTGTGCAAGACTGACCCATGTCACTCTCAGCCGCAAACAGGCGCGCCATCTCCAGCGCGTGCTTCCTTATTTGCTGGAAGAGCAGCTGCTCGATAACCCGGATGACCTCTGGTTCGTTTCCCGCAAGGGGAGTGGGGACGACTATCAGGTGTCGGCGGTGCGCCGCGAACTGATCACCAACCTCAAGCAATGGGCGGGGGAGGCCGGTGCCCACCTGGCCTCGTTGCAGGTCGATGCGGATTGCCTGCAGACCATGCTGCCGTTAACTGCAGACCTGGGGAATGGCCAGCAACTGTTGTTAATTGATCGGGAGCAGGGGCTGGTCATCGACGAAGACCAGCAGGAAGCGTTTGCCCCCCTGTTGGGTGATAGCCTGGACCAGGCCCGTCAAGTCGACCTGCAAGATCTGTTTGTCGACCTGCGTCAACGCCATGGACAAGAATTGCTTACCGGCCCCTACATGCCGCGCCAGAGCCGCAGGGAAAGTGCGCTGCTTGGGCCCTGGCGTCCGGTCGCCTACCTGGCAGCGGCTGTGTTCCTGGTTGCCGTGGTGGCTGTTTGGGTCCAGCAGTGGCGCTACCAGCAGGCAGCGGATGCCGCCCTGGCGCAAGCCAAGGATCGTTATGAGCAGCTGTTTCCCGGAGACAAGGCAACCTCCGCACTGAATCGCCAGTTTCAGGGGCGCCTGGCTCGCCTTGGTGGCGGTGCTGATGGCGGCGGTGCGGCCTTCTTCCCGCTGCTGGCGCCGGTAGCGCAGGTGCTCAAGGACATGAAGGTTGAGCCGAAACGGCTCCAGTATGACCAACGCCAGAATGTGTTGCTGGTGGATGTGGGCGCCAAGGATTACGCCCAGCTTGAAGCCCTGCAGAATGCCATAAAAAAGCGGGGGGGCAATGCCTCCATTGCCAATTATCGTAACGGCGCCCAGGGCGTTAGTGCGCGGATCAAGGTGGAGCAGCCAGGATGACATCTGCTGAATTGAAGAAACTGGCCGCCGAACGCTGGTCCCAGCTGGAACAGTGGTATGCCAGCCGCGAGGCTCGCGAACAGCTAGTGCTCAAGGTGCTCGCGGGAGTCGCTGTTTTCGTGGTGTTGTACTGGCTGATCTGGGCGCCGTCACTGACTGCACGGGATCAGGCCCGTCAGCAATACGTGGCTAACATGCAGACACTGGAATGGATTAACGCCAACAGCGGTGCGGTGCAGGCCGCCCGTGCCGGCAGCAACGGCAGTAGCAGTTTGCCCGAGAACTGGGTCAGTGATGTGAGCCGCAGCGCGGATGATTTCGGCCTTACCCTGAAAGGCTTCTCCCCGGATGGCAATCGCTCAGTGCGTATCCAGCTTGAAGACCAGCCCGCCGCCCAGACCGTGCTCTGGTTGCAGTCCCTGCAAGAGAAAGGGGTGCAATTGGGGAATCTGGAAATGACGCCGGGAGGCAAATCCGGCACTGCAACCGTTCGGGCAACCCTGCAGCAATAATATGACGCTTCGCCTCCTCCTGGCTTTCAGTATGTTGACGCTCGCCGCTACCGTCGACGCCCAGTGTCGCTTCGAGCCCCTTGACCGCGGCCGCGTGGTGAAAATTTCCGGTGCCCAGCTTCCGGCTGCAGCCGCAATGGAACTATCGGCCCTGTCGGTAATGCGGGTGGAGAGGGGGCGCTTTGTCCCGGTGGCCTATCAGTTTGATGAAATGGACCAGAAAGGCATGGTCTGGTTTGAGGATTCCGGTTTTGCTCTGGCCGGTACGGCGGGGCAGCTGGATGCAGATGACCAGCTTTTGATGATGCTGACCGACGCCGGGCCGCGTGCTCCGGAAGGGCTCAAGCCCGAGCAGGGAGAAGTGGTCAGCAGACTTACCGTTGCCAATGGTTGCCACTTCTATCTGGTGCGAGGTAACAGCGAGCGCAGCGGCAATTATTATGTGGCCCACGATGTCGACAGCGGGGAAACCCGCACAGCGCTCTATCGACTGGACGTGGATCCAGACAATGAACTGAACTGGCATTATCTGGGCTACCGCGGGTATCAGGGCGAAGGTTCCATCATTGATACCTTGAAGATGCGCATGAGCGCCGGCGTGCTGTCCCGGTTTACCCGCATGACACTGGATAACCATAACCTACGGCCGAAGCGCGTTGGGTTTTCCGTAGGGCCTATCCGATCGGTCATGCACCTGCGCACCCGGGTGGTGCTGGCCGGCATTCCCGTCATGACCATCCAGGTGCAGGCCATGCGTTATGCCTCTCACTATGAAGCCCACACCTACGCCAAAATTCCGGACCTTTACCGGGCCACACTGAAAGAGCCGGAAGTGTCGGTGACGGTGGACGGGAATGATCAGTCAGGGGCGGCTGTATACACGGCAAATTTTGTCGATAATCCGGTCATTGTCGACGGCAAGGCCGATGACCAGGCCTTCGCGGATCAGGCTTTGAGCATGGATGCCAACTGGATCCTGTTTGACAGCAAGCGGAATTTCGCTTTGCTTACCCATCTGACAGTCCCGGATGAACTCATGGAAACGCCGCTGGCGCTGATTTATCAGGATGATGCGTCGCTGGCTGTTGAGCCCGAGCAGTTCCCCGGTCAGTTGCCCAACCTGGGATATTCTCTGCATGGATGGCCGCAGCCGGAAGAGCTGCGGTTTACGGTAAGCCTGTATTTCGAGGACGGGCTGGAAGGCTTTGCGGCGGACGAGTTCGCGCGTCAGCGGTCCGCCGTGGTGCCTGTACAGATCAATCAATGATGGGTGCGCACAGAGGACGTTGAGTGCACTGAGTCATGTCTCTGTGCACCCGCTTTCCTTCGGCAAGGTGAATCTCGCGTTTCAGAAAGGCCGTTCCGGTACCAGCGAAATAGCTTCTTCCCGGGTCAGCGGTAACCATATATCCCCTTTGACCGTGGCATTTCTGGCCAGAAAGGCGGAGTTCAGCGGGAACTGGGCTGTAAATCCGTAAATAATCAGGCCAACACGATCCCCGTCTTCAAGCGGCTGGCTTACCGCCGGTAATTCCATGTTGTGAATGCCCTTTTCCGGTAGTGGCGTCAGTTGTTCGCTGGCGACATGTACACGGCGGCGGTTGGCGTGCTGAATCCCCACCCCCACAAACACCGGCATGCTCTTGCCTCCGGAGGTGCCGGCCAGGTTCAGCTCAATACGGGGCTTGCCCAGCAGCACTTCATCATCACCACGGGCTACATAGAGGGGAACAAACTTCGGTCGCCCGAAGCCGCCATTGGGTTTCAATTCCCGCAGGTCGGCACCGGGCCACATGGCACGGAACATGTCACCACCGATATCGACACCAGCCATCAGCCACTCGAAGGCTCCGGCAAGGGGGATCGTCACGCGGGTAGGGGAGAGGGCATAGCGGCTGCCACCATCCAAAATGCCATCGCCTTCCATGGCAAGTCCCCGGTCGCTGGTGACATTGATGCAGTATTGCGGCACGCTGGGTTCTTCGCCGCGCAGTTTCTCGTCCCACCAGTTGATGATGGTGTCCACGGTGGTCTCGCTATAGTCGCCACAGTGCACCATGTCATCAGTCTGGTAAAAGGGTAGCCAGCCACGCCATTTCTGGATTGGCCAGGGCATCACATGGCCGCTTTCCAGGCCGATGATCCTGGCGTCGCGGCCCTGTGCCTGCCAGCAGTCGTAGTTCATTTCTGCCTGCTGAAAAGGGAACAGGCTGTCGCTGAAGCCCTGAATAAAGAGCGCATCGGCATAGGGTGTCTTGCCCTGGTCGCAGAAACTGGCAGCGCTGCGTTCGTACATCAGTGTCTGCATGTCTCGGCTGACAGTGCCATCGAAGGCGCTGCGCCAGGGGTCGGCAAACATCTCGCCGATATCAAAACCGCTATTGATTCCGCCAAAGCCAAGTAATACTGCGCCCCAGGCAGTGCGGAATTCGCCATTGGGGGCGATACTGTTCATGTCGTACCAGCCGGTGAGGGGTACCAGGGCTTTCAGGCGAGGCTCGGTAAATGCCGCCAGGGTCTGCAGGCCGGCACCGTAGGATTCGCCGATCATGCCGATGGCGGGGCTGCCGTCTTCCAGACGTTTAACGCCGGGCAGATGGGACAGGGACCAGTCGATCACCTGGCTCAGGTCCGCCACTTCAAAATCCGGGTCCATCATATGCACTCGACCGTCGGACTGGCCCCAGCCACGTTGGTCATAGAAGACCACCCAGTAGCCAGCTTTCCAGGCGGCAATGGCCGCCTCTCCGGTGAGAATGGCCTTGCCGTAGACGGATAGTGGCCGCTTGGCGCGGAAGCCACCAAAGCCGTGGGTGGCAATCACCAGTGGCGCACTCTGGCCACTCTGCAGCTCCGGTTGGTATACCGTGGCAGCCAGTTTCTTGCCGTCCCGGGTCGGGATGCGAACCTGGTAGTAATCGGCTTCCAGGGCCTGCCTGGCAAAGCGATCATTGGTGTTGGGAAGTGTGGTGGTACAGCCGGTAATGGCGATGGCGCCCAAAAAAAGGGCTATCGACATGAAGAGCGGTCGCATGGCGCTACGTCCTCTGTTTATTATTCTGGTTTATGCTTGTGGGGTACTATGAAAAAAACAGTACAAAAAAGCCCGGTCGCTGCCACTTTAGTGTGGTTCTTCTACGCTGTCACGGCTGTATTGCTTTCCGTTTTGATCAGTTGGGCGCTGTACAGCCAGACAAATTATGGGTATGGCTTCTGGTACCAGCAGCTGGATATCGGTGAGCACATAGAAGAATATGGCCCGCAGAATCGCTTCCGTTACGGCTTTGAACAATTGCCGAGCGAGCAACACCATCGGGCATTCGAGCAAATCCGTGATGCCGTTCACCGGCAGGGTGAAGGCCTGGCAGATATTCATTACACGCTACCGGGCAAGGCGCCGATACCGCTGCTGCATGAAGCGGAGGTCCATCATTTGCAGGATGTGGCAGACCTGATTGATATCGTGCGCTGGCTGATGCTGGCCCTGGCGTTGCTGTGGCTGCCGCTGGCTGTGTTGTGTATCCGCCTGGGGGTACCGCCCATGCGGCGACGCCTGGGGATAACTGTTTTCGGGGTAGGGGCTGTGATAGCGTGGTTGGTCGTTGCCGGGCCGACTCAGGTTTTCTATCAGTTCCACTTATGGCTGTTTCCTGCCGAAAATGAGTGGTTTTTTTACTGGCAGGATTCGCTGATGAGTACCCTGATGAAAGCGCCGGTACTGTTCGGGGGAATTGCCGCGGCAATCGCTATTGGGGCGCTGTTGCTGATACCGGTGTTGTACTGGTTAGGGCTGCGGCTGTCGAAAAACATCGTCAAATAAGAATCAGGTCATGGGCATTGAAGTACTGACT
>NZ_JBNPEC010000243.1:0-8208 GCF_051117345.1 Alcanivorax sp.
AAGCTTCGACGAACTCTCGGTCCTGCTCATCCACCTCCCTTACGGCATAGTGCCCGGAGGTCAACCCAAAGAGCTTGCTTCGTTCCGCGCTAGCACCCTCAAAGTAAGAAACGAGCCACGCCAGCTGCGCCTGAATAGAATCCATGATCTCTGGCAAAGCAACCCAAGCATCGGTTGCTATACGCTCATTACAAATAGCCAAGGCATCTTTGCAAACCCGCGCTTTGATATCTTCCTGACTCATGACATGCCTATCTCATAACGCCCCAAGCAGAGGCTTATTTTGCGTTTTGGAGCGAAGCGACAGCAAAATAAGTCCTTCTGACTTGGCTTGTTATATGTTTTAGTTCCGTATCGAACAGTTTTCTGTGGCAGCTTCTTTATTCCCTTTTCTACGTTGCTTGAGAAAATCTATGGCCTCTGCTGCTTGAGCATCACCTGCAACAGCCGCTAGCTTTGTTAAGGCGGCCGAGAAGTCTTTCATGTTATGGTTCTCAATCAAATTGTCTTTATAAAATTGAAACCATCGCGTATTCATTCCTAGACCACCTGGGTTAGAATTGTCGTACCGGTCAAAATCAAACAACAACCATCTTGGCCACCTCAGAACTTCGCCTTTTTCATACAGACGTGTCACGTACTTTTTAGATTCATGCTTCTTAAAAATGGAATAGAGCCTTCCCCTGTTAGGAGATGAGTTGAATACAAACGCTCTGCTATTTGGAGTAAAGTCTTGTGCATATTGAGCTAGGCCACCACCTAAAGAGTGTCCCACAAATACTACATAATCGTAATTTAATTTCTCGTTGTTATCTGCAACCTGAAAAATGAGATCTCGGAACTTGATAGCGGATTCAAATTGCGAGTTCGAAAAGGGAGATTTCATAAATGAAAAATTGCCATGCCGGAAGTCGTCTGGGCCATCCGTACCACGATAAGCTATTACTAGCTCATTATCTCCCCTAGAAGAAGTTCTATGCCATGCTTGCGCGAAAAAACCATTTTTTAGCAACTCTTCGAAGTCGCCTTCAGATATTTTTATATTTATCCATTTCTCATCAAGCGGAAAACAGAGAGTCTCAGGTTCAAGGTAGGTTCGATCCGCGACTGCGGAATATACCCAACTAGCAACTGCATATTTTCTTTCCTCTATTGAGATTGCTTCATTTTTCGATTTTTTAAGATCAACCCAAAATTCTTCAAGATCTTCTAAATTGGCTAATCGCTCTGAAGGCTTTGGTGGAGAGCTACTACAACTTGCAACCATCAGAGCACCAAGAATAATTGGTATAAGTTTCATAACTCCCTCCCTATAGGTATATCCATATAACGCCAGCGCTCTGCCGCTTGTCGGCAGCAGCACCTTGTTAGCCGCAAAACTCACTTGAACCACTTTTCGTAGAGAACCGCATGGCAGCGCGATGCAATACAGCCAAAATACCAAGTAATTGCTGCATAGATGCCGATCAGAAACCAGGAGCCAATCGCCAGCGGCGGCAAACCAAATTTGTTGGTCTTTGCAATGAGATCAGGGACAACAGCCGATAAAGCCAACCCCCAATAACCCGCAACGATAAAAGACAACGCTCCGAGCAAGACCAAGAAGAGCGAGTGCACCTCAGCGAATGTACGTTTCTTTTGTCCCGACGTTAACAGACTCACCAACTCGTCCATGTGGATCATTTCCTTTCCTTCTGGCTAACAGCGTATTAATTAGAACGTTCCGCATAACTCGGTTCCGCATAACTCCGAGTCACCCGACCCTCAGGATCTATCAAAATACTCTCATATCAACCACTTAGAATGGAATAGCTAATATCCTACGCGGAGTTCATAGGAACCTTCCTTTGAACTCCGTTCCTGATATCCCTTTTCCCTTCAAAATATTTTCACCTGGAATCAGTGCGTTACGGTTTTCGTCCAGAGTTATGTGGAACGTTCCGCTGAAAACGGGCAGTCATTGCCAGCTTATGGGCAAGCATCTACGACCAGACAGCGACTGATGTACAATCCCCTCACATTCTCCAGAGCCCTAGATAATGCGTACCTTTGTCCTTCGCGCCCGCGCCGCCCCTACCGACAGCCAGGCTCTGCTGGCCAATGTGGGTGGCGATGCCCATACGGAAATTCTCGCCCATACGCTGATGAACAGCCTGTTTGTGGCCCAGTCCCACCGGGATGATGTGGTGGTGCATCTAGTGCTGGAGAGCACCCAGGATTACTCCCGCACCATCAGTTTCACCGGGGCGGAGATGCAGGACATCGGTGGCTTCCATGAGAAGGCGCTACTGGCCAAGGTGGCCAACGCGCTGGATGTGTCACAGGGGCTGGGCAAGGAGCAGGAACGGGCCGTGGAGCCAGGTATTCGGGTGCGGACGCTGAGTTTTGAGCGGCTGGTGAAGGATCTGGCGGAGGAGCATCAGCTGTATGTGATGGACAAGAAGGGGGACAGCATCCGTGAAGTGGGCTTCGGGGAGGCCCCCTGCTTTCTGCTCACCGATCATATCCCCATGCCGAAGAAGACCTTCAACAGCTTGAAGCGGCTGGGGGCGGAGAAGATCAGCCTGGGGCCGCGGATGCTGTTTGCATCGCAGTGTGTGGTGTTGATTCAGAATGAGCTGGATTTGGCGGGGGTGTGAGGAGGAACGGTTCTCCAGGGCCGCTGTAGGAGCGGCGCTCCCTGTGCTCTGCGAGTATGAGCCGCGAACCGGCGTGGCACCCAAGTTTCAGGTTACCGATGCGCTATTCGGAAAAACCTGTTGAGTCCTACAATTCTTTGATCGCCCTCAGGGCGATGCCCTCGCAAGCGAGGGTTCGCGGCTCAAGCGCCGCTCCTACGGTGGCTTCGTCCACAGCGTCATTCGCGCCTCGAGAGGCGCTCCTACAGCGGCTCTGTCAGAGGGGATGCCGCGGTTTTCAGCTATTAACTATTCACTGTTAACTATTAACTGCTCTTAATCAGCTTTCCAGCCACACCTCTCTGGCCCACTGCCAGATAGAACTCCAATCCTCGTCCTCGTTGACGCCTTCTCCCGGTACCCAGAAGACGATCTGGCCATCCTGGCCGATGGCGTAGAGGCCTTCTTCGGCCTGGCAAACCGGGATCAGGGAACGGGGCATGCCCTGGTTCCATGCCTGGGCCGCCAGCTCGGGGAGGAAGTTGTGGGCGTAGTCGTCCATGACAGTGGCCGGTTCCAGGCTGCCGCAAAGGATGTCACCGGTGGTGAGCAGGAACTCCTTGTACTCTCCCGGCAGGGAAATCAGCAGTTGTTCCTCGATTTCCACCAGCCGGTCTTCGTCCGGCAGCTCCAGGGCTACCAGAGAGCCCTGGTGGCGTTCACGCAGCAGGTCGATCAGGTCATCCATTTAAGCTATCCCGGTTGGAGCACATTCAAAACCCTGCTTCACCACAGAGAGCACAGCGTTCACTGAGAAACACCTTAGCTCTGTGTTCTCTGCGCCCTCTGTGGTGATAATTATTTATCCCGACGGAACGGGAACAGGAACTGGTCGACCACGCCTTCCGGTACCTTGGTGCTGGCCCGGGTGCCGTACTCGGCAGCCAGTCGGTTGGGCATGATCAGGGTGCCAAACAGTTTATCGTAGATGGGCAGAAAGGCGGCGTAATTTTTGTCCACGGCTTCGTCTTCCGAGGAGTGATGCCAGTGGTGGAATTCCGGGGTGGCGATAAGCCAGCGGATGCCCGGAAACCGGAAGCGCACGTTGGCGTGGATAAAGATGGCGTGGAAGGACACGAACACCAGGTAGGCATACACCGCCGACGGCGAAAAGCCCAGGATGAAGATGGGCAGGTAGCCGATAAAGCGGTTGGCGATGATTTCCACCACATGCAGGCGCGAGGAGGCCAACCAGTCCATCTGGGTGGTGGAATGATGCACCGCGTGGAATTTCCACAACCACGGTACTTCGTGGAAGGCCCGGTGAATCCAGTAGCTGCCCAGGTCGATAACGATGAGGATCTCGATGAACTGCAGCCACAGGGGCTGGCTGGCGATGGCCTGCTGGAAGCCAATATCCACCTTGTCGTGCAGCACCACCTGGATGGGAATGATGGTGAAGAAGCTGATCAGCTGCAGGCCCACATGGCTGAACAGGAAGTATTTGATATCCGTGACCCAGCCACCGCGCAGGGTTTTCTGGTCCGGGTCTTTGGGGAAGGCCCGCTCAAGGGGGATAAAGACCAGGGCCAGCACCAGCAGGGTGAGGATGAAATAGTCGAGCCCGGCGTAGAGGCTGCGGCCGTCCACTGGCGGCACATCCAGGCGCCCGGAACCGATCAGCGCGGCCATGCAGGCCAGCACCATGCCGATAATGCCGTAGCGCTTTTCCTGATGACGCAAGACACTGAAGAAGCCACAGACAAAGCCGATACCGATGCCAATGAACAGGGCAATGCGCAGCACCTCGGCGTTATAGAAGGCACGGAAATCCGGGGTGGTCAGCAACTCCGGGTAGAGGAAGCAGAAGCTGCCCATCAGCGCCAGAACCCCCAGCCCGATGGATACGGTAGCGGTGATCTTGCCCTGCCCCGGGGTCAGATCCACCTCTTCGTAACGTTCCCGCAAAAAGTCTGTCATGTGTTGTTCTCCTTATGGGCCAAGGCTGCCCGATGATCCCTTCAGACACCACTACACGCCCGTAACAAGCTGCTACACTGCGCGTTCAAAAACATAGTGACTAGCTACGAGCTGCTAGCTACAACGCGATCCGGCTTCGGGGGAACAGAATAACGCTGTGCCCGCGACCACATTGCGATAATCGCGGCCACTGAGTCAGTCGTTTCCTGCCTGACTAATGCGCGTTGTAGCTAGAAGCTAGAAGCTCGTAGCTAATCACGGCTCCACCCCATTATTCACATATTTGGTTATCCATAAAGTATGCCTCTCATTACCCTCCGCGACATTCAGCTCAGTTACGGGCAGCAACCGCTGCTGGATCACGTCACCCTGTCTATCGACCCGGGGGAGCGGCTTTGTCTTATTGGTCGTAATGGCGCCGGCAAGTCCACCCTGATGAAGGTGATTGCCGAAGAGATCCATGCGGATGACGGCCAGATCGAGAAGACCCAGGGGCTGACCGTGGCACGCCTGGAGCAGGAAGTGCCGGACGACCAGGACCACAGCGTCCATTTCATGGTGGCTGAAGGCCTGGGCGAGCACGGAGCCCTGCTCAGCGAGCACGCCGAGCTGGTCCACCATCTTGGCGATGGTGACAACAAGGTGCTGGCCCGGTTCGAACAATTGAGCAGCGAGATCGAGGCCTGTGGTGCCTGGCAGCTGTCACAGCGGGTGGATACGGTGCTGTCCAAACTGAAGCTGGATGGCGATCAGGCCTTTGCCGGCCTGTCCGGGGGTATGAAGCGCCGGGTGCTGCTGGCCCGGGCGCTGGTACAGGAACCGGATATCCTGCTGCTGGACGAGCCTACCAACCACCTGGACATGGATTCCATCCAGTGGCTGGAGGAATTCCTCAAGAGCTACGGCGCCACCCTGGTGTTCATTTCCCACGACCGGGCCTTTATCCGCTCGCTGGCCACTCGCATCATCGAGCTGGACCGGGGCAAGCTGACCAGCTGGCCGGGCAGTTATGAGAAATACCTGAGCGGCAAGCAGGCGGCCCTGGAAGCGGAAGAGCGTGCCAACGCCGAGTTCGACAAGAAACTCAGCCAGGAAGAAAAGTGGATCCGCCAGGGCATCAAGGCCCGCCGCACCCGTAACGAAGGCCGGGTGCGTGCGCTCAAGGCCATGCGTGATGAATTCGCCCAGCGCCGTAATCGCACCGGCACTGCCAACCTCACCATCCAAGGCGGGGACAACTCCGGCAAGGTGGTGGTGGAAGCCGAGCACCTGGATTACACCGTGGACGGCAAGACTATCGTGCAGGACTTCTCCGTGAATCTGCTGCGCGGTGACCGGGTGGGCATCCTTGGTCCCAATGGCTGCGGTAAATCCACCGTGATTCGCCTGTTGCTGGGTCGGCTGGCACCGGATAGCGGCAACGTGAAGCTGGGCACCCAGCTACAGGTGGCCTACTTCGATCAGTTGCGCGATACCCTCAACGAGGAAAAGAGCGTGATCGACAACGTGGCCGAAGGCTCCGATGTGGTCACCATCAACGGCCAGAACAAGCACGTGATCGGTTACCTGCAGGACTTCCTGTTCGACCCGAGCCGGGTGCGCCAGCCGGTGAAGTCCCTGTCTGGCGGTGAGCGCAACCGCCTGCTGCTGGCCAAGCTGTTCACCAACCCCTTCAACCTGCTGGTCCTGGATGAGCCTACCAACGATCTGGACGCGGAAACCCTGGAGCTGCTGGAAGAGCAGCTGATGAATTATCAAGGCACTCTGCTGCTGGTAAGCCACGACCGGGAATTCATCGACAATGTGGTGACCTCTACCCTGGTGTTCGAAAACGGCGAGCTCAACAGCTATGTGGGCGGTTATCAGGACTGGTTGCGTCAGCGTCCGGAACCTGTGAAGGGAAAAGCCGTCAAATCCGCCAAGCCAGTGCTCGAACCGGCCCCGACCGCGCCCAAAGCCAAGAAGCTGTCCTACAAGGATCAGCGGGAGCTGGAGCAATTACCGGAGCGGATCGAGCAACTGGAAACGGCACTGGAAGCGGTGCAGGCTCGCATGTCGGACCCGGCTTTCTTCAAGGGTGATCCGGCCGAGATCAGCGCCGCTCAACAGCAACAAACCGAGCTGCAGGCGGAACTGGAAACCACCTTCGCTCGCTGGGACGAGCTGGATCAGCTTGGCTGAATCAAGGAGTTTTTGTGTATAAAACGCGGTCCTCATTCGCTATCACGACGATCTTTGTCCTGTTCGGCCTGGTGGCAACGCCTGGCTGGACCAATGAAGTGGAAGATGAAGAACGGGCCGTGGAGCGCCAGCAGGAAAGCGATGGCCAGGCCACTGCCGGTGACGGCAATACGGACACGGACAAGGCCGACGACGCCGTAGCGGGTGACCCGGCTCAACCGGCGGCGGACCCGGCTCCCCTGCCCTTGTCCCTGCTGGGACGGCAGGTGGAACCGGGCAGCTTTGCCACTCTGCACTGGACCCCGGATCAATCGTTCGCCTCCATTGCCACCCCGGTGCCCGTGCTGGTGGCCCATGGCGACAAGCCCGGGCCGCGGCTGTGTCTGACTGCGGCCATTCATGGCGATGAACTGAACGGCATCGAGATGGTGCGTAGGCTCATGTACGAGCTGGAGCCGGATCAACTGGCCGGCACCGTGATCGGTGTACCCATCGTCAATCTGGATGGCTTTCGCAGCGGCTCACGCTACCTGAGCGACCGCCGGGATCTGAACCGCTATTTCCCGGGCAACAAGAATGGCAGTGCCGCCAGCCGCGTGGCCCATTCCCTGTTCAGCAATATCGTCCGCCACTGCGATTATCTGGTGGACCTGCACACCGGTTCCCAGAAACGGGTCAACCTGCCACAGCTACGGGCCGACCTGGACAACCCGGATGTGGTGGCCTTTGCCAAGCATTTCGGCGGTATGACGGTACTGCACAGCCCTGGCGTCACCGGCATGCTCCGTGACGCGGCGGTGAAAAAGAACATTGTGGCGGTGACGATGGAGGCCGGTGGCCCTAACCGGCTGGAAACCGAGGCGGTCAGCAATGGTGTACAGGCCATCGATACCCTGTTGGAAAACCTGGGCATGCGTAAGGCCAGCCGCTTCTGGAGTGCCCCACAGCCAGTGTTCTATGAGTCCGAATGGATTCGTGCCACCCAGGGCGGCATCCTTCTTGCCGAAGTAGAACTGAACCAGAACGTGAAAAAGGGCCAGGTACTGGGCACCGTCACCGACCCTATCAGCAATACCGGCAGCGCCATCATTGCGCCTTATAACGGCCGGGTTCTGGGGATGGCAGTGAATCAGGTGGTCCATGCCGGCTTTGCGGCTTTCCGCATCGGCGAGGAAAAGACCACCGAGGAAGTGGAAGCCAAGGCGGAGAAAGCCACCCAGGAAAAAGAGGAAAAGCGCCAGCAGCAGGATGACACCCCGGCCCACGAACCGCCGGCACCGGAGCCAGATCGGGCCGATGACCTGAGCAGCCAGGCGGAAGAAGAGGAAAGTCACTCGGAAGAGTGAGGCGACCGATCAGAGAGATAATAAAAAAGGCTTCCTCCAGGAAGCCTTTTTTGTGGATGCCTTAAAACCCACACCCAACTCCA
>NZ_JBNPEC010000144.1:0-8158 GCF_051117345.1 Alcanivorax sp.
CCCTGCACGTGCTGCCCCAGGAATATGTGGTGGACAACCAGGAGGGGGTGCGCGAGCCCATCGGCATGAGCGGTGTGCGTCTGGAGGCCAAGGTGCACCTGGTGACCTGTGCCGTGAACGCCGCCCAGAATATCGAGAAATGCGTGCGCCGCTGCAACCTGGAGGTCGATGACATCATCCTTGAGCAGTTAGCGAGTGCTCACGCCGTGCTCACCGAAGACGAGCGCGAACTGGGTGTTTGCATCGTCGATATCGGTGGTGGCACCACGGATATTGCCATTTTCACCGAAGGCGCCATTCGTCATACCGCCAACATTCCTATTGCCGGGGATCAGGTAACCAACGATATCGCCATGGCCCTGCGCACCCCCAAGCAGCACGCGGACGAGATCAAGATCAAGTACGCCTGCGCGCTGACCCAGCTGGCCGGCGCGGACGAAACCATCAAGGTGCCCAGCGTGGGCGACCGGCCGCCACGGACCCTCAGCCGCCAGAATCTGGCCGAGGTGGTGGAGCCGCGCTACGACGAGCTGTTCACCCTGATCCAGGCCGAGCTTCGCCGCTCCGGCTTCGAGGACCTGATCCCTGGTGGCATCGTGCTCACCGGTGGTTCCTCCAAGATCGAGGGTGCGGTGGATCTGGCCGAAGAAATCTTTCACATGCCGGTGCGTCTGGGGTCCCCGCAGGGTATCTCCGGGCTTATCGACGTGGTCAAGAACCCGATCTATTCCACCGCGGTGGGCCTGCTGTTGTATGGCCAGCGCATGGAAAAGGACGGCACCAGTGCCCGCGCCCTTGCCGGTGGCGGGGAAGTGAACTGGGTAGAGCGTTTCAAAAACTGGTTCAAGGGCAACTTCTAGTTTCCTGAGCCGGTTAACCGCTTTTGCGGAAGCGGCAGTTCCGGGCCGCGGCAACATCACCGGGACAATTCGACGTTAAATGACGTTCAAAGTAGTAACAGGGAAGCAATAACGGGAGATCAACCATGCAATTCAAACTGGAAGACAGCGTACCGCATGGCGCGGTCATTAAAGTGGTAGGTGTCGGTGGTGGCGGCGGTAACGCCGTGGATCACATGGTGCGTTCCGGTGTGGAAGGGGTGGATTTTATCTGCGCCAACACCGACGCCCAGGCACTGAGAAATGCCTCCTCCAAAACCGTGATTCAGCTGGGCAGCCAGGTGACCAAGGGGTTGGGTGCAGGCGCAAACCCGGAAATCGGTCGTCAGTCCGCTCAGGAAGACCGTGACCGCATCGCCGAGCTGCTGGACGGCGCCGACATGGTGTTCGTTACCGCGGGTATGGGCGGTGGCACCGGCACCGGTGCAGCCCCTGTGGTGGCTGAAATCGCCAAGGAGCTGGGTATCCTGACCGTGGCGGTGGTGACCAAGCCGTTCCCCTTCGAGGGCAAGAAGCGCATGCGCTCCGCCCAGGAAGGTATCGAGGAGCTGAAAGAGCACGTTCACTCCCTGATCACCATCCCCAACGAGAAGCTGCAAGCGGTTCTCGGCGGCTCCACCAGCCTGCTGGACGCCTTCAAGGCGGCCAACGAAGTGCTGCAGGGTGCGGTAAAAGGGATTGCGGACCTGATCGTTCGCCCGGGCATGATCAACGTGGATTTCGCTGACGTGCGCACCGTGATGAGCGAAATGGGCACGGCCATGATGGGTACCGGTACGGCCAGCGGTGAAAACCGGGCGGCAGAAGCGGCCCAGGCAGCCATTTCCAGCCCGCTGCTGGAAGACGTGGACCTGCGCGGCGCTCGCGGTATCCTGATCAACATCACCGCCAACGAGTCCATCGCGCTGGACGAGTTCTCCGAAGTGGGTGACATTGTCAGCGAACTGGCCAGCGATGATGCCAACGTAATCATCGGCACCGCCATCGACCCGGATATGGGCGACAGCATCAGCGTCACCGTGGTTGCTACCGGTCTGGGCGCCGCCGCCCAGCAGGAACTAAAAGTGGTACGTGGTCGTCAGACCCCCGTCACCGCGGATGGTCGGGTGGACTACAGCGACCTGGATCGCCCGGCAGTGGAGCGCAAACGCGCTGCCCAGCAGGCGGCCAGCGGCCGTGGTCAGCAGGCGGTGAGCACCGCGGAAGATCTGGATTTCATTGATATCCCGACCTTCCTCCGTCGCCAGGCCGACTAACGGTCTGGCGCCAAGGGTGCAAAATCAGGGCATTGCAGTATAATTACGCCCTCATTTTGTGTTGAGGAAAGCGGTATCCTCCAGGATACCCGCAGCTGTGTGACAGACTGATGATCAGACAACGAACGCTGAAAAACGTGATCCGCGCCACCGGCGTGGGACTTCACACCGGCGAAAAGGTCTACATGACCGTACGCCCGGCACCGGTGGATACCGGTATCGTGTTCCGGCGTGTGGACCTGGACCCGGTGGTGGAGATCAAGGCGTCTGCCGATGCCGTCCGCGAGACCACTTTGTCGTCGACCCTGGTTCAGGATGGCGTGAAGGTGGGCACCGTGGAGCATTTCCTGTCTGCCATGGCAGGCCTGGGCATCGATAACGCCTTCGTGGAGCTATCCGCGCCGGAAATGCCGATCATGGACGGCAGTGCCGGTCCTTTCGTGTTCCTGCTGCAGTCTGCCGGCATCAAGGAGCAGGAAGCTGCCAAGAAGTTCATCCGCATCAAGAAGGAAGTGACGGTGCGTGAGGATGACAAGTCAGCGACTTTCGTTCCCTTTGATGGCTTCAAGGTGACTTTCTCCATCGAGTTCGATCACCCGGTGTTTGAAGAGCGCAACCAGGTGTCCAGCATCGACTTCTCAACGACCTCGTTCGTGAAGGAAGTGGCGCGGGCGCGGACGTTCGGCTTCATGCGCGATATCGAGTTCCTGCGCAGCCAGAATCTGGCGCTGGGCGGCAGTGTCGATAACGCCATCGTGGTGGATGAATATCGCATCCTTAACGAAGACGGGCTGCGTTACGAGGACGAATTCGTCAAGCACAAGATGCTGGATGCCATTGGCGACCTGTATCTGCTGGGCCACAGCCTGATCGGCGAGTTCATTGGTCACAAGTCCGGCCATGCCCTCAACAATGCCCTGCTGCGCGAGATTCTCCGTCAGCAGGATTCCTACGAGGTGGTGACCTTCGAAGATGCCACCGATGCGCCAGTGTCCTACATGCGACCCGTGCTCGCGGCGGCCGAGTAATACCCGGCTGCACGCTGTAAACGTCGAAACCCTGTTGCCACCCGGCGGTTCTCCCGCCGCCGGGTGGTTTTTCGTTTCAGGGAGGGCGAGTTAGCCAGAATTCCGGGCTTCAACACGAAACCGGTAATGCCCGGAGTTGGCCTGGACATCAATAATGTTGCTTGCGTTACTGATGATTCCCGGCGTTAGCCCCTTTCACTTGCCTGTTACACACTCTCTGTTCAGGTATCCAGACATTGAAGGTGTTGTTCACCGTTGAACTTTCAACGGTTGGCTCACTCTGATTCACCGCGGCTGGCCAGCCGCTGCAAGGATGCCTTGAGGCCTTTGTCCTCGATGGTGTCAGCCAGATCGGCAATTTGTCTGGCGCTTTCCCTGGCCAATCTGGGTTTGTCCTGTTGGTTGGCACGGACGTTGCTGTTCTGCATCTGGCGTTTGCCGCCCACCACGATCTTGATCTGCTGGCCGGGCAGGGCCTGCTGCAATTTGGGCAGGTGAAAACGCAATAGCTGCGCAGTGGCGCTGGTTTCGGCAATAGCCAGCCAGCGCATGCTGTCTTCCACCAGGGTAACCCGCTCGCGCAGTGCCGGTGGCAGGCAATCAAGCGGATTGGTGGCTGCGGCGGTGTCTGGCTCCTGGCGAGCGGTCTTTTTGGCCTCCCTGGTCAGGCCAGAGAGAGTAGGATGACCACTCAGCAGGGCGAGCAGGGCTTTGGGCGAAGTTGTCTTGCTCATAGGTTTTACTTAGACTAGCCTGCAAATTGTAAAAAATAATCAAGAAAACCAGTGCAACTATTTGAAATTCTTAATTTTTAGTCGGTGCGTTACACGAATCTATGAATATCTTAGTCATTAACAGCAAGCGTGGCCATTCGCGCACACTTCCGGTTCCTCGCCATTGGCCCTGGTTACTGGCTGCCGTGCTGGTGGTAGTGCCGGTGCTGATGGGCGTTGGCGGCTACCTGCTGGTGTCGCAACTCAGCGATCAGCCCGAGTATACGCCGGTAATGACCGAACGTTTTTCCGCCCATCTGGAAGACCAGCAAAAAGCCTTGGAGTCCCTGGATCGCCTCAGCCAGGAGCAGTTCCGGGCACTGACTCTGAAGCTGGCCCAGGCCCAGGCTCGACTGGTTCGACTGGATGCGCTGGGTGAGCGGCTGGTGGAAGTGGCAGATATCGATGGTGAGGAGTTTGATTTCAGCACCGTGCCGGGGCTGGGCGGGCCGGAAGGCTCGGAAGAGGGTGCCAGTTACGAGCTGCCTTCCTTCATGGAAGCGGTGAACCAGATGGCCCACACCCTGGAGCGCCGCGAGCGTCAGCTGGAAATTCTGGAAAACCTGCTGGCCGGCAAGCAGATCGAAGACCAGACCTATCTGTCCGGTCGGCCGCTGGCCAAGGGCTGGATGTCCAGCCGCTTCGGGCGTCGTTCAGATCCCTTCACCGGCCGTGTGGCCTGGCACAAAGGGGTGGATTTTGCCGGCAAGGAAGGCACACCGATCATTGCCACCGGCGCTGGTGTCGTGACCTATTCCGGTGACCGCTCTGGCTATGGCCTGATGGTGGAAATCAACCACGGTAATGGTATCGCCACTCGCTATGGGCATGCCCTGGAATTACTGGTGGAGCCGGGCGAGATTGTTCGCACCGGGGACGTTATCGGCAAAGTGGGCAATTCCGGCCGCTCTACCGGGCCGCACATTCATTATGAAGTGCTTAAAATGGCACTCAGGTGAACCCGCAGCCCTATATTTACCGCGCCCGACGTTAAATAACAGACCAAAAACGGCCCCTTGTAGGGGCCGTTTTTCGTTGAGCACCCTTGATAACCGGGAATACCACCTTATCTCTTCATCTTATTGTGTTTAGAATGGCTCACCTTGCGGCCAGCACTTTGCCGCCAACGGGCTGTTTGTCCTGACTTTTTACCGAACCGGAAGTTGTATGCTGGGTACCATCGTAAAAAAAATCATCGGCACCAAGAATGATCGTGAGCTGAAACGCATGGCCAAGTTGGTCGAAACGATCAACAGCCACGGGGAAGCGCTGACACAGCTCAGCGAGGCGGACTTGCAGCTCAAGACCCGCGAATTCCGTCAGGCGTTCCAGGATGGCAAGACCCTGGATGAATTGCTGCCGGAAGCCTTTGCGGTGGTGCGCGAAGCCTCCACCCGGGTGATGGGCATGCGCCATTTCGACGTGCAGATGATGGGCGGTATCGCTCTGCATGAGGGGCGTATTTCCGAAATGCGCACCGGTGAGGGTAAGACCCTGACCGCGACCCTGGCAGCGTACCTGAATGCGCTCTCCGGCGAAGGCGTACACGTGGTCACCGTGAACGACTATCTGGCAGAGCGGGACGCCAACTGGATGCGGCCCCTTTACGAATTTCTGGGCCTCAGTGTCGGTGTGATTCTTTCCCAGCAGCCCACCGATGAAAAGCGTGCGGCCTACGCGTCTGATATCACCTACGGTACCAATAACGAGTACGGCTTCGACTACCTGCGCGACAACATGGCCTTCCGTCTGGAAGACCGGGTTCAGCGTGGCCTTAACTACGCGATTGTGGATGAGGTGGATTCCATCCTCATCGATGAATCCCGCACCCCGCTGATCATTTCCGGGCCGGCAGCCGATTCCTCCGAGCTATATACGGCCGTCAATAAGCTGATGCCCAACCTCACCGCCGAGACGGAAGAGCAGGAAGGCGATTACTTTGTCGATGAAAAGCAGCGTCAGGTAGAACTCACCGAAGACGGGCACCAGAAAATTGAAGGGCTGCTGGTCAGCAATGGCCTGTTGGAGAAGGGGGAGAGCCTCTATGCCGCCCACAATCTGGCCCTGTTGCACCATGTCCACGCGGCGTTGAAAGCCCATGCCCTGTTCCATGTGGACCGGGACTATATTGTTCAAAATAATCAGATCGTTATCGTCGATGAACATACCGGTCGTACCATGCCGGGGCGTCGCTGGTCCGAGGGGATTCACCAGGCTATCGAAGCCAAGGAAGGGGTGAATATTCAGCAGGAAAACCAGACGCTGGCATCTACCACGTTCCAGAACTATTTCCGTCTCTACAACAAGCTGGCGGGTATGACCGGTACGGCTGATACCGAGGCCATGGAATTCCGTCAGATTTATGGCATGGACGTGGTGGTGGTGCCGACCAATCGGCCCATGGTTCGTGTGGATGCCAATGACCTGGTGTATCTGACACTGGAAGAAAAATTCGACGCCATCGTCAAGGAAATCAGCGAAGCGGTGGCCAAGGGCGCCCCGGTGCTGGTGGGTACCGCGACCATTGAATCGTCCGAGTATCTGTCCAATCGTCTGAAAAAAGACAAGATTGCCCACGAAGTACTGAACGCCAAGTTCCACCAGCGTGAAGCACAGATTATTGCCCAGGCGGGGCGTCCTGGTGCGGTAACGATCGCCACCAACATGGCGGGCCGGGGTACGGATATTGTGCTGGGGGGCAACCCGGAAGAGCAGATCAAGCATATGGATACCCCCTCGGACAAGGAAGCGGAAAAAATTCGCGCCGAGTGGCAGGGTAACCATGACACGGTGATGGAAGCTGGCGGCCTGCATATCATCGGCACCGAGCGCCACGAGTCTCGCCGTATCGATAACCAGCTTCGTGGTCGTGCCGGTCGTCAGGGTGATCCTGGCTACACCCGTTTCTTCCTGTCCATGGAAGATGACCTGATGCGGATCTTCGCTTCCGACCGCATCCGCAACATGATGCGCTCTCTGGGGCTGGAGAACGGCGAGGCCATCGAGCATCGCTGGGTGACCCGCGCCATCGAGAATGCCCAGCGCAAGGTGGAAGGCCGTAACTTCGATATCCGCAAGAACCTGCTTGAATACGATGACGTGGCCAATGACCAGCGCCGCGTGATCTACACCCAGCGCGACCAGATTCTGGAAACCGACGATCTGCGCACCTCTGTGCAAGGCATTCGTTATGATGTGGTGACCGAGCTGGTGCACAGTTATCTGCCGCCGGGTTCCGTGGAAGACCAGTGGGATGTGCCGGGTCTGGAGAAAACTCTGGAGGCGGAATTCCAGTGCAATGCACCGGTGGGCCAGTGGCTCAACGAAGACAACCAGATGCACATCGACGGTGTCATCGAGAAGCTGGTGGAAACCCTGGAGCAGGACTATCTGCGCAAGGAAGAGGAAATCGGTGTCGAGGACCTGCGCAAGATCGAGAAACACCTTATGCTGCAGATTCTCGACCGTCACTGGAAAGAGCATCTGGCCAGCATGGATCATCTGCGTCAGGGTATTCATCTGCGCGGCTATGCGCAGAAAAACCCCAAGCAGGAATACAAGAAAGAGTCTTTCGAGTTGTTCCAGGGGCTGCTCAACCAGATCCAGCATGAGCTGATTCGGGTGCTGCACAGCTTCCAGGTGCGGCGTGATGACGAAGTGGAGCGCCTTGAGCAACAGCGCCAGGAAGAAGCCCGTCGCCAGGCTGAAAAAATGAAGATGCAGGCGGCCCCGGAACCGGGTACTGATGGCACGGCCGGCGAGAACAATCAGGCTGACGGTACCAAGACCGTGGTGCGTGAAGGTCGAAAGGTGGGGCGTAATGAACCTTGTCCCTGTGGCTCAGGCAAGAAGTACAAGCAGTGCCACGGCAAGATTGAATAGAATCAGTGCCGAGCTACTAGCTACGAGCTTCCAGCGACGAGAAAGACAAAAGCACCGGTGAAAACCGGTGCTTTTGGTTATTATGGCTTGTAGCTCACCGCTAGGAGCTAGTAGCTGAATTTTCAAGGATTGGTTATGACACAGACAGAATGGTTGCCCGTCCCCGGTATCCGTCTTGCCGCTGTTGAGGCCGGCATCAAGAAGGCCAACCGCAAGGATCTGGTGGTGCTGGAGTTGAGTGAAGATTCCCGTGTCAGCGGTGTTTTCACCCTGAACCGTTTTTGCGCCGCGCCGGTGCAGGTGGCAAAAAGCCGTCTGGC
>NZ_JBNPEC010000158.1:0-37624 GCF_051117345.1 Alcanivorax sp.
GGAGAACAGGCTGCTACCATTGGGCAAGGCCAGGGGGTCTTCCAGGCGGGCCGCCTCCTCTTCGAGGTGTCGGTCGTCGCTGGTCCAGTTACCCTGGGACACCAGCACCGCCGTAAGCAGCCCCATCAGCATCACCACCACCATGATTTCCAGCAGTGTGAATCCGGCCTGAGCGACGGAGCGCAAGCGCATCTTACTGAATGTCGCGCCAGTTGATGTCCGCATCGGTACCTTCGCCACCCTCTACCCCATCGGCACCCAGAGAGAGCAGATCGAAGGGCCCGTCTACACCGGGGCTGATGTAGACATAATCATTATTCCAGGCATCCTCGGGCACGCTGGACAGATAACCGCCGTCAGGCCATTTGCGGGCAGACGCCGGGCGTTCAACCAATGCATTGAGGCCTTCTTCACTGGTGGGGTAACTGCCGTTGTTGAACTTGTAGAGATCCAGCTGCTGGACAATCTTGCCCATGTTGGCCTTGGTCAGGTCCACTTTGGCCCCTTCACCCTGGCCGATCACATTGGGCACGATGACCGCAGCCAGCAGGCCGATAATGGCCACTACCACCATAATTTCCAGCAGGGTAAACCCCGACATAGCACCTTTCGTTTTCATTCTTCCACCTATCCCGCTAGTAAATTGTTCATCTGCATGATGGGCAACATGACCGACAGCACGATTAGCACCACCACGCCCGCCATAAACAGCAGCATGATGGGCCCCAGCAGGCCCACCATAGTATTGACCGTGCTACTCAATTCCCGTTCCTGATAATCAGCGGCCCGGGTGAGCATATGATCCAGCTCACCGCTGGCTTCGCCGCTGGCAATCATCTGCACCAGCATGGGCGGAAAATACCCGCTGGCATCCAGGGCCCGGCTCAGGCTACCGCCCTCGCGGACCTTGGCGGCGGCATTCTTGACCGCGTTTCTCACCTCAAGGTTGCCGACCACCTGGGCGGCAATAAACAGGGCATCCACCAGGGGCACCCCGGAACGACCGAGAATCCCCAGGGTGCTGGCCAGGCGGGCACTGTCGGCAGCCCGCAACATGGTGCCTACCATCGGCATGGTCACCAGCCTGCGGTGCACCCGCAGGCGGAATGCCGGGTCGCGCATGGCCCGCATGAAAGCCACAACCGCGACGATCAGGAGCAGAATCAGCAGCCAGCCCCAGTCGCGGGCAAAATCACTGAGCGCCATGACAATGCGGGTTAATAGCGGCAGCGTCTGCTCACGGCCTTCGAATACTGCCACCAGTTTGGGCACCACAAAGGTCATCATCAGCATGATGACAATGGTGGCAAACACCATGATAAAGGCCGGATAGATCATTGCCTGGGCCACCGAGCGCCCGGTGTCATGGCGGGTTTCCAGATAATCGGCCAATTGCTCCAGGACCTGTTCCAGATGGCCGCTCTGCTCGCCTGCTGCCACCGTGGCCCGGTACATTTCCGGGAAAGCCCGGGGAAAGGATTCGAAGCTGTGGGCCAGGCTGAAGCCCTCGCGAACCTTGGCGCGAACCGCCAGGATAATCCGTTCGATACGGTCATTGGCAGCCTGCTTGGCCACCGCCGACAGGGCCTGCTCTACGGGCAGGCCGGATTTGAGAAGCGTGGCGAGCTGGCGGGTCAACAATGCCTGCTCGGCGCCATTGAGCTTGCCGGAACCGGAAAAGCGCCCCAGGCCGGCAGAACTGCTGCTGTCCTGAGCTTCGTTGACTTCAATGGGGACCCAGCCCTTGTCACGGAGCTGTTGGCGCACCTGGCGAGCACTGTCGGCTTCCAGGGTGCCTTTCTTGATTTTGCCCCTGTGATCCAGGGATCGGTATTCGAATGCAGGCATGGATCAGGGGTCCGGTCAGTCTTCGCGGGTCACACGCAATACTTCTTCCACGCTGGTGTGTCCAGCCAGTACTTTACGCCAGCCATCCTCGCGGATGCCACTGGTGAGGGTACGGGCGTGTCGGTTCAATGCCAGTTCGCCTGCCTGGTCATGGATAAGCTGGCGCATGGTTTCATCAATCAGTACCAGCTCGTAGATGCCGGTTCGCCCGCGGTAGCCCTGCTGGTTACAGGCATCGCAACCATTTGGATGATAGAGCGTACAGGATTCGTCTTCCGGCAACCCCATCATTCTCAATTCGCTGGCGCTGGGCTGGTACGGGGTCTTGCAGTCATCACACAAGACTCTCACCAGCCGTTGCGCCAGCGCCCCCAGCAGGGAACTGGAGAGCAGGAAAGGCTCGATACCCATATCCTGCAGCCGGGTCATGGCGCCCACGGCAGTATTGGTATGTAGCGTAGACAGAACCAGGTGACCGGTCAGTGATGCCTGCACGGCAATTTCAGCAGTTTCCAGGTCACGGATTTCACCCACCATCACTACATCCGGATCCTGTCGAAGAATGGCGCGCAGCCCGCGGGCAAAGGTCATATCCACCTTGGTGTTGACCTGAGTCTGGCCAATACCTTCGAGCTTGTATTCGATGGGATCTTCCACGGTGAGAATGTTACGGGTGCTATCGTTGAGATCCGCCAGTGAGGCATACAGCGTCGTGGTCTTACCGGACCCGGTAGGCCCGGTGACCAGGATAATGCCGTGAGGCTTATGAATCAGCTCGCGCATGTGCTTGTCGCACACCTCGCCCATGCCCAGATGGGACAGCTGCAATCGCCCTGCCTGCTTGTCGAGCAGACGCAGCACCACCCGCTCCCCATTACTGGACGGCATGGTGGACACCCGCACATCCACGTCCCGGCCGCCGATTCTCAGGGAGATACGGCCGTCCTGGGGAATCCTCTTCTCGGCGATGTCCAGTCGGGCCATTACCTTGATGCGCGACACCAGTAGTGGCGCCAGCTCCCGTTTCGGGGTGAGTATTTCGCGCAATACCCCATCGACCCGCATGCGAACCACCAAGCGGCGCTCGAAGGTTTCAATATGGATATCGGAGGCATCCTCGCGGATCGCTTCCTGCAACAGGGCATTGATCAGCCGAATAATCGGCGCATCATCTTCCTGTTCCAGCAAATCGGAGGTTTCTGGCAATGAATCCGCGAGACTGGCCAGATCCAGCCCTTCCAAATCACCGGCTGCCTCTGCGGCGGCGCCGCGCTGCTGCTCATAGGCGATGGCCATGGCAGAAGTAAAAGCTGCATCATCCATGGGTACCAGCGCCGGCAGCCGACCTATATAACGCTGGACCTCACTAAGCGCTGACAGCGGCACATCCTTTCGGTAGCACAACTCGCGGTTGCCATCCTTTTCACGCAACAGCACACCGTAGCGCCGGGCAAACCCATAGGGCAGCAGCGACGGGGGAAGGTCTTTATTTTCCGGCGTCTCGATGTGCTCGTTCATTTCAGTATTTGTCCATCAGATTCTCGATCACATTAGCCGTGATCTCTGTCAGTTCCATGAACTGGAAACCCACCTGGTATTCCCCGGGAGCATCCAGAATTTCCGACCATACCACCCGGGCATCGAAGCTGATCGTGTTGACCCCGGCAATTTGATCCGGCAACACCATTCCCATATGTAATACCTCACCATGGGGAAGCTCACGGCGGGTAAACAGCTTGAACCCGTCCAGGCTGATGTTCATCAGGCGGCCCACGTTACCACCGGTGCTGCGATCGAACACCACCATTTCCCGAAACAGCTTCTTGCGCGGGTGGCGGCGATGGTCCTTGCGGCTGTCTCTCACATCATTTTCGTCGTCAGCCTTACGCAACACAATGACGACACCGGTAAAATTGCCGGCATCATCGTTGATGGCGTTACCGCGCACCGACAAGGCTACCAGCCCGTCCTCATCCTGTGTGTACAAGCTGTGTTCGTTTTTCCAGCCTTCGCCCTGCTGACAGGCCAGTCGCAACGGTGATTCCTTCCACTCCCAACGACGCTTGCCGGTATCATCATTGAAGATCAGCGCCGCAATGTCCTTACCCACCAATTCATCACGCGGGCGGCGCAGCAGGGCACAGGCCGCCTCATTGCAGAAAGACACCTTGCCGCGGGCATCCGCTCCTATCAGGGCCTCACCGAGGGCGTGTAGCAGGCGCTCGTTTTCGTCCTTCAGGCGTTTCATCTGCACCACTGCCTGCTGCAGTTTCTTTCGCTGGCGGTCCAGCTCAAGAAACACATTGACCTTGGCTTCCAGTATTTTCTGATCGATGGGCTTGAACAGATAGTCCACCGCGCCACATTCGTAGCCCCTGAACACGTATTTCTGCTCTTTGGAGATAGCAGTGACGAAGATGATGGGAATATGGCGGGTTTTGTTGTTCTTACGCATCAGCTCGGCGACTTCAAAGCCATCCATTTCCGGCATCTGCACATCCAGCAACACCAGCGCAAAATCATACTTCAGCGCCAGCGAGAGTGCCTCGTTACCCGATTGTGCCATAACGAGGTTACGCCCTTCCCCGTCGAGAATTGCTTCAAGGGCGATAAGATTTTCCCTGTGATCATCCACAACCAAAATGTTTTGCTTCATAGGTCTACTACCCTGCAACCTGTTCTGCCAGAAAGGGCCCGATTGCTTCAAGGTCGAGCACTCTGGAAACCGCACCTGTTTTTATTGCCGCTTCGGGCATGGCCGGTGCTTCTGCACTTACCGGTGACTGGGCAATGGTGAACCCGCCACGACGGTGAATATAGTCAATTCCTTTTGCACCATCTTCATTGGCGCCGGTAAGAATAACCCCGGCAAGCTGTGTTCCGTAAACCGCCCCCGCGGAAAGAAACAGCTCATCTACCGATGGGCGAGAAAAGAGTACGGGCCTTCCTGCTGAAAAGGCCAACGTCTCATCCTCCTCCACCAGCATGTGATACCCCGGTGGCGCCACATAGACACAGCCAGGCTGTATCTCTTCCTTGTCCTCCGGCGCGATCACTGGCAGTTGGCAATAACGGGCCAGCAACCACGGCAACCGATTTTCCGCGCTGGCATGCTGATGCTGAACCAGCAGGATCGCAGCCGGAAAGTCGGCCGGCAACGCCGACAGGATGCGAGTATACGCATTAAGGCCTCCCCAGGAGGCCCCCATGACAATCGCCTTTACCGGCCCCATCCTGTTAATCACGATGAGTTACCGCTGCCCTCCCCGCGCTGGGTTTTGCCGGCTTCGTAGGCAGCACGATGCGCCTGTGCTTCGCGCAGTTTCTCCTGAAGTTCGCGCCGCTGTTTATCCAGGCTGAGAAAGAAATCCACTTTGCTCTTGAGAATCAACGGGTCCAGGGGTTTGAACAGGTAATCCACCGCCCCGGCCTGGTAGCCCTTGAAGACGTATTTCTTTTCCTTGCTGATGGCAGTCACAAAAATAATGGGGATGGTCTGTGTATCCTTTCGCTGACGCATCAATTCTGCAACTTCAAAGCCATCCATGCCCGGCATCTGCACATCCAGCAACACCAGGGAAATATCTTCCTTAAGCAGAACCTTCAAGGCTTCCTGGCCGGAATGCGCCTTGATAAGGGTACGCCCCTCGCCTTCCAGGACTGCCTCCAGCGACACCAGGTTGGCGGGTTGGTCATCCACGAGTAGCAGCTTCTGCTCTATCATCGGTTGTCTCTAGTCATGCGTGGTGAAGTAATTGCCGCTTGCGGAAAATCCGCAGCGGTGTGTTGATCACATCAAAGGTCTCTTCCTGGCCGCTGAAACGCAGGCTTTCCTTGGTACCCAGGCAGAGATAGCCGCCCATGTCGAGGCTGTCACTGAACAGGCGAATCACACGGGCCTGCAGGGCACGATCAAAGTAGATCAGCACATTGCGGCACAGGATAACGTGCATTTCACCAAAAACCTGGTCGGTTGCCAGGTCATGGTCGGCAAAAACGATGTTGCGCTTGAGGCGCTGTTCCATAATCACGCTGTCATAGCGCGCGGTAAAATAATCCGACAGGGAATGTCGCCCCCCCGCCCGGCGATAATTGTCACCATACTGTTTTACCGCCTCAATGGAATAGATTCCTTTTTTGGCGGATGCCAGCACATTCTTGTCAATATCAGTGGCATAAATCATGGCGCGGTCGTAGAGCCCTTCTTCCTCCAGCAGGATGGCCATGGAATAAATTTCCTCGCCGGTGGAGCAACCGGCATGCCATATCTTGATAAAGGGGAAGGTTTTCAATACCGGCACCACGTCCTCACGGAAGGCCCGGTAGAACTCCGGATCCCGGTACATCTCGGTCACATTGACGGTGAGATCGTTGAGCAGGGTCACGAAGAACGGCCGGTCTCGTAGCACCTTGTCGGTCATTTCCATGATCGAGGCGAAACCGGACATGGTCACCCGATGCATGACCCGGCGACGAATGGAGGCCTTGCTGTAGGAGCGGAAATCGTACCCGTACATCTGGTAGATAGCCTCCAGCAGTAGCCGGATCTCGATATCCTCCACATTGATCTCATCGTCATCGATGGGGTACGGCTCAGCCATTCATTGATCCTCCAGGGCCTACTTGTGGAGCCAAACCCGCAACAGCGAGGTAAGTTTTGCCATATCAATCGGCTTGGAGCAGTAATCGTTGGCACCCGCCTGAATGCATTTGGCCCGGTCGTCCTTCATGGCCTTGGCGGTGAGTGCCAGCATCGGCAGTTTCTGGAAGCGGGCCTGCTCGCGGATATGTGTCATGGCTTCATAGCCATCCATCTCCGGCATCATGATATCCATCAGCACGATATCCATATCCGGGTGCTCTTCCAGAACATCCAGTGCTTCACGACCATTGTTGGCAATGGTGATAGCGAAACCCAGCTCTTCCAACTGGGCCGACAGCGCATAAATGTTGCGCATATCATCATCCACCAGTAGCAGCTGCTTACCTTCGAAAATATCGTCGCGGTGCTCGATGGCATCCGTGCTGGGACGACGGTTGGCCGGCAGCGTGGACTCCAGCCAGTGCAGGAACAGGGACGCTTCATTCAGCAGCCGCTCGTGGGAGCGTTCCGTCTTGAGGATGATGCGGTCAGCATATTTACGCAGCTTCGCTTCTTCTTCGCGGGTCATGTCCTTGCCGGTGTAAATCACCACCGGAACGCTGTCATAGCTTTCACTGGCATGGAGGGTTTCCAGCAGTTCGAAACCGCTCATGTCCGGCAGGGTCAAATCCAGAATCATGCAGTCGAAAACGGTATCGCGCAGTGCCTTCAGCGCCTCCTCACCACTGGTTGCAGCCGTAATTTCGACTCCTTTCTGATCGAACAGCTCACGGATACTCTCGTGCTGGATTTCACTGTCTTCAACGACCAGCAGACGGCGTACATTGGTTTCGATGGCGCCTTCAATCTTGGCAAAGGCAGAGAGGATGTCATCCTGCTTGGCCGGTTTGGTGAGGAAATCAATGGCACCCAGCTCAAGCGCTTTCTTGCGCTCATCCCGTCCGGACAGGAAATGTACGGGAATATCCTTGGTGCGCGGGTCAGCCTTGAGCTTCTCCATGACCTCCCAGCCATCAATGCCGGGCAAGCCGATATCCAGAATGATGGCACTGGGGCGGTAGTGGCTGGCGTATTCCAGCGCGGCTTCGCCGTCGGAACAGATGTGCCCTTCCAGCCCATAATCGGCAGCCAACTCCAGCAGTACGTTGGCGAATTCACTGTCATCCTCGACGATCAGTACGGTTTTTTCGCGCACAACGAAATCATCCCGACCCGTTTCGGCATGCGTCAGTGGAGCGGTATGCGCTTCCGCATTAGTGCCAATGTCCGCTTCCTGTGGCACACCGCCGGCTGATGCCTCCATGGACTCCTCAGAGCCTTCCGGCAGATACAGCATGAAGGTAGAACCCGTACCTTCCCCGTCACTGTAAAGACTGATCTCGCCGCCCAGCAGGCGTGCCAGTTCCCGGGAAATGGTCAGGCCCAGACCGGTGCCGCCATATTTGCGGCTGGTGGTGCCATCGGCTTGCTGGAATGCCTCGAAGATCAGTTTCTGTTTTTCAGCCGCAATGCCGGTACCTGTGTCGGTAACCGCAAACTTGATGGTCTGGTCACGCAGGAGCTGACGGGAAGGTAGCGACTCGTCTTCCTCCGGGCGGGCGATAGTCAGCGTCACCGACCCTTGCTCGGTGAATTTCAGGGCGTTGGAAAGCAGATTCTTGATGATTTGCTCCAGGCGCTGACGGTCGGTGTAGAAGTACGCCGGCAGGTTGTCGCCCAGATTGACATGAAAATCCAGATTGCGGCTTTCCGCCACATGGGCAAAGTTTCGCCGGAAATGCTCACCAATTTCCTGCGGGGACAGGTCATCAATGATCACATCCATCTTGCCTTCCTCGATCTTGGAAATATCGAGAATATCGTTGATCAGGCTGAGCAGGTCCGAACCGGCAGAATGGATCACCTGGGCATGTTCTACCTGTTTGTCATCCAAATTGCCTTTCTTGTTCTGGCCCAGTGCATTGGAAAGAATCAGGATCGAGTTAAGCGGTGTCCGCAGTTCGTGGCTCATGGTGGAGAGGAACTCGGACTTGTACTTGGAGGACATTTCCAGTTCACGGATCTTGTCTTCCAGCTCATGGCGCAACAGCTCAAGCTCATCGTTCTTCTGCGCCATCTCGCTCTTCTGCTCGGTAAGCAAACGCGCCTGAGCCTCCAGCTCTTCGTTGGTAACGCGTAATTCTTCCTGCTGAGCCTGCAGACTCTCTTCGGAGGCGCGCAAAGCCTGGGTCTGTGATTCCAGCTCTTCGTTGATCGCCTTCAGCTCTTCCTGCTGCTGCTGCAGGCGTGATTCCGAGGCAGACAGCTCCATGGCCTGCTCTTCCAGGTCTTCATTGACCTGAGCCATCTCTTCTTTCTGCCGTTCAAGGGCCACGGCCTGTTCCTGGGTCTGTTCCAGCATTTGCGCGAGACGCATGCGGCTTTGCACGCTGTGCACAGACACCGCAATCACAGACACGCATTGCTCCAGGAATGTCAGGTCTTCGTCACTGAATTCGCGGAAAGCCCCGATTTCGAGCACGCCCTTGATCTCATCATCATGGACAACCGGCATCACCATCACATTGCGAGCCTGCCCGGCGCCGGTTCCGGAAGCGATACTGATGTAATCTTCCGGCACCTGTTCCAGCAGGATGCTTTTACGCTCCAGCGCACACTGCCCCACCAGGGACTCGCCCAGCTTGAAAGTGTTGGCCAGATGTTTACGCCGCTGCATGGCATAGGAGCTACTCAGGGTGAGCTGCTCGGTGGACGGGTCAAAGCTGTAAAACGCCCCCACCTGAGCTTCCAGCACCGGCACCAGGAAACTGAGCATATTGTTGCCCAGCTGCTCAAAGCTCATCTCACCGCGCATGCGATTGTTGAGCTCCGCCAGATGATTTTTGATGGTTTCCTGGCGGCGATCCTCGGTGTGGCGCTTTATAAGCGAGTCACGCATCTTGCGAATGGCGTGTAGCAGGTGCCCTGTCTCGTCACGGCCACCCTTTTCAATCTTGGTATCCCACTTGCCATTGGCAATATTGTCGGCCGCGTTCACCGCGCCTTCCAGTGGCAAGGTAATGGCACGGGTCACACGCAGGGCAATCAGGGCCAATAAGGTAAAGGCAACCAGGCCCAGAAACAGGCCGATTTTCTGGGTGCTGAGATTGTCGGAACGACTGGAATTCAGGGTTTCACGAAACGCCTCGTAACGCTGTTTCTCAAACGCTTTCTGGTGCGTCTCGTAAGCATCCTGCAGGCTGCGAACATGGCTGATGCGCTGGTATAGATCATCGGAAGCCGTATCGTTGTCGATCAGGCTGCGCGCCAACGTGGTGGCCTCACCGATGTAGGCACTGAAACTACTGCGCAAGTCCTCAACGCTGCCCGACAGACTGGGGTCAGTACGGCGGATATCCGCCAACCGTTGCTCAAACTCGGCGGCACGACTCTGCGCTTCCTGCAACAGATCCGGATCGGCCTGAGTAATGGCTGCAATAAAGGATTCACTGATCGCAATGAAATCCACATTGTTGGCGTTGACCAGCTCCAGAACCGGGAAGTCCTGACTTTCGATCCGTTTCAGGTGATCAATATTGGTTTCGGCAATGTAGAAGCTGTAGGCCGCATAGACCACAAACAACACAATACCCAGTCCGGCCACAGACAGAATCTTCAGCCGCACAGACAGGTTCTGGAACCAGTTCATTCAGATAGCCCTCTCGCCTTTCCGGCTTTTTGTTCTCAGTGCCCCCCGAAAGGGCTAAGCCTGAATCCGCGATCCAGGCTAAGACTAAAGTGTGAGGCTACCAGAAAGCCTGGCAACACGGCAATAAAGTGCCTGAAGTTGCGTAACCAGGTGGTTGATTTGGCTGAAATTATTTCCGACTAGCGGTGATGGCAAGGGATGCTGGAGATGAAGGGGATAACAGGAAGGGTAAAAGCTGGTGCCCGGGGCGGGACTTGAACCCGCACGACCAAAGGTCAACGGATTTTAAGTCCGTTGCGTCTACCAATTTCGCCACCCGGGCGGTGACCGTGCAGGTCAATAATTGGAGGCGCGGGTCGGAATCGAACCGGCGTACACGGAGTTGCAGTCCGCTGCATAACCACTCTGCCACCGCGCCTTTAAACTGGTTTACCAAGAAAAAACCTCGGCGGAACCGAGGTTTTCGAAAACTTGGAGCGGGAAACGAGATTCGAACTCGCGACCCCAACCTTGGCAAGGTTGTGCTCTACCAGCTGAGCTATTCCCGCTTTTTTCTGCCCCGAATCATGCTTCGTTGCGGGGAAGAATTCTACTCATCGCCCTCTCACTGTCAAGCCGGGCTCCGTGTTTTTTCTGATTTTTCAGCACTTTGACTAAAAAATCTTCGATTCGGGACGGCCCTCAGTACCAGGCAGGCTGCCGCAGTCGACTCAGTCCCCGCTTTTCAGTAACTCGGGGGCTGCCGCGCGCAGATAGGAGCCCATGGACCAAAGCGTCAGCGCCGTAGCCAGATACAACAGGCCATAACTGAGCCACAGCCAGGGAGTCATAACGATATCGCCAAACGCATCGAAGCCGGGTTTCTGAGCCAGCAACAGGGTAATGGCTGTCATCTGGGTCACCGTTTTGATCTTGCCGAGCTGGCTGACCGCCACCCTGCCCCGCTGCCCCAGTTCTGCCATCCACTCACGCAGGGCCGACACTGCAATTTCCCGGGAAACGATCACCATGGCGGGCACTGCCAGCCAGGCAGTGGCATGGATCTGTACCAGCATCACCAGAGCCACCCCGACGATCAGCTTGTCCGCCACCGGGTCCAGAAACGCCCCCAGAGGACTGGTCTGATTCAGGCGCCGTGCCAGGTAACCGTCCAGCCAGTCGGTCACACCCGCTGCCAGAAACAGGGCCGCCGCGCACATATCGCTCCACTTGAACGGCAAATAGAACACCAGAACCAGAACGGGAATTGCCAATACACGGATCATGGTCAGAATATTGGGCAAATTCAGGATCGGGCTCGTTTTCTGCATATGCACTACCGCCAAAATAAGGGCCTGTTGATACGCTGCTCGGCCGTCGCATACCTGAAAAAAGCATGAAGAGCGGCACGAACACAGCGCATGGCCAGCCTCAACACTCGCGGAACCGGAACACCGCGGGCACTAACAGGCCGAAAGCACCAGTATAACGGAAAGCCGACTGTGACTCATTGCCGATTTGCGATCGGGGCCTAGTCGTGGAACCAATCGTAAAGGGTTTGCGCCATCTGGGCATTGATCCCCGGCACCCGCGCCAGCTCTCCGGCGGAGGCGTTGCGCAACTGCTTGAGGCCGCCAAAATGGGTCAGCAGCGCCTTGCGACGCTTCGGGCCGATACCGGGAATTTCGTCCAAGGAGGACTGTTTGCGGGTCTTGCCGCGCCGGGCGCGATGGCCAGTTAGTGCAAACCGATGGGCCTCATCGCGAACCTGTTGCAGCAGGTGCAACGCAGAATGGGATGGCCCCGGCACCAGTTCCTGCCCATCAGGCAAATACAATACTTCAAAGCCTGGTCGCCGGCTGGGCCCCTTACCTATGCCCATTACCCGCACGCGGTCTTGCAACCCCAGCTCCTGCGCCACATCCCAGGCGCGCTGCATCTGCCCCTTGCCGCCATCGATCAACAACAGATCCGGCAACCTGCCCTGCTCCTTGATCACCCGCTGGTAGCGGCGTCGCACCGCTTCTTCCAGTGCTTCGTAGTCATCGCCGGCATGGGCCGGCGCCACGTTGAAGTGGCGGTAGTCGGTTTTCCTGGCGCCCTGTTGATCAAAAACCACACAGGACGCCACTGCTTTCTCACCCTGAGTGTGGCTGATATCAAAACACTCAATGCGACGCACCGGCTCATCCGCCCCAAGCAACGCCTCAAGAGCCAGAAAACGCTGTTCCATGTGCTCGCGGGCCGCCAGTTCTGCTGCCAGGGATTGCTGGGCGTTTGTCTGAGCCATGTCAATCCAGGCAGCCCGCTCGCCCCTGACTCGCCAGGCCAGACGGACCTTCTTGCCCCAATGACGACTCAATGCCTGCTGCAACGCCTCCGCACTGGCAGGCTCCAGCCCCAACAGGATTTCCTGGGGCTGCACCGGATCTTCCCGGTCGCCCAGGTAATACTGAGCCAGGAACGCTTCCAGAATTTCGTTTTGGTCCTCTTCACCACGGGTATCCGGGCGAAAGGTGCGATGGCCGAGAATTCGGCCACCGCGAATCATCAGCACCTCCACCACTGCCAGGCCGTGACGACTATCGATGGCCACCACATCCAGATTGCCCTGACCGGTCTCCGCGTATTGCTTCTGCTGGACAGATTGAATCGCCGCCAGCTGGTCGCGCACGATGGCGGCCCGCTCGAAATCCAGAGACTGGGACGCGGCATCCATTTCCGCACTGAGCTGCTCGACCACTTCCCGGCTGCGACCATCAAGGAAGTCCATGGCCAGTTTCACCTGATGGGCATAGGCTTCCTCGCTGACCAGGCCGACGCAGGGGGCAGTACAACGATTGATTTGATGCTGCAGGCAGGGCCGGGTCCGATTGCGGAAGTAGCTGTCGCTGCAATTGCGCACCTGAAAGACTTTTTCCACCAGGGAAAGCGCTTCTCGTACCGCGCCGCCACTGGGGTAAGGGCCAAAATAGTGACTGCCGCTGCGGCGGCTACCGCGATGAAAGGTGATGCGCGGGAACCGGTCCGCGGAGGTGATACGAATATAGGGATAGGATTTGTCGTCGCGCAGCAGAATATTATAGGGCGGCCGCAGTTCCTTGATCAGCGATTGTTCCAGCAACAACGCTTCTGCCTCGCTGCCTGTGACGGTCGTCTGGACACTGGCGATACGGGCCACCAGAGCGCGGGTCTTCGCGCTGGTGATGTTTTTCTGGAAATAACTGCTCAGGCGCGCCTGCAGATTGCGCGCCTTGCCCACATACAGGACATCGCCGCCCTCATCGAGCATGCGATAAACGCCCGGCTTGCGGGCGCAATGATCCAGAAAGTGTTGGGGGTCGAACTCTGACAAGGGATAGGTCTCGGCCAGCTACTGCACCAAAAGTGTAACAGCTTCGGCCGGCCTGTTACTCCCTTTTGCGTTCAGGGAACGGTGTTCTCCACCGCATCCAGCATGCCATGACGCACAGCCAGCAACGCCATTTCCACATCGCTGGTCACGCCGAGCTTGTCGAATATGCGGTAACGGTAAGTATTGACGGTTTTCGGAGACAGGCAAAGCTTATCGGCCACATCCTGCACCTTGTGGCAGTTGACGATCATCATCATGATCTGCAACTCACGCTCTGAGAGCATATCCAGCAGGGAGGCATCATCGCCGGTGTAGGGCTTGAGCGCCATGGTCTGGGCAATTTCCGGGCTGATGTAACGCTGCCCGGTGGTGACAATCTTGATGGCGCGGACCATTTCTTCCAGGTCCGCTCCCTTGGTCATATAGCCAGCGGCACCGGCCTTCATCAAACGGGAGGGAAAGGGCTCTTCCTCACACATGGTCACGGCGATGACACGGATACCCTCGTCCACGCGCAACAATTTACGGGTGGCTTCAAGACCACCGATGCCCGGCATCTTGATGTCCATGAGCACCACATCCGGCACTGTGTCCTTGGCCATCTGCACTGCCTGCTCACCGGAGCTGGCTTCGCCAACCACCCGCAAGCCTTCCACTTCATCCAGCATTCTGGCAATGCCGGTTCTGACCAGATCATGGTCGTCCACTACCAATACTTTGATCATTACTGCTTCCCCCGGGTAATTCCTTTACCCACTTCTTTTTCAGTAAGGCACGAAGGGTAGCTTCTGTGCACCCGCATGCATAGGGACTTGTTAACAAACGATGACATATCTCACGCCATAGCGGATATTTTCCATTATTACTTGTTCAGCATCCATGCAAAGCGTCGATCTGCCAAGTCATTGCCCAATCTTGCACGGGCACAAACCGTTAATTATTAGCCATTGGTCGCGTTGACGCTCGCTGTAAAAGCACTAACCATAGGCATTGGCATACGCCCCAACAGACCACCAACAGCGACAATGACAAAGGGCACCCCATGAGCGCAATCGTCTTGCTTCTGCTCGGCTTGGGTGGCATGGCCGCCGGGTATCTATTCTACTCCCGCTTTATTGCCACCCGCATCTACAAGCTGGACCCCAATTTCCGCACCCCGGCTCACGAATTCGAAGACGGCGTGGATTTTGTCCCTACCAATCGCTTTGTACTGTGGGGCCATCACTTTACCTCTGTGGCCGGCGCCGCACCGATTGTCGGGCCCGCTATCGCCGTCATCTGGGGTTGGCTGCCGGCCTTCCTCTGGGTGGTGTTTGGCACTATTTTCTTTGCCGGCGTCCACGACAGTGGCGCACTCTGGGCCAGTGTCCGCAATAGAGCCAAATCTGTTGGCGCCCTTACCGGCGAGGTGGTGGGTCGGCGTGCCCGCACGGTGTTCATGATCGTCATCTTCCTGGTATTGTTGATGGTCAACGCCGTATTCGGCGTGGTCATCGCCAAACTGCTGATCAACAATCCCGGGGCCGTCGTGCCGGTATGGGGCGCCATCGCTGTGGCGCTGGTGATCGGCCAGCTGATCTACCGGCGCATTATCGGCCTGGGCGTGGTTTCAGTGGTGGGCGTCATCGCCCTCTATAGCCTTATCTATGTGGGCCCACAGGTCCCCGTGGAATTGCCGGAACAGGTCATCGGCCTGTCCGCCAATGCAAGCTGGATCCTGCTGCTGTTTGGCTATGCAGCCATCGCCTCCCTGCTGCCGGTGTGGGTGCTTTTGCAGCCACGGGATTACATTAATGGCCTGCAATTGTTTGTCGGCCTGATTCTGCTCTACGGCGCGGTCCTCATCGGCAACCCACAAGTAGTGGCGCCGATGATCAACCATGATGTGCCCGCCGGCACGCCTTCCCTGCTACCTCTACTGTTTGTCACCATCGCCTGCGGCGCCATCTCCGGCTTTCATGGCCTGGTGGCTTCCGGTACCAGTTCCAAACAGCTGGACAGAGAACCGGATGCCCGCTTTGTCGGTTATTTCGGTGCCGTGGGTGAAGGGGCGCTGGCGCTGGCTGCGATCATTGCGGCGACAGCCGGGTTTGCCACTCTGGCTGACTGGCAGGCTGTCTACACTGCCTTTGGTGATGGCAGCCTTACTGCCTTTGTTAACGGCGGCGCCAATATCCTGGCTGGCGGCACCGGCATGGATGTAGGGGTGGCAGCAACTTTGTTGACCGTGATGGCAGCCCTGTTTGCCGGCACCACCATGGATACCGGCCTTCGGCTGCAACGCTATATTTTCCAGGAATGGGGTGAAATCTATCAGCAAAAATGGCTGACTCGTCCCCTTCCCGCCACCCTGCTGGCAGTGGCCAGCTGTCTGCTGCTGGCCTTTGGTGCGGGCGGCGCAGATGGCTCCGGCGGTCTGTTGATCTGGCCCCTTTTCGGGACCACTAACCAGTTGCTCGCCGGCCTCACACTGCTGGTAATCACCATCATGCTGGTCAAGCGCGGTCGACCCGCCATTTATACCCTGGCGCCACTGGTATTCCTGCTGGTAATGACCCTGTACGCGCTGCTGATCCAGCTGAAGAGCTTCTATGACAAGTCGGACTGGTTCCTGTTGGGCCTGGACCTGGTGGTTCTGGTGGCAGCCCTACTGGTAACACTGGAGTGCGCTGCCGCCCTGAAACGGGCCTTCAACGCCCCGCCGGAGAGAATCTGATGCCAGGCAAGACGCGGCTGTTTTTCCGTCGCCTGGGAGAACTGGGTGCCCAGTACTACAACGCCCCCTACCGGGCCGCCATTGCCCGCGCCAAACGGGATGAGGAAGATCTGTTCATGTTGCTGGTATTTGCCGAGATGATGGGCGTGCCCAACCCCGCTGCCTGGAGCACGCTGGAGCTGCAACCACTGCTCATGGACCGTTTCCACGACTGGCATACCCGCATGGGCATGGAACGTTCACCGCTTGACCATTTCCGCTGCTGCTGATGACTGCAACCTTACTGAATCTGGATCGACTGCTGACGGAAAAGTCCCTGCTGATGGTCGGCGGCAAGGGCGGCGTAGGAAAAACCACTACCGCCTCGGCCCTGGCCTTGCGCGCCGCCGACCAGGGGCGTCGGGTGCTACTGGTGTCCACTGACCCGGCCCACAGCCTGGCCGACGCCTTCGACCGGCCCATCGGCAACCACCCTACCCGCCTGGCCCCCAATCTGGTTGCCCTGGAGCTGGACCCGGATCAGGAAGTCGATGCGTATCTGGATCGGGTCTGCGCCCAGATGCGCCGCTTCGCCGGCCCGGACCAGGTCCGTGAACTGGAGAAGCAACTGCGCCTGAGCCGCCAGTCTCCCGGTGCCCAGGAAGCGGCGCTGCTGGAGCGAATCGCCCGCACCATTGACGAAGACAGCCGCGACTACGACCTGCTGATTTTCGATACTGCCCCCACCGGCCACACCCTGCGGCTACTGAGCCTACCGGAAGTCATGGCCGCCTGGACCGATGGCCTGCTGCGCCATAATGAAAAGGCCAGGACCCTGGGCAAGGTGCTCGGCCATCTGACCCCCGGCAAGGACCTGGATAGCCCGCTGCAGGACCCCACCGAGCACGCCACTGGCGATCTGGATCCACGAAGCCGGGAAGTCGCGGAGACATTGATGGCCAGGCAGCGCCTGTTCCACCGCACCCGCCGACAGCTCAGTGATCCGGCACACACCGCCTTCCTGTTTGTGCTGACCCCGGAACGTCTGCCCATCTTGGAAACCGCCCGGGCAGTCGCCACCTTGCGCGACAGCCACATCCCGGTGGCCGGCGCCATAGTCAACCGGGTACTCCCGGATGCCGCCGACAGCGCCTTCTTCGCCGCCCGGTTGGCACGCCAACAACGGCACATGATCGAACTGGATGAAGCGCTCAAGGGACTGCCCAGAATCCAGTTGCCGTTACTAGAAGATGATATTCAGGGGCTGGAGGGACTACAGGCGTTCGCCGCCCTGCTGGGACCAGCGGCATAGACCCGTCTCTGTATACGAGCCATTTAATTTAGGCATTGGCGAATTTCTGACCTATGTCAGGCAGGATCATGGCTAGCGATACAACAGCCCCACCTGCTCGGCATAAAAAAAGCCCGCACTCATTTGAGTGCGGGCTTCTTGTTTGGCGGAGGGGGTGGGATTTGAACCCACGGACGGTCTCCCGTCGCCGGTTTTCAAGACCGGTGCATTCGGCCACTCTGCCACCCCTCCGGACAGGGCAGCAATAATACATGAGCAGTAAGGTCAGTCAATCTCGGCAAGCGTAAACGGTTGAAAGTTAACCAGACTGGCTCACTTCATCACCTCCCTCTTTCATCAACAGGGAAAAATTCGCTGCTGTTTCGATCACAGAGTGGCGTCTCTGCGCTTAATGGCCGAAATTGCATGCCTGCCACGCGGCAAAGAACCTGTCAGGCGCGCCTCGGGACTCCGGCTAACCCCTGGTTAGATCAAACCCGACGAAATAGCTGACAAACCCTGTTTATCCCTTGTTTCATTGCTTGATTTTGACGCGGCCGCCCTTATGATCACAGGTACAATTCGCAGGATGAGTGCAAACACATGAATAACCAGACCAACCCCTATTCCGTCTCCTCGCACGGCGCTGCCGTCACCGGAGAACGTGCGGCCCAGGTATTGAAGAACACCTATATGCTGCTGGGGCTGTCACTGATTGTGGCTACCGGTGCATCCTGGTTTGCCATGGCCAGCAACATCGGTTTCGTCAACGTATGGCTAACCCTGGGCGTCTACTTCGGCCTGTTGTTCGCCACCAACATGCTCCGCAACAGTGCCTGGGGCATTCTGGCCGTATTCGGCCTAACCGGCTGGCTGGGCTTCACCACCGGCCCGATCATCAACATGTACGCGCAAATGCCGGGCGGCATGGAAATCGTGACCATGGCTCTGGGCGGTACTGCAGGTATCTTCGTTGCCATGTCCGCCATCGCCCTGGTGACCAAGAAGGACTTCAGCTTCCTGACCAACTTCATCATGGTCGGTATTCTGGTCGCGTTTGTTGCTGGTATCGCGAATATCTTCTTCGCCATTCCGGCACTGGCCCTGGCGGTTTCCGCAGCCTTCGTACTGCTCTCCTCAATGCTGATCATGTGGCAGACCAGCGCCATCATTCACGGCGGCGAGACCAACTACATCATGGCCACGGTGACTCTGTTCGTGTCCCTGTATAACCTCTTCATGTCCCTGCTGCACCTGCTCACCGCCCTTAACGGCGACGATTGATGCGGTTTGCCCTTCTGGTCAATGCGGCGGCGGATTCCGCCGCCGCATTGACGGCTCTTCACTCCGCCAGGGCCCTGACCGCCCATCCAGACCACCAGCTTTATCGCCTCTTTTTCTACCGGGATGCCGTGCACCTTGCGAATCGTCATGCCTGGAGCGCCGACGGCAGCCAGGCCAATGCCGCCCAACAATGGCAGCAATGGCTGGCTGACAACCCGCTGGACGCGGTGGTTTGTGTGGGAGCGGCGCAGCGACGGGGAATCATCGCGGAGACACTGGCGGACGGTTTCTCCCTGGCCGGGCTTGGCCAGTGGGCAGATGCCCTGATTCACAGCGACCGGGTGATACAGTTTGGCTAATCAGATTCTCTACATCGCCAGTGGCAGTGCACCATTGTCCAGCCAGTTTCAGGAAACTCTCGATATGCTGTTGACTGGAGCAGCCTTCGGCCAGCCCACGACCCTGTGGCTTACCAAAGGCTGCCTGCATCAACTGCAGCTGGCACCCAGCGCCAGCCTGGCACAACTGCCGGACTTCGGCGTACGCTGTGTAACAGACGACCCGGCGCCGGTAGCTTCGATCCCGGTAGAGACTCTGGACTCCCAGACTCTGCAGGCATTGCGCGACGAGTGCAGTCAGACTCTGGTGTTCTAAAGCGATGATTCACCTGATAGGTTTCACCCCGGACAGCCCCCAGCGCCAGGCATTCGAAAGCTTGTATCGGGAGGGCGATATCTGCGTCTTCAGTGATGCGGGTCTATTGTTTGCTTCACGATTATCCCTGAAAGGCGACGGCTACCTGCTTCAGCACCCCGCACTGACCCTGCCGGACAGCCCTTTGCCCGTTATCGACCATGCGCGACTGCTGGAGCTGGTCGCCGAACATGGCCCTTGTACCAGTTGGTATTGATATAACGCTCACACGCAGTACGCTTCACGCAACATACGCTCTTGCAAGCCTGAAGCGACGGGCATCTACGAGGTTGACCATGACTGAACATGCTTTTGCCCCCTTTGTACGGACGCTTGGCCGCGGTAAACGGGCCCGGCGCAGCCTCACCCGAGAGGAGGCCCGGGAGGCCATGCAGGCGGTTCTTGATGGCCAGGTGGAGGAGATTCAGCTTGGTGCTTTCCTGATGCTGCTACGGGTGAAGGAAGAAACCCCGGAAGAGCTGGCCGGTTTTCTGGATGCCTGTCGGCCCGTTTGCTATCAGGCCCTGGAAACTCTGCCCGACGTGCAGCTGGACTGGCCCAGCTATGCGGGCAAGAAGAAACACCACCCCTGGTACCTGCTAGCTGCCCTATTGCTGGCCAACCAGGGCATCCGCACCCTGCTCCACGGTGGCCCCGCCCATACTCCCAACCGAGTCTATAGCGATCAGCTACTGCCGCAACTGGGCCTGCCCGTGGCCGGTTCACCACAGGAAGCCGCCGCGCATCTGGATCAGCATGGCCTCGCTTACCTGCCACTGGAGACCTTTTGCGCGCCACTCTCTCGGCTGCTGACCCTGCGCTACTTCCTCGGCCTGCGCTCCCCGATCAACACTCTGGCACGCAGTCTCAATCCAGCCAGAGCCCCTTTGTCCATGCAGAGCGTTTTCCACCCGGCCTATATCGAGCTACACCAGGGGGCCGCCGACCTGGCCGGCGATCAGGACCTGCTGCTATTCAAGGGCGAAGGCGGCGAACTGGAAATCCGCCCGGACGCCCGCACCCAGATCACCGGTATTCGCCACGGCAAGCACCTGGAAGGCGCAGCCGTTGTGGACAACGTCATGCCACGGCAAAGCCCCCCTGGCGAGCCGGATGCACAAACGGTGCTGGCGGTATGGCGTGGCGAGCAGAGCGATGACTATGGCGAAAATGCAGTGATCAAGACCGTAGCGGTAGCGCTGTGGGGCTTGGACAGGGCGGCTTCGCTGGAAGAGGCGCAGGAGCAGGCACGTGAGTTGTGGCAAGTCCGGGACAGGCAGGTCTTGTAAGGCAATTAATAGTTAATAATGAATAGTTAATAGTTACGCGGTCACGCGTAAGGGGTTTTCAGACGAAGAAGCCGCGACCATGGCCATGGTCTCGGCTTCTTGCTTTCAAAAGAGAGGGGCTGTCTCGCGACGTTATTCATTATTAACTATTAATTGCCCTTCCCGAACCATTCAAACTGCGAATGCAGGCTCACCACACTGCCGACGATAATCAACGTGGGGGCATGAATTTCCCGGCCTTCAATCTGGTCCGGCAGGTTGTCCAGGGTGCCGGTGATCACTTCCTGAAGATTGGTGGTGCCACGGGACACCAAGGCTATCGGTGTGTCTCCAGCGCGGCCGTGCTCCATCAATTTGCTGCAGATCTGCCGCAGACCGACCAGGCCCATGTAAAACACCACAGTTTCGGTTTCACTGACCAGGTGCGGCCAGTCAAGGTCCACCGTGCCGTCCTTGCGGTGGCCGGTGACAAAACGCACGGACTGGGCATGATCCCGGTGGGTCAGCGGGATACCGGCATAAGCGGCACAGCCGCTGGCAGCGGTGATACCCGGCACCACCTGAAAGTCGATGCCTTCGGCCACGATCAGGTCGATTTCCTCGCCACCACGACCGAAGATAAAGGGGTCGCCGCCTTTCAGGCGGCACACCTTCTTGCCCTGTTTGGCGTAGTGGACCAACAGCTCGTTAATGTTGTCCTGAGGCAAGGCATGCTTGTCGCGGGCCTTGCCCACATAGACCAACTCTGCATCCCGGCGGGCAAGATCCACAATGCCCTTGCCCACCAGGCGGTCATAGAGAACCACATCCGCTTTCTGTAGCAGGCGCAACGCGCGGAAGGTCAGCAAATCCGGGTCACCGGGACCGGCGCCTACCAGATACACCTCACCTCGACTGAGTCGTGAGGCATCCGCCGCCTCAATGGCCTCGGCAAGCATGACTTCCGCCTCGCTGTCCTTGCCGGCCATGACCTTCTCGACCAGCGGCCCTTCCAGGGCCTGCTCCCAGAACAGACGGCGGGCGCCCACGTTGTTGAGCTTGTCCTTGAGGGGCTGGCGAAACTTGGCCATCAGGTCGGCAAGACGGCCCCAGCGGGCCGGCAACATGGACTCCAGCTGGCTGCGCAGTTTGCGGGCCAGTACCGGCGAGGCGCCAGAGGAGCTAATGCTGATCAGTACCGGCGAACGATCCACGATGGCCGGAAAAATGAAGTCACCCAGGGACGGGTTGTCCACCACATTGACCGGCAGCCCTTGAGCCTGGGCCTGCTGCGCCACGGCAGCATTCACCGCCGGATCATCGGTGGCGCAAATGACCAGTGTATGGCCGCTCAGATCGGTACTTTCAAAGGGGCGCTCATGGATTTCACCCTGACTCTGCACCGCTATGTCGCGCAGATCGGCGCACACATCGGGAGCAATTACACTCACTTTTGCACCTGATCGGTGCAGAAGGCGCCCTTTACGCAGGGCCACTTCGCCGCCCCCCACAAGCAGGGCCGATTTGCCCTGCAGTCGCCAACTGATTGGTAGGAATTCCATCAATGCTCCCGGTTTCAATGAGCAGGAGCGTGCTACTGCAACCGCTCCAGGCCTCTCATGTAGGGGCGCAATGCCTCCGGTACGGTCACGGAACCATCGTCATTCTGATAGTTCTCCAGGATCGCCACCAGTGTACGCCCTACTGCCAGAGCAGACCCATTCAAAGTGTGTACCAGTTCGGGCTTGCCGGTTTCCGGGTTGCGCCAGCGAGCCTGCATGCGGCGGGCCTGGTAGTCACGGAAATTGGAGCAGGAGGAAATTTCCCGGTAACGCTGCTGGCTGGGCAGCCATACCTCGATGTCATAGGTCTTGGAGGAGGAAAAGCCCAGATCGCCACCGCACAGGATCACCACCCGGTAAGGCAAATCCAGCTTCTGCAGAATCACTTCGGCATGGCCGGTCAGAGCTTCCAGGGCCGCATCGGATTCTTCCGGGCGTACCAGCTGCACCAGCTCCACCTTCTCGAACTGATGCTGGCGGATCATGCCGCGGGTGTCCTTGCCATGGCTGCCTGCCTCCGAGCGGAAACAGGGCGTATGGCAGGTGTAACGGCGGGGCAGCGCCTCCGCATCGAGAATCTCGTCCGCAGCCAGATTAGTGACCGGCACCTCGGCGGTGGGGATCAAATACAGCTCGCGCTCCCCTTCCATCTTGAACAGGTCATCCGCGAACTTGGGCAGCTGGCCGGTGCCGCGCAGGGCTTCCGGGCCGACCAGATAGGGCACATAGACTTCTTCATAGCCATGTTCGCTGCTGTGAATATCGAGCATGAAGTCGATCAGCGCGCGATGCAGACGGGCCAGGCCACCGGTCATTACCGCAAAGCGGCTGCCGGAGAGCTTGGCGGCACGTTCGAAATCGAGACCGCCCTGCCCCAGCGCCTCGCCCACATCCACATGGTCCTTGGGCTCGAAGGCAAAGGTCTTCGGCGTGCCCCACTGGCGCACTTCCACGTTGTCGTCTTCATCATTGCCGGCAGGCACGGCGTCCTGGGGTACATTGGGAATACCCATCAGGAAATCACGGATTTCTTCCTGAATCGCCTTGGCGTTGGCCACTTCCTGATCCAGTTCCTGATCAATGGTCTTCAGGGATTCGGCCACCTGGGCCTTGGCCTGCTCCACATCCATGCCGGACTGGATCAGCTGCCCCACCTGCTTGGAGGCTTTCTTGCGCTCGGCCTGCAGATCCTGGGAACGCATGTCGGCCTGTTTGCGGCGGGCATCCAGGGCAGCAAACGCATCCAGATCCAGCTCAAAACCACGCTTGGTCAGCGCCGCCTTGATGGCGTCACCGTCCTGTCGCAGGGCACGAATATCCAGCATGTTTGTTTTACTCCAAGCAAAAAACGCCCGACGCCAGATGCCTGACGCAAGACGCTGATAAGATTCTTTCCCGTAGGAGCTATGCTTGTGCTTGCGATAGCGCCCTGACGGGCGTTTTGCCACGCAAGCATGGCTCCTACGGTGTATTTTTCAGGCAGTCGTTATTCAAAAATCAGCCGCCCCAACAGCAGCCCCAGCCCACCGAGACAAAAACAGACCAGCACCGACGCCAGCCCATAACCGGCCGCCATGCCAAACGCCTTCATTTCCACCAATCGAACCAGCTCGAAGGAAAAGGTGGAAAAGGTTGTCAGCGCGCCGAGCATGCCGGTCATCAGGGCCAGGCGCCAGAGTTCACCCACCGGCAGGCTGGCCAGTGCCACGGCCAGAAAACCGAACAAAAAACTGCCCAGCAGATTCACCCCGAAAGTAGCCCAGGGCCAGGCTGGCATGGACGGCACGCCAATCCACAAGGTGGTAGCAAAACGCAGGCAGGCGCCAATGGCGCCACCACCGGCAACCGCCAGCCACGGCACCAGGGTTGCCATGTTCATTGGTCATCTCCGTAGCGCTGCCAGTCGCTCTGTTCGTTAAGGCTACGCAACCGCGTCAGCTTTTCTGCCACCTTGATCTCCAGCCCGCGGTTCACCGGCTCATACAAGCGGGTGCCGCTGAGGCTGGGTGGAAAATAGTTTTCGCCAGCCACAAAGGCATCCGGAAAATCGTGGGCGTAATGATACTCGGCGCCGAAGCCTTCGTCTTTCATCAACTGGGTTGGGGCGTTGCGCAGATGCAGCGGCACTTCGTCAGTGGGATGGTCGCGCACCAGCGCCCGGGCCTGATTGTAGGCCTTGTAGACCGCATTGCTCTTCGGTGCCACCGCCAGGTAGGCGATGGCTTGGGCAATGGCCAGCTCCCCTTCCGGACTGCCTAGCCGCTCCTGCACATCCCAGGCCTGCAAGCACAGGGTCAGCGCGCGAGGGTCTGCGTTAGCCACCTCTTCGCTGGCCATTCTCACTACGCGGCGGGCAATGTACAGGGGGTCACAGCCACCGTCCAGCATGCGGGCAAACCAGTACAGAGCGGCATCCGGGTCAGACCCGCGCACGGATTTATGTAGCGCGCTGATCTGGTCATAGAACAGATCCCCGCCCTTGTCGAAACGTCGCACCGCATCGCGCAGCACTTCGCGCATCAATTCCGCATCGATAACTGGCGTTTCGCCGTCGGCCAGATCCGCTGCTACTTCCAGCATGTTGAGCAGGCGCCGGGCATCACCATCGGCGTAGTTAAGCAGCAATTCGCTGGCTTCATCGTCCAGCTGCATGCCCTTCAGGCTCGGCTCCGCCAGAGCCCGCGCCAGTAAACCGCGCAGGTCATCAGCCGTCAGCGATCTCAGCCGATACACCCGGGCCCGGGACAGTAAGGCGTTGTTGAGCTCGAAGGAGGGGTTTTCCGTTGTAGCCCCGATAAAGGTAATGGTGCCCTCCTCCACATGGGGAAGGAACGCATCCTGCTGGGCCTTGTTGAAACGATGTACTTCGTCAACGAACAGCACCGTGCGACGACCCTGCCCCAGGCGCACCTGAGCCTGCTCCACCGCGGCACGGATATCCTTCACCCCCGACAGCACCGCGGAAAGCGTAATAAAGGCCGCATCCACCGCCTGAGCCAGAATCAGGGCCAGGGTGGTTTTGCCGGTGCCGGGCGGACCCCACAGGATCATGGAATGCAGTTGGCCGCGCTCCAGGGCCTGGCGAAACGGCTTACCCTCGCCCACCAGATGCTGCTGGCCCACGTACTCGTCCAGCGAGGCGGGGCGCAGGCGCGCCGCAAGGGGCTGGGCCTGCTGGGCGGCATCGGTGGCGAACAGGTCGTTCATTGCTGTTGCTGAATGACATCCGTGCCTTCCGGCGGCACGAAGTTGAACAGGGAGGCATCAATGCCCGTGTTGACCACCAAATCGCGAAAATCGATCACGGTCTGCTGACCCAGGGCATCCTGCAGGCGCATGGAGCTTGGCTGGTCGCCCTGGAAGGTCACATCCAGCTGGTCAAACAACGGATCCTTCCCTTTCGGCTTCAGCCGATAGGTAATCGTTTCTGCCTCCCGGCTGCGCTCGGAAATGGTGAAGGCTTCGGCCACATCGGCGGGCTTACCACCAAACAACAAGGCCGGGGTCTGGCCCAGATCCTGGCTGAGAGGGCGCACGACTACCTGCTCCAGATCCTGGTCATAGACCCAGACGGTATTGCCATCGGACACTGCCAGTTGCTCGAAGGGCATCTCCGTGGACCAGTAGAAGCGGTTGCCCCGGGCCACCTGAAACTCCCCTTCCGCTTCCTGCATGTGGGTGCCACCCTGATCCAGCACCATCTGTTCGAACTGGCCCTTCATGGACTCCAGCTTCTGCAGCTTGGACAGCAGTTCGTCAGTGGGAGCCGCCCACAACAGGGACGGCATGATCAATAGTCCGGTTACCAGCTTACGCATCAAAACTCCTTGTTATACCGGCGGCGGCGCCAGCACTTCACGCTGGCCGTTATTCCCCGCCTCAGTCACAACCCCGGCCATTTCCATGGCTTCCACCAGACGGGCGGCGCGGTTGTAGCCGATTTTTAGTTTCCGCTGCACGGAAGAAATGGAGGCCCGGCGCGACTGGGTCACGTAAGCCACCGCCTCGTCGTAAAGCGGGTCGTTTTCGTCATCGCCCCCACCACCGGCACTTTCCATACCGGGCATGGGCGCATTGAGGTCACTGCCACCATCGAGAATTTCTTCCAGATAGTTGGGCTCTCCGCGCTTGCGCCAATCGTCACAGACACGGTGTACCTCTTCATCTGAGACAAAGGCACCGTGAACCCGTTCCGGAACACTTTTGCCACCGGGCAAATAAAGCATGTCGCCGTGGCCGAGCAGTTGCTCCGCCCCGCCCTGGTCCAGCACCGTGCGGGAATCGATCTTGGAAGACACCTGGAAGCCGATTCGCGAGGGCACGTTGGCCTTGATCAGGCCGGTAATGACGTCCACGGATGGGCGCTGGGTGGCAAGAATCAGGTGAATGCCCGCCGCCCGGGCCTTCTGGGCAATACGCGCAATCAGCTCTTCCACCTTCTTGCCGACGATCATCATCATGTCGGCAAATTCATCGATAACGATGACGATGTACGGCAGATGTTCCGCCAGCGGTGCCTCTTCCTCCAGGTTCATGGGGTCGTCCGGCTTCCACATGGGGTCCTTGAGGGGCTGGCCCGCCTTCTTGGCGTCCGCCACCTTGCGATTATAGCCGGACAGGTTACGTACCCCCATGGATGCCATCAGCCGATAGCGACGCTCCATCTCACCGACGCCCCAGCGCAGGGCACCGGCGGCTTCCTTCATGTCGGTGACCACCGGGGTCAGCAGGTGGGGAATGCCATCGTAGACCGCCAGTTCCAGCATCTTGGGGTCAATCAGGATCAGCCGCACGTCTTCCGGGTTCGACTTGAACAGCATGGACAACAGCATGGCGTTCACGCCCACGGACTTACCGGAACCGGTGGTACCTGCCACCAGTAAGTGTGGCATCTTGGCCAGGTCTGCCATCACTGGATTGCCGGCAATATCCTTACCCAGCGCCATGGTCAGCGGCGACGGCGACTGGTCGAACATCTGGGTGCCGACCACCTCGGTAAAGCGGATCATTTCCCGCTGCTCGTTGGGAATCTCGATACCCACGGTGGTCTTGCCGGGAATCACCTCAACCACGCGCACGCTGATCACAGCCAGGGAACGGGCCAGATCCTTGGCAAGATTGGTGATCCGCGACACCTTGATACCCGGTGCAGGCTGAATTTCGAAACGAGTAATCACCGGGCCGGGCTGCACCGCTACCACCTCGGCCTCGATATTGAAATCCTTGAGCTTGATTTCCAGTAGCCGGGACATGCCTTCCAGGGCTTCCTCGGAGAAACCACCCTTGGCCTCTTCTACCGGGTCCAACAACACCAGTGGTGGCAATTCACCACTCACTTCCGTGGTAAACAGCTTCTGCTGCTTCTCTTTGTGGACTCGCGCGCTCTTCTCGACCGGCTTGGCCGGTTTCGCTATCTTGGGCGGTGTGCGGGTCTCCGCTTTTTTCTTGGCCTCGCTGATCACCTTGGCGCGCTTTTCATGGGCCTGTTTCTTCTGCTGCACTTCTTCACGCCGCTTACGACGCGCCTGCCACCAGGCCGGGATTTTCTCGAAGGCACCCAGCACCATGGCTCCCAGGCCCTCGGCGAGGGCAATCCAGGACAGATCGGTAAAGATGGTGACCCCGATCAGGAACAGGGCAACCATGATCAGGCTACCGCCCAGGGGATTGAAACCGTCCAGCGCCGCGGCGCCGACTTCGTGACCGAGAATCCCGCCAGCCCCTTCGGGCAAGGCATCCCCCACGGTAAAGTGCATGTAAGAGAGCGCGGTGCCGGCCAGCATGGTCAGCACGAAACCTACCAGCCGCAGGCTGAATAATGGCCAGCTGCCAGGCAAGCCGGCGTGACGCTCACGCAGCACCTTGGTGGCCCAGAAGCCCACCAGCACCGGAAACAGGTACGCCATATAACCGAACAGGCCCAGCAACAGATCGGCGCTGAACGCGCCGGCGCGGCCGGCAGCATTGCGCACGGCGTCCACATTGCCCACGTAGGACCAACCCGGATCGCGGCTGTCGAAGCTGATCAGCGCTAGCAGCAGATACAGGCACAGGGCGATCAGGGCGATCACCATGCCCTCGATCAAACCGCGCTTGAGATGGCGGGAAAACCCGGACTGTCCTTGCCCGGCAACCGTTTTACTCACGCCTTACCCCTTGAATTCATAAAGTTAAGCTTAAGGAAGTGCCGATAACGAATTGAAATTATTGCGATTGTAGTCAATCCCGCAGGGAGCGGCCAGCTTTGTCGCCCCGCCACTGACGGGCCGGCGGGGATTATCGCACAAATCCTCTCGACTGCCTGCCCGAGCTGGTCACAGTTGGCTAATCCTATGACACTTATAGGCTTCACGAACCCCCTGTTTTACGGTAGTTTTCACACGCCTTGAATGCGCAGGGCGGCGCCCCCATTTGTTGGGGAGCCATCAGTACCTGTCCTTACCTATCAACTGGAGTTCTCAATGAGCGACGTGCAGCACCATCGCCTGATTATCCTCGGTTCCGGCCCTGCGGGTTACACCGCCGCCGTTTATGCCGCCCGTGCCAACCTGAAGCCGGTGGTCATTACCGGGATTCAGCCGGGTGGGCAGCTCACCACCACCACCGAGGTGGATAACTGGCCCGGGGACGTGGAAGGCTTGCAGGGCCCCGACCTGATGGTGCGCATGCAGCAGCATGCCGAGCGCTTTGAGACGGAAATGGTGTACGACCACATCAACGAAGTGGATGTCCGCAATCGCCCCTTTACTCTCAAAGGGGATAGCGGCACTTACACCTGTGATGCCCTGATCATCGCTACCGGTGCCACCGCCATGTATCTGGGGCTGGAATCCGAGGAAGCCTTTATGGGCCGAGGCGTCTCCGCCTGCGCCACCTGTGATGGTTTCTTCTACAAGAACCAGCGGGTAGCCGTTATCGGCGGCGGCAACACCGCTGTCGAGGAGGCGTTGTACCTGTCGCATATCGCTGAACACGTGACCCTGGTACATCGCCGCGACAGCCTGCGTGCGGAGAAAATCCTCCAGGACAAGCTGCTCGCCAAAGACAATATCAGCGTCGAGTGGGACCATACCCTCGAAGAGGTGCTGGGCGATGACAGCGGTGTTACCGGCATGCGCATCCAGTCCACCAAGGGCGAAGGCAGCAAGGATCTCGAGCTGCAGGGCGTGTTTATTGCCATCGGCCACAAACCGAACACGGATATCTTCCAGGGCCAGCTGGACATGAATGACGGCTACATCAAGATCCACAGTGGCATCGAAGGCAATGCCACTGCGACCACTGTCGAGGGCGTATTTGCCGCCGGCGACGTGGCTGATCATGTCTACCGTCAGGCGGTTACCTCTGCCGGGGCCGGCTGCATGGCCGCTCTGGATGCGGAGAAGTATCTGGACAACCTGAACCACTAAGGCATGGTGCCGTGGCTGGAACCGGGAACGGCGTTCCCGGACACCCATACCGCCCTGAGCGACCCGGAAGGCCTTCTGGCCGCCGGGGCCGACTTGAGCCCGGAGACTCTTCTCCGGGCTTATTCGTTGGGCATCTTTCCCTGGTATGACGCGGACTACCAGCCAATCCTGTGGTGGTCTCCTGCCCCACGCTGCGTGATCCATCCGCAACGGATTCATGTCAGTCGCAGCCTGACACGCCACCTGCGCCGTACCGATTTCACCGTCACCCTTGATCGGGCGTTCGAGTCTGTGATGCGCCTGTGCGCTGCTCCACGCGCTGATGGCTCGGGCACCTGGATCAGTGAGGAGATGATCGCGGCCTATGTGCATCTGAATACCCTTGGCTACGCCCACAGCCTGGAAATCTGGCAGGATGGGCAGATTGCCGGTGGTGTCTACGGCATCAAGCTGGGCGGGGTCTTCTTCGGCGAATCCATGGTCTCCCCGCAGCCTAACGGCTCCAAGATGGCCTTTGCCGCCTTGCGGACCCTGGCACCCACTCTCGGCATCCAGCTTATCGACGCCCAGGTCGAGAACCCGCACCTGCTCACACTGGGCGCCGAACTGATCGACCGCCCTACCTTCGAGGGATTGTTGAAAGAACTGGTCCCTGACGCCCCAATGGCTGAACGATGGCCTGACACTGAATGGAACCGATCACTGGTGCTGACGCCTGACGCCTGACGCCTGACGCCTGACGCCAATGATGCAGCACCAGAGCTCCAATGCCAGCAGGCATCAGCGCCTTGTTTGGATTTCTACTTCCTGCACCTCACATCTGGCGTCTGGCGTTATTTCCACTACACTGAAGGCATGACCGATCTGTCCACGCTGCGATTTTTCCGCACCCCGGCCCACAGCTGCAGTTACCTGGAAGACCGCCAGGCCTCTACCCTGTTTGTGGACCCACAGGCCAAACTGTCACCAGAGCTCTATAGCGAACTGAGCTTGCTGGGGTTTCGTCGCAGCGGTGATTATCTGTATCGCCCCCACTGCGAGGGCTGTAACGCCTGCATACCGGCCCGGGTACGAGTGGCGGATTTCCGCCCCCGTCGCCGCCACCGGCGCATTGAAAAGGCCAATCAGGATCTCACGGTCCAGCGGGAGCCAGCTCGCTACACCCGCGAATTCTACAAACTCTACGCGGCCTATATCGACCAACGTCATGGTGACGGGGATATGTATCCCCCTTCAGAGGAGCAATTCACTAATTTTCTGACCTGTGACTGGGCGGATACCCATTTTTACTGCTTTCGCCAGGGCGAAACCTTGCTGGCCGTGGCGGTCACCGACCAACTGGAAGATGGGCTTTCTGCCGTCTACACCTTCTTTGATCCCCAGCTCCCTGAGCGCAGCCTGGGAGTGATGGCGCTGCTCTGGCAGATCCGCCACTGCCAACACCTGGAACTCCCCTACCTGTATCTGGGCTACTGGATTCATCAATGCCAGAAGATGGAATACAAAAGCCAGTACCGCCCCCTGGAAATCCTCCGCAGTGGCGCCTGGAAAGAGTTCGACCCGGACTGAATCACTTCTCCAGACCAACAGGAATGCGCTAAATAACCCGCTTTTTAACCGCTGCCCAACTTCTTTTGCAGCCCGGCGTCTTTTCCGGCACAATTGCGCCCGCTAATAGCCGGTAACCCAAGGTATTCGTTGGATGGCGAAAGAAGAGCAGATTGAACTAGAAGGTGTCATCGTTGAAACCCTGCCTAACACGATGTTCCGTGTGAAGCTGGACAACGGTCATGTTATTACCGCCCATATCTCCGGGAAGATGCGTAAATTCTATATCCGCATTCTCACCGGCGACCGGGTCAAGGTGGAAATGTCCCCCTATGACCTGAGCAAGGGCCGTATTACGTTCCGCATGAAATAGTGTTTAACCGTTAATACGTAACAGTTAACCGCTAAAAAAATACCCCCGACTCTTCGCAGAGCCGGGGGTATTTTTGTTTTTCCTTAGCTGTTAACTATTCACTGTTAACTGCTTATGTTCACGCTGGCTCCGGTTCCGCTGCCTTCACGGTGAGCGACAGCTGGCCGTTTTTCTCGGTCACATCGACCTGGCCACCGTTTTCAGACAGTTCTCCGAACAGCAACTTTTCCGCCAGCGGCTTCTTGAGCTGCTCCTGGATCAGGCGCGCCATGGGGCGTGCACCCATATCCTTGTCGTAGCCCTTATCTGCCAGCCAGGTTCGGGCGGCCTTGTCCACGTTGAGCACCACGCCCTTCTCGTCCAGCTGTGCCTGAAGCTCCACCAGGAACTTGTCGACCACACCGAGAATAACTTCGCTGGTAAGCGACAGGAACTGGATAGTGCCATCCAGGCGATTGCGGAATTCGGGCGTGAACACCTTCTTCAGCACCTCCATACCATCGGTGCTGTGGTCCTGCTCGGTAAAGCCGATGGAACGTTTGTTGAGAACGTCAGCTCCAGCGTTGGTGGTCATGATCAGAATCACGTTACGGAAGTCCGCTTTGCGACCGTTGTTATCGGTCAGAGTGGCGTTATCCATAACCTGCAACAGGATATTGAACACTTCCGGGTGAGCCTTTTCGATCTCGTCGAGCAACAGCACACAGTGCGGCGTCTTCGTTACCGCTTCGGTAAGCAGCCCACCCTGGTCATAACCCACATAACCCGGCGGCGCCCCAATCAGGCGGCTGACGGTGTGACGCTCCATGTACTCGGACATGTCAAAACGCACCAGCTCCACACCCAGAGCCCGGGCAAGCTGACGGCTCACTTCGGTTTTACCCACACCGGTGGGGCCGGCAAACATGAAGCTGCCAATGGGCTTGTGCTCGCCCTTGAGCCCGGCACGGGACAGCTTGATGGCCGCCGAGATGGTGTCGATGGCCTCTTCCTGGCCAAACACGGTCATCTTCAGATCCCGCTCCAGGTTGCGCAGCAGCTCCTTGTCGGAAGAAGACACCTGTTTCGGAGGAATGCGGGCAATCTTGGCCACCATGTCTTCCACGTCAGATTCGTCGATGGTGTGCTTGCGCTGGTCTTCCGGGCGCAGGCGCTGCCAGGCACCGACCTCGTCGATCACATCGATGGCCTTATCAGGCAGAAAGCGATCATTGATATAGCGGGCACTCAGTTCCGCCGCCGCTTTCAGGGCCGCATCGCTATAGCTCACATCATGGTGCTTCTCGAAACGGCTCTTCAGCCCCTTGAGAATACCCACGGTGTCCTCCACGGAGGGTTCCACCACATCGATCTTCTGGAATCGACGTGACAAGGCACGGTCCTTCTCGAACACGCCCCGGTATTCCTGGAAGGTGGTTGAGCCCATGCACTTCAGTTCACCGCTGGCCAGCATCGGTTTGAGCAGATTGGAGGCATCCATGACGCCACCGGAAGCCGCACCCGCTCCAATGATGGTGTGAATCTCATCGATGAAAAGAATCGAGTTCGGGTCTTTCTTCAGCTCAGCCAGCACCGACTTCAGGCGCTTCTCGAAATCGCCCCGGTACTTGGTGCCGGCCAGCAACGCACCCAGATCCAGCGAGTAGACAGTGGCATCCAGCAGCGGTGCTGGTACCTTCTCTTCAACGATCATGCGGGCCAGGCCTTCGGCGATGGCGGTCTTGCCGACACCGGGTTCGCCCACCAGCAGCGGGTTGTTCTTACGGCGACGGCAGAGAATCTGCGCAGCTCGCTCGATCTCAAAGGCACGCCCCACCAGGGGATCAATGCGGTCAGCGCGAGCCAGTTCATTCAGGTTGCTGGCGTAGTTTTCCAGGGCACTGGCCGGCGCACTCTCACCGCCGTTCTCCATGTCCTGTTCCGCCTCCATGGACGGCTCCGCGTCCTGCACCTGGGAGATGCCGTGAGCAATAAAGTTCACCACATCCAGGCGATGGATATCCTGGCAGTTGAGGAAATACACTGCCTGGCTTTCCTGCTCATTGAAGATAGCCACCACCACATTGGCGCCAGTCACCTCTTTCTTGCCGGAAGATTGCACGCTGAACACCGCACGCTGCAGCACCCGCTGGAAGCCCAGGGTTGGCTGGGTATCGCGGTCCGGGTCGCTTTCCGGCAATAGCGGCGTGGAATCCTCGATAAACTGGCTTAACGAATCGCGCAGTTCCTCCAGATCTGCGCTACAGGCACGCAGAACCTCGACGGCCGCCTCGTTATCCAGCAGCGCCAGCAGCAAATGCTCAACGGTCATGAATTCATGCCGGTGGCTACGTGCATGGCGGAACGCTTCGTTGAGCGTCATTTCCAGTTCTTTGCTGAGCATAAGGCTACCTCACTGCAGTACCCGGACATTCAGTTGGGGGGCCTGAATCAGGCCTTCTCCACCTGACACATCAGCGGATGCTGATTTTCACGGGCATATTCCACCACCTGAGTGGCTTTCGTTTCGGCGATATCCTGGGGGTACACCCCGCACACCGCCTTTCCTTCGGTATGAACCGTGAGCATGACACGGGTGGCCTGCTCGCGGCCCAGATTGAAGAAGTCTTCCAGTATCTCTACCACAAAATCCATGGGGGTGTAGTCATCATTGAGCATCAACACCTTGTACATGGAGGGGGGCTTCAACTTCGGCCTGGCCTCTTCCACTGCCAGATCGCCATGGCGATCCGGGTCGGAAGGGGTATCTGCAGGCCCGTTACGGAGATCATCTTTTCCGTGAGCCATTACCGAGTGCCCTTGTTGTTGCCAGTTCATAAAGCCTCAAAACCGTTGTAACCCTGCTGGCGTCAGCAGGCAATGAAGAAATGATGGGCGGTAGCGGATTTTTCAATCCCTGACCCTGTGAATATTTCACGGGCTTGACACCCTGCGACGCATGTTTAAAAGTTGCACGATAACTCCGGTTACCAGTTTACCGTAGCAGTCGGCCCGGGGATAACAACAAACAATGACAGCCATTGGATAGGCAAGAGGGAAGGACCATGGCAACGGGACGAGTAAAGTGGTTTAACAATGCCAAGGGGTACGGGTTTGTCAGGCCAGATGAAGGGGGAGAGGACCTTTTCGTCCACTACTCCTATATCCAGATGGATGGCTATAAAAGCCTGAAGGCAGGGCAGCCCGTGGAATACGAGGTTCAGCCCGCCAACAAGGGCTTTCACGCCGTCAATCTACGCGCTGATGGGGAATACGTCGAAGCCGATAACGAAGAAAGCGCCGCTGAAAACCAGTCGACGCCTTCCTGATAGCACCATGAGCGGGTATCTGGCTGATCAGATACCCATATGCTCAATCACTGCATCACCGAATTCAGAGCACTTCAGCAAGGTGGCATCCGGCATCAACCTCTCGAAGTCGTAGGTCACGGTCTTGGCGGCAATTGCCCCTTCCACACCATTGATGATCAGGTCCGCTGCATCATTCCACCCCATATGACGCAGCATCATTTCCGCTGACAGAATCAGTGACCCCGGGTTCACCTTGTCCTGACCGGCGTACTTCGGTGCGGTGCCGTGGGTCGCCTCGAACAGGGACACGGAACCACCGATGTTGGCGCCTGGAGCAATACCAATACCCCCCACTTCCGCTGCCAGAGCATCGGAAATGTAGTCACCGTTCAGGTTCAGGGTGGCAATCACGCTGTAGTCGGCTGGACGCATCAGGATCTGCTGGAGGAACGCATCCGCAATCACATCCTTGATGATGATTTCCTTGCCGGTACGCGGATTCTTCATGGTCATCCAGGGGCCGCCATCCAGCAATTCTGCGCCGAAACGCTCGCCGGCAAGCTGATAACCCCAGTCTTTAAAGGCCCCCTCGGTGTACTTCATGATGTTGCCTTTGTGCACCAGGGTGACAGAATCCTTGTCATTGTCGATGGCGTACTGGATCGCCTTGCGAACCAGTCGCTGGGTCCCTTCACGGGACACCGGCTTGATGCCGATACCGCAGCCTTCCGGGAAACGAATCTGGGTAACGCCCATTTCCTCACGCAGAAAACGGATCAGTTTGGTCGCTTCCGGGCTATCCGCAGCCCACTCGATGCCCGCATAGATATCTTCAGAGTTCTCGCGGAAGATGATCATGTCAGTGAGTTCCGGGTGAACCACCGGGCTCGGAACCCCTTCGAAGTAGCGTACCGGGCGCATACAGGTGTATAGATCCAGCTCCTGACGCAGGGCCACGTTCAGAGAGCGGATGCCGCCACCGACCGGTGTGGTCAGCGGCCCCTTGATACCCACGGTGAATTCGCGAAGGGCTTCCAGGGTCTCTTCGGGCAGCCAGACATCGGGCCCGTAAACGACGGTGGCCTTTTCTCCGGCATAGACCTCCATCCAGGTAATGCCGCGCTTGGTACCATAGGCTTTTTCGATTGCCGCATTAACCACGTTCATCATCACTGGTGAGATATCAACACCAATGCCGTCCCCTTCGATATAAGGAATAATCGGGTGGTTGGGGACATTCAGGGACAGGTCCGCATTAACCGTGATTTTGTCACCGTCTGCGGGCACCGTGATCTTTTGGTATCCCATCTACACTACTCCCTCTGAATAAAAGCGAATTAGGCGCCTGTCGGCGAGTATAGCACCGACAAGAAGACAGCGAACATCAGGGGTTGAACCGCGGATTTACCGTGATGCAGCCTTCACCTGCAGGCACCCTACTCTTCTTTCCTCAAGCGATATTCGCTCCAGGAAGCAGCAACAGACTGACATAAAAAAAGCCGGCTTTCGCCGGCTTTTTCCTTTGCCTGTGACGCTACAGTTTATCCAGAATATTGTTGAAGGTGGCGCTTGGCCGCATGGCAGCGGAGACCTTGCTGAAGTCAGGGTTATAGTAACCACCAATATCAATAGGGGAACCTTGCACCGCTATCATTTCCTTGACGATGGCATCTTCGTTTTCGGTAAGCGCGGAAGCAATGGCACTGAATTTGTTTTTCAACTCAGCGTCATCATCCTGTGCAGCCAGTGCCTGAGCCCAGTACATGGCCACATAGAAATGGCTGACCCGGTTGTCAGGTTCTCCCACCTTCCGTGACGGTGACTTGTTCTGCTCAAGATACTGCTCATTGGCTTTATCCAGGGCTGCGGCAATCACCATGGCCTTCTTGTTGCCATACTTTTCGCCGAGCTCTTCAATGGACACCGACAGGGCCAGAAATTCGCCGAGCGAATCCCACCGCAGGTGGTTTTCTTCAGTGAATTGCTGCACATGCTTCGGCGCAGAGCCGCCAGCACCGGTTTCATAGAGACCGCCGCCAGCCATCAAAGGGACAATGGACAGCATCTTGGCGCTAGTACCGAGCTCCAGGATCGGGAACAGATCCGTCAGATAATCCCGCAACACATTACCCGTCACCGAAATGGTGTCCTTGCCGCGGATCATCCGCTCCATGGTATAGCGGATCGCCTGGACTGGAGACATGATGCGAATATCAAGCCCCTCGGTATCATGGTCCTTCAGGTATTTTCTCACCTTCCGGATAAGCTGCGCATCATGGGCTCGTTCTTTATCCAGCCAGAAAATGGCAGGGGTGCCGCTTTGCCGGGCACGATTCACCGCCAGCTTCACCCAATCGCGGATAGGCAGGTCCTTCGCCTGACACATGCGCCAGATATCGCCCTTCTCCACCTCATGGGTCAGTAGCACCTGACCATCTTCACGGACGATACGCATGGTCCCGTCTGCTTTTACTTCGAAGGTCTTGTCGTGAGAGCCATATTCTTCGGCTTTCTGCGCCATTAACCCCACATTAGGCACAGAACCACAGGTCACCGGGTCAAAGGCGCCATGGGTTTTGCAGAAATTGATGACTTCCTGATAGATGGTGGCATAGGTGCTTTCAGGAATGACGGCCTTGGTGTCTTTCAGCTTGCCGTCTGCGCCATACATTTTCCCGCCCTGGCGAATCATCGCCGGCATGGACGCATCGACAATAACGTCAGAGGGCACATGCAGG
>NZ_JBNPEC010000161.1:0-36422 GCF_051117345.1 Alcanivorax sp.
CATCATGAGCCAGCGAACATTGAACAAATGGGAACAAAATCAAAGTTTTGGTATGAAGATGAAAAAGGCACAAACTGGTTATTCAAATCTAACGAAACCATTAACTCCTCTGGAGAGTTAATTATCCGGCCCGGAGAGAACTGGGCCGAAAAATGCGCCTATGAGATTTGTTTATTACTTAAAATTCCCGCACCTGAAATTCATCTTGCAACTCATCATGGAAGAAGCGGGATTATCTCCAAAAACTTTATTCGAGAAAACGAAACCCTTGTTTTTGCAAATGAGTTCATAACCAAATATAGCAAAGGGAAAGGCGGAAAAATTGAAGAACGTAAAAATTACCATACGGCAGGACGGATACATGCAGCTCTAGAAACGATGAACGTTTTGAAACCTGCTGGCTGGAACTCATTACCCAACATCAAAACTGCCGCAGACTTCTTTTGTGGATACCTCGTTCTTGATTGCCTAATATCCAATCAAGACAGGCATGAGGAAAACTGGGGAATCGTAAGTACAGAAGAAGAAACACTGCATTTAAGCCCTAGCTTTGATCATGCGGCATCAATGGGAAGAAATGAGTCCGATGAAAACCGAATATCTCGACTAAATACCAAAGACAAAGGGCAGATGGTTTCTACATATGTCAATAAAGCAAAGTCTCAGCTCTACGACAAATCGGGAAAGCGACTAAAAACCATCGAAGCACTTGGAGACTTCTCGAGACGCAGCCCTAAAGCTCTTTCAGCTTGGTCGAAAGCTTTGCAAGACATCGAATTCGACAAGCTAAAGGAAATTTTTGATAAGGTGCCAAGTGAGATAATGTCCGATCCAGAAAAAAGTTTTTCACTTTCCATCATCGTTGAGAACAGCAATAGAATTGCTGCCCTAGCCAAGGATTTGAAATGAAATCTGTTTTCATCGCATGGCAAGATAAAATCACAAGGTGCTGGCACCCCGTTGCCAAACTAACCTACGACGACATCAGGAATGTTTACCGTCTGAATTACACCCTAGGCGCAGTTGAAAACCCTAGATTTAAAAAATTCTCTCACCTAGATGATATCAATAAAGTCTATGAATCAGAGGAAATCTTCCCCTTCTTCAGAAACAGGCTTGTCAACAAGAACAGGGCCGAATATAAAAACATTCTTGAATGGCTGGATATTGACGATGAAGAAAGCGCCATTGATATTCTATCCATTACCGGCGCAGAAAGATCCACTGATAACTTCAGAGTTATTCCGCACCCTCAGAAACATAGCCTATCGGAATATCGTATTGATTTTTTATGCAATGGAATCAGCCACCTTTCTGAATCCGAGAGGAACAACATTCAAACTTTGAACACAGAAACAAAAATTGGGTACAAACTAGAGTCGCATCCTTATGACAAAAATGCCGTAGCCTTGTTCGATAGTGAAAAAGGCATGAAAATTGGCTACTGCCCAAGGTACTTGAGTAGCGATATCAGCTATCTTATCAATCATAATGAAATCAGAGAAAAGATTTTTTCTATTAAAAAAGTTAATCCTAGCGCACCTTATCAATACAAACTTTTATGTACTTTTAAAACCGAGTGGCCAACGGACTTCATCCCTAACATGTCCCACGAGTACTTAGCTGTATCTGAGATAAAGAGAATCAAGAAGGGGCACCCGCAAACTTAAAACGAAAAACCGGAAACTTATCAAAGAGCACTTATCGAACGCTTTGCGTGCTCCCCGCCGATTTCCGCGTTAGATCGATGATAGGCGATAGGGGCACGCATAACTTACCAGAGAGGCACTCCACAGGAACCAACTGCTTACGGTCTCCTGCTGACCTTCTTAATTCACACGTGCCCCCGCTCGCTCCAACTGCTAAGGTTCGCTCACCACAACAAGCCCACAGAACAAGAATGCCTCCAGCCCCGCGACTCACCACCCGCTCCCATGCATGGCTGGCCAGGAGAAAACATCGCCTGGCCTTTCGCCTTATCCTGCTGTTTGTCGCCCTGCGTCTGCGCTGGCTGGCATGGCGGGACCCGGCTTTTCGCAAGGAGCTGCAACGGCGCAACATCATGATGGTGTGGCGCACCCAAGACGGGCGCATCGCTCGCTGGTTCCATTTCAGTCCCAATCGCGTTCGCAGCGGTGCCGGCCTGCGCGAGCGCTGCCATATTTCCGTGAGTTTCAAGGACGCCGACTATGGGGCAACCACCCTGATCCAGCTGCTGGACGATCAGAGGCTGTTTTTTGTCGGCATGCGCCAGGGAAAGATCAGGCTCAACGGCAACATCCAGGGGCTACTCTGGTTTAAAACCGTCTCTGAATACCTGGTTCCGGGCGGCGTACAGATATGGCGACCGCGAACAAAGACCCGGCGGGAAGACAGGGCGTGCAGTAATTAGACAATCACTGAGGGAAACCGGGGTCGGACCTCCCATTTCCATTGAGCACACTACAGGAGAGAGCGGAGAACCTGCCAAGTGTTGGTGAGTCCAGCCGTACTCCTGTGCTACTCATCGCCCACAAAGCAAGAAACCCACAGCATCGCGATAAAAAAGACGAATGGACCAATGTAGAAATAATAATCATCAACTCTCTCGTAATATTTATTACGGATCGGTCCGTCTACCAGGACAGGCATTAACATAAAAACAAAAGAAGACAAACCTGCTGAAAAAATGGATGCAGACTTTTCATTATCCATCCAGGCTTTGCTAGTTAGCCACCAACTCAACCCGAAAATACAAACCATGAATAATGCGCCGACCACTACAAGAGCAAAAAAAGTATTCACTATGCCACCCAATTAATTAAGAAACGCGAACCAGGGCCAGACACCCGCTTGGGTTTCACAGTATGCCGAGATTCATATCTCCCAAACCCCATCACTTTCGCGCACTGATCGGGGAGCCGAGCTCAGACTCGTTGCGCCCCTTATTTCTCCTCCTGCCCCACCAACAAACTCCCAAGCAACTCATCAATTTCCGCTTTGAGTTGCTTATCCTCAATCTTGTTCGCACCCTTGTCCAGCGAGGCCTCGGAAATTGGGGACACGCACCGCACTCTTTCCCACCACACACCCGGCGATAGCCCCTCCCTCTATCTGAATGCCTCATTAAACGCACTCTGCTGCGCAGACCCCAACAGCATGGTGATCTCGATCAGAAACAGGGACGGGTCACTCAGAGAGCTTTGCGTCAGTTCCTGGCGGGCGCGATTGAGTTGGCACTGGAAGTTCTGGCCGCCGTGGCTGAGGCAGCTGTAGACAACCCCGGAGTGGGAATAGACGACAAGCAACACAGACCAGCATCACCGCTGATGGCCCGAAACGCCGATACGGCAGATCTGGTCGCACAGACAGAAAAAGGAGCCGGATGCTGCAGGCTCCTTTTGGCTATTCTTTCACCTTGAGGTCATTCGCAACCACGCACCACGGTCTTGCCTCCTGCCTGGTTGGCATCCATCAGCCGATGGGCCTCCACGAGTTCCTCGAACGCAAAGCGGGGCCCGGTTGTTATTTGCAGCATGCCACTTTCCACGGCATCGATATAGCGCTGCAGTTGCTCCCGGGATAAATCTGCCGCTCCGCCACTGTAGGAGGTCAGCTTTACGGCGGTTGGGATATCACCCATGGGGTGAAAGTCGTTGAGCACCCATTCACCGCCCAGGATGCCAGTCATGCAGACAATTCCCCCTTGCCCAACACAGCGCAGGGAATCCAGCAGGGTGGTGGCACCAATCAGCTCCAGCACCCGGTCATAGGGCGCCGCGCGCTGGGCGGCAATCTGTGAGTGAATGTCGCCATCATCGATCCACACTTCGTCGGCGCCAGCGGCACGGAGGACCTCTGCTTTTTCCGGGTTGCGCGTGGTCGCACCCACGGTTAACCCGGCCTGCTTGGCCAGTGCCAGGGCGGCCATGCCGATGGATGAGGTACCGCCGCGAATCAGCAGCGATTCGGCACGGTCAATCTCGAGCCCGACATGAAGGGAACCATGGGTGGTCTGTAGCATTTCCGGCAGCGCTGCCAGGGTTTCCCAGGGCAGTGTAGTGCGTACCGGGAAAACACATTCATGGGGCACCAGCACATATTCCGCATAGGAACCATCGAACCGCCTGCCCATGCCCCCCATGATGGCCGCGACCTTGGCGCCCGGTGACAGCTCCAGACCTCCCGCGTCGACAATTTCGCCCACACATTCGATGCCGAGTACACGGGGAAAACGGACCGTCGGGGATTCGCCGATGCGCGTGAACCATTCCGACCGGTTCAGGCCGAAGGCGCGAACACGGATAAGCGACCACCCCGCTCGAGGTTCAGGGGTATCAAGATCTTCAAGCTGAAACTGTTCGGGCCCACCGGCCTCATGAATCACCCAGGCTTTCATCATTCACTCCTTGATGTTGCGTCTGCCCTATCCATTGCTACTGCGAAGGTAGCCTGTGGAGCCAGTCTCGCCCTTTTCACAGTCCGGCTCCAGAGTCAGAACCTCGGCAGGGTCACCATTGGCAATAGCCTCCCCATCAAACCCCGCCAGGATAGCCTCTCCGCGAAGAGGGGACACCCACACTCAGCGCACCGCCCGTCAATCCAGCGAATTCGCCTCTCGAACCCGCTCACCCTTTCAGCCAGTCGTCCACCATGCACACCATCTCTTGATGCAGATCAACATGCCTTTCCGGTAACAGGCGTCAACTGTAATCGCTGAGTTTCTCCTTTCCCTGATCAAGACACGACACGCCGGGAAGCTGTCCGGCTCCGGCGCCTGAAAGACAGAAAAAGGGAAACCACCAATGACATAACTGATCACGGACAAGGAGCATCAAACATGGACGCAGAAACCCCCAGGCAAACCGGCATGCCCCATCTCAACGAACCGGCCCCCGACTTCACGGCCCTGACCACCGACGGCGAAAAATCCCTGGCGGATTATCGCGGCAAGTGGCTGATCCTGTTTTCCCACCCGGCGGACTTCACTCCGGTCTGCACCACTGAGTTCATGGCGTTTGCCCAGGCTGCCCCTGAATTCGCCAAGCGCAATTGCGAACTGCTGGGGTTGTCTATCGACAGCATCCATTCCCATATCGCCTGGATGCGTAACATCAAGCAGAACTTCGGCGTGGAGATTCCCTTCCCCATCATCGAAGATCTGAAAATGAACGTGGCCAATGCCTACGGCATGATCCACCCCGGGGCGGCGGATACGTCAGCGGTGCGGGCCACCTTCATGATTGATCCCGATGGCATTCTGCGTGCCATGGTCTACTACCCGATGAGCAATGGCCGCTCCATTCCCGAGTTCCTGCGCCTGCTGGATGCCCTGCAGACCAGTGACGAAAATGGCGTGGCCACACCGGAAGGCTGGCAACCCGGCGACAAGGTTATCGTGCCTCCGGCAAAAACCGCCGCTGCCGCCAATGCTCGAATGGAATCCGGCGATTACGAGTGCTCGGACTTCTACTTCTGCACCCGCTCCCTGTGAACCACTGCCGGCCAGCCCCCTCCCGGGAACTGGCCGACAGCTACCTACAGGGCGCATTCATACCCCTTCATTGATTCAGATCAACACACCCTGTGCTTGCGGAGCGCCAACTGGGCCAATGGGTATTTCTCTTCTCCTGTAATGGCAACGTAGCCAGGAGGCTGACATGTACTGGAACTGGAAAGTGGGCGGTCCGATTCTCGGGCTGACCTTTCTGTTGGCGGTGGCACTGGTGAAACCCATCGGTGTGTCCACCCAATTCGTGATTCTGGATGCCATGGTGGCGGACTGGTTCAACCCCGCACTGGTGGTAACCGATAGTAACAGCAGCTCCGGCTATGCCAGCAGTAACGCCTACCTGGACAAGTCCGGGGGCAAATACGCCAAGGCCGCGGCCAATCCACTCAACTACAGCTTTGTCTTTGTTCTGAGCATGGTCCTGGGTGGCTTCCTGGGGCGTCTGTTCCAGCGGGCCGGCAAGGCGCCGAAAATCCGCCAGATTCCCGACTTTCATGAGCAACAGTTCGGCCCACACCCGATGCAGCGCTATCTGCTGGCATTCGGCAGCGGGATTCTGGTTCTATGGGGGGCCCGCCTCGCGGGTGGCTGCACCAGTGGCCACATGATGAGCGGCATGATGCAAACCGCCATCAGCGGCTACCTGTTCGCCGCGGCGGCCTTTGCCACCGCCATCCCCACCGCCATGCTGCTCTATCGCCGGGAGGGCGGATCATGGAACTGATACTGGCCATCGTTCTGGGCACCGCGTTCGGCTTCGTGCTGCAGCGTATCGGCGCGGCGGATCCGGACAAGATCATCGGTATGCTGCGGCTCACTGATCTGCACCTGATGAAAACCATTCTGTGCGCCGTGGGGGTGTCGTCCGGGCTGTTATTTACCGGCATGGCGACAGGCCTCATCGACAGCAGTCACCTGAGCATCAAGGCAAGCTACACCGGCGTACTGGTCGGCGGCCTGCTGCTGGGTGCGGGCTGGGCGACCGCCGGCTTCTGCCCGGGCACCGGGCTGGTGGCCGCCGGCAGCGGACGGCGTGACGCCCTGGCCTTTCTTGCCGGTGGACTGGTGGGCGCGGCCCTGTTCATGGTGAGCTACGCCAGCCTGAAAGATACGATGCTGTTCGCAAGCCTGCTGGGCGGCAAGAGCACCCTGGCTGACACCGGCGTCTACCCGGCCCTGGTTACCGGTAGCGGCGCACAGATCGCCGTACTGATCGCCATCGTCCTGGTCGGGCTGTCCGCCGCCCTGCCCATGCGGCTGCGCAGGCTGCATAAGGGAAAATAGACGACACCCGTAATGACGCAGGGGGAACCGGTGGCAGGTCTTGGCCTTGCCCCGTGCCCCTTACTGTTCTTCCTGCCCCGCTACCAAACTCTCAAGCAACTGATCAATTTCCGCCTTAAGCTGTTTATCCTCAATCTTGTTCGCACTCACTTGTGCACTCTCAAGACTCTTGATCGCAGCCTCATTCTGCCCCAGGTCTACCTGCAATTTGGCCATGGAAAGGCCGATCGATGAGAGATGGTCTTTGGCGTTGATAGCCAGCGCCTTGCCCATAGCTTTTTCGTACACCTCAAGCGCGGCCTCCAGGTCTTCGGTGAAGTCAGCCAGCGTTTCCCACTGCTCGGGGTGATCTTTATCTGTGTTTTCGTTTTCGGTACAAATGGCCTTCAGTTGCCCATAAAACGAATCGAACTCGGCTTGGTCGTCTTTTCTCGCAGCTTCCATCAGATTTTCAGCCAAGCTATAAACGGCCTTGTATATTTTGGTGTTAATCATTATTCCAACTCAAAATTAAAAGAGGGCATTGACCAGAAATTGGTCCAATTCCTTTCACGACAACCTGCCGGATTAAAGGCATTTATCTATAAATTCTTCAAACACTGCATCAATGGCCTCGTCGCTACCAATCCAGCCGACCACAAAATCAGCCCCTTGAGGCGCCACCTCATAACGCAAGCCATGGGATTCCAGAATACCCACAAGAATCTCTTTTTCTTCTTCATTCACCGTGGTTCGTGTGGAGATGGTCTCACCCTTTTCAAAGTCCGGCTCCAGAGTCAGAACCTCGGCAGGGTCACCATTGGCAATAGGCGCCCCATCAAACCCTGCCAGGATAGCCTCTACGGGGACAGGTTCCGTTCCGGAAACAGCGCCCTCGCGAATGATACGGCTGCCTCTTTGCTGCGGGGGATCCCCCTGAAAGAGCAGCACAGCACCTTCGCCTAGATGACGCAGTTCTCCCTCCAGCGTTTCAATAAAATATTTCTGGTCTGAATTCATATAGGTATCGCCCACCTGAAAGGGAGGCCGATCGCTACCAAGCCGGCTCTTACAGTGGGTGACAACGGGAGTGACATTCCCCTGACTATCAATGTCGTATCGAATAACCAGGATCGCCGACGCCCGATGAACCTGGTCTTCATAGGAGAGGCGACCGAATTCTTCCCACGAAAGATCACCTGTCACGACGGCGGAATCACTGTCGGCCGATGAAACGGGCTGACTGCTATCAGGGCCACAGGCGCCGAGAAGCACGGCCAGACCGGCCAGTACGGCGGCCGCTGGGAGGATTTTCATGCGATACATCCCTTGGTTGTTCTTCTATCCCTAATGCAATCACAACGGATTGCGGCTGAGTCAATTTACCGAATAAGCATTTAATTGCCCACTCATAGGCAGGCCCCGCTCCCGGATTGATCGCACGCACTCAGCCTTCTACTTACCGTAATGCTCCCGCACCGGCCCGGACAGCTTGCTCGGGTGCTTCGGGGTGGCGCTGGCGAAGTGGGCATAGATCTTCTGCAGGTCGGCTTCCATATCGTCGCTGGGGTAAATCACCACCGGGAAGGAGAAGGTCTTCGCCTTGTAGTCCGCCAGGGCCAGGATGATCGGCACGTTGGCCTGTTTGGCGATGTGGTAGAAGCCCAGTTTCCATTGCTCCGCGTTGCTGCGGGTGCCTTCCGGGGTGACGGCGATGAGCAGTTTGTCGCGCTGGCGGAATTGCGCCACGGTCTGCTCGACCATGCCGCCGGCCTTGCCGCGTTCGATGGGCATGGCGCCGAGCTTGCGCAGCAGCCAGCCCAGCGGGCCCTTGAACAGGCTGTGCTTGATCATCACGTTCACGTCCTGCTGCAACGCCGAGCGGCTGACCAGGGCCAGCACGCCATCCCAGTTGGAGGTATGCGGGCCGCCGGCGATCACGGCCCGGTCGATGTCAGGGAAGGGCCCCGCCCGCCAGCCGGTCAGGCGCAACAGGGTCTGGGCGACCCGCTGGCCCAGGGGAACTCGGCGTTTGCGGCCATCCGTGTGGTGACTCATTAGGTGCTCCGCTATGGCAAAGCGGGAGTATATCGGATTACCGCCCTGCTCCGGCAGCTGTCACCCGATCCGACGGTTGGTAGTGAAATTTAGCTGGACAGGGGCTGGCGACCTCTGTAACGTAACCAATAGCTAAAAAATCACGCTTGAATCAAGTACTACATTTCGCTGTTTTATTCGTATAACTCGTCCTGCAGTCCACAAGTCCAAGTTTCCATTTTTCAGCTACACAAGCCTTAACCGGCGAAACATCATTATTTTCAGGATTAGTATTATGTCTACAGTGAAAGGTACCGTTAAGTGGTTCAACGAAGCTAAAGGTTTTGGTTTTATCGAGCAGGAAGGTGGTCCGGATGTGTTCGCACATTTCAGCGCCATCACCGGCTCTGGCTTCAAGACCCTGGCTGAAGGCCAGCAAGTTGAGTTCACCATGACTCAAGGTCAGAAAGGTCCTCAGGCTGAGAACATCGTCGCTCTGTAAGCGATCGTTCCGGTAACAAAAAAGGGCGCTTCCTTCGGGAAGCGCCCTTTTTTATGTGGCTTTCAGGCTGATCCGCCCCGCACACGCCCCCCCCGCCTTATCCTTCCCCTCGCTTTCTCAGAAACTCCTGCAGCATGCTGTAACTCAACCCCCAGATGCAGTAGCCCTGGTAACGGCAACAGGGAAACGTCATTTTGCCCACCGGCGTGCGGATCTGCAGCGTGGAACGGTGTGCCGGATTGCTCAGGTAATCGAGGGGAATCCAGATTCCTCGTTGCGCTTCATGATTCAGTGACATGGCGTTGTCACCCCGCCAGGCAAACACGTGGGGCGTTACCACCATGGGGCTCCAGCGGCTGTGGTGGCGAGTGAGCAGATCTGACAGCCGCGCCTGATAGTCCCCCTGACGAAACAGATCGAGCCCGGTTTCTTCCAGGGTTTCGCGCATGGCGGTGTGCCGACTGGAGGTATCGCTGCGCTCCAGGCGTCCGCCGGGAAATGCCATATCCCCGGACCAGGGGTCGCCATCGCGGCGGGCCCGCTGGATAAAGAACAACTCCCCATCGCGCGCACGGGGCCCACGGTAGATCAGCGCCACCGAAGCCCGGGTGACGTGGCGCCGGAACGGCAGCTTGTGAGGGCGGTACTTTTGTAGCCAGCTCAGGGATGGCATGACAGCTCTCGATAGCAATGACTCCCCGAAGAATAACATCAGGAATCCCGGCTTGTTCCAGGAGCGCCGCTGGCGGCGCGATTGGCACCGTGTCGCATCGCGCCGCCAGCGACGCTCCTACCGTTTGCCGCCCCCCATTCAGAAACCGCGGATGGCCGTCTTTTTCTGACAAGCAGACATAAAAAAACGGTGCGCTGTTTCCAGCGCACCGTTTTGACTGACAAGCGATGGATTACTGCTTCAGATCAAAACGATCCAGCTCCATCACCTTGGTCCAGGCAGCCACGAAGTCGTTGACCAGTTTCTCCTGGCCATCGGCACAGGCATACACTTCGGCCAGGGCGCGCAGCACCGAGTTGGAGCCGAACACCAGATCCACCCGGGTGCCGGTCCACTTCACCTTGCCGCTGTCGCGATCACGGCCTTCGAACGCTTCTTCATCGCTGGAGGTGGCTTTCCACTCCGTGCCCATATCGAGCAGGTTGACGAAAAAGTCGTTGCTCAGGGTGCCCGGCTTGTCGGTGAAGACACCGTGCTGGCCACCGTCATGGTTGGCGCCCAGCACTCGCAAGCCTCCCACCAGTGCGGTCATCTCCGGCGCCGTCAGGGTGAGCAATTGCGCCCGATCCACCAGCAGATGTTCCGCGCCGATGCTGAACGGGCCTTTCTGGTAGTTGCGGAAGCCATCTGCCGCCGGCTCCATGGGCTCGAAGGAGGCTACATCGGTCTGCGCTTCAGAGGCATCGGTGCGGCCAGGGGCGAAAGGCACGGTGATGCTATGCCCGGCATCCTTCGCCGCCTTCTCGATACCAACGCCGCCCGCGAGCACGATCAGGTCCGCCAGCGACACCTTCTTGCTGCCGCTATTGAAGTCGCTCTGAATGCCTTCCAGGGTCTTCAGCACCTTGGCCAGCTGCTGCGGCTGGTTCACCTCCCAGTCCTTCTGCGGGGCCAGACGAAGGCGGGCACCGTTGGCACCGCCACGCTTGTCACCACCGCGGAAGGTGGAAGCAGACGCCCAGGCGGTGGATACCAGCTCAGCCACGGACAGGCCACTTTCCAAAATCTTGCTCTTGAGTGCGGCAATGTCCTGGTCGTTGACCAGCTCGTGATCCACCGGCGGTACCGGGTCCTGCCAGATCAGCTCTTCCTTGGGCACTTCCGGGCCCAGGTAGCGATCACGGGGGCCCATGTCACGGTGGGTTAGCTTGAACCAGGCGCGAGCAAACACGTCGGCAAATTCCTCCGGGTTTTCATAAAAGCGCCGGGAAATCTTTTCGTAATCCGGATCAAAACGCAGCGACAAGTCCGTGGTCAGCATCATCGGCTTGTGCTTTTTGCTCTTGTCCTGAGCATAGGGAATAACCTCGTCTGCGTCCTTGGCCGCCCACTGCTTGGCGCCCGCCGGGCTGGTGGTCAGCTCCCACTCATAGCCAAACAGGTTGTCGAAGAAGTAGTTACTCCACTGGGTCGGCGTCTGGCTCCAGGTCACTTCCGGGCCGCCACCCATGGTGTCGTCCCCCTTGCCTGTGCCCACCGGGTTGCGCCAGCCCATGCCCTGTTCCGCCAGGCTTGCCGCTTCCGGGTCGGGGCCGATTTTCTCTGGATCACCCGCACCGTGGGCCTTGCCGAAGGTATGGCCACCGGCGATCAGCGCTACGGTTTCCTCGTCGTCCATCGCCATACGCGCAAAGGTTTCGCGGATGTCATGGGCCGCGGCCTTCGGGTCCGGGTTACCGTCCGGGCCTTCCGGGTTCACATAGATCAGGCCCATCTGTACTGCCGCGAGGGGATTTTCCAGGTCGCGCTTGCCGGAGTAACGCTTGTCGCCATCCAGCCAGCCCTGCTCGGCCCCCCAATACACGTCGTTGTCCGGCTCCCAGGTGTCTTCCCGGCCACCGGCAAAACCGAAAGTCTTGAAGCCCATGGATTCCAGGGCCACGTTACCGGCGAGGATCATCAGGTCCGCCCAGGAAATATTGCGGCCATATTTCTGTTTGATCGGCCACAGCAGGCGACGGGCCTTGTCCAGGTTCACGTTGTCCGGCCAGCTGTTCAGCGGTGCGAAACGCTGTTGACCACGGCCACCGCCGCCCCGGCCATCGCCGATGCGGTAGGTGCCGGCACTGTGCCAGGCCATACGGATAAACAGACCACCGTAGTGACCGAAATCCGCCGGCCACCAGTCCTGGGAATCTGTCATGAGCGCGTCCAGGTCTTTCTTCACTGCATCGAGATCAAGACTGCTGAATGCTTTGGCGTAATCGAAATCCTCGCCCATGGGATTGGATTTGGCGGAATGCTGATTGAGCAGGTCCAGACGCAGCTGATTAGGCCACCAATCCTGGTTGGTCGTCCCCCCACCTGCCGCGTGGTTGATGGGACATTTACTCTCTGTCATAGCGCTCTCCTTCCTTGTCGGTGGGTTCGGCGTATTTGTTATTCTGTTGTAGTCCTTTTGATGCGGGATTGGCCAGTTTAGTTTGCCAAACACGGCGATAGCTTTTATTAAAAATGGCGGCGCAGGCGTCAATATCACGTCACACTGGCTTTACCTGATCCGAATACCGATATGACCCGTCATATCCGGACATTACAAAAATAGTGGCATATGTACTAAGATGACAACTGAATGACCAACAGGGAAAGGGACCAATGAAAAAACAACATTATCTTGCCATGATCGGCGCGCTTTCAATTACCACTCTGGCAACACCTGCTCAGGCTGAGACCAGCCCTGGCGGTTTTTACGCTGGCGCAACGCTCGGTTACCAGACCACGGATATGGACTGGAAAACCGATCGAACCCTAGAGCCCAACGGCAATCCTGTCGCGCCGTTTTCTGATACCACCGAATCACTGGATGACTCTGATGCCAGCTATGGCCTTTTTACCGGTTATAACTGGGTAGTTGGACAGGGGAAATGGGTTCTGGGCGCTGAATTCTCGGCAGTGAAGAGCGATGCCAGCGACGAGATCCGCAATCGTATCCCCGGGCTGGGAGACCCCAACTCCAACCCGACCAGTTTTTCTGAAGTCGAGACTGACGACCTGGCGCTGGGCCTTAGCCTTCGCGGCGGTTACATGCTGCATCACAACACCATGGTGTACAGCAGCCTTGGCGTATCCCAGCTTGAAGTCGAAACGACCAGCACCTGCCCTGCCGACACCAACGTCTGTAACCCGGCTGACGGGCTACAGCGTTTCAGTGATGACGAGCGTATGAACGGCTGGGCGCTGGGTATCGGGGCGGAACATTTTCTGTCAGATAACTTGGTGCTGAGAGCAGAGTACCGATATGCCGATTATGGTGATTTCGACTTCACTGCCATTCCCGCCCAGAGCGGTTCAAGTTTCGGGGCTGATGCGACGATTGAAGTCGTCCGGCAAACCCTTGAGCTTGGTGCCGCCTACAAGTTCTAAACCTCTCTCCTCGCTGCTTTCTAGCAGCGGCATGGGCCCCTCCATTAATCAGGACGGGGCCCGTCTCTTCTGCCTTCCCTGATTTCGCACATAGTCAGAGCACCTTTGCTATGCTGCCAATATCGCATTGGCACAGGGATCCCCATGGAATCGACCACGCCCGACCAGCCCCAGACCCTCGGTGAAACCACCCGCATGCTGTGGAACGCCCGTGGCCGCTACAAGCGGGTACTGGCCACCGCCGCCGGCCTGCAGAAGGTGGTGTGGAAACATCGCAAGGTGCTCGGTAGTGGTGATGAGCAAGCTCTTCAGCCCCTCCATGAGGAAGTGGCGGCCAGCCTTGCCACCCTGTTCCGCGACAATGGTGGCGCCTGGATCAAGTTTGCCCAGTTTCTCAGTTGCCGCCCGGACCTGCTGCCCGCGCCCTATATCGATGCCTTTGCCCAGCTCCGCGAAAACGCGCCGAAAGCCCATTTCGATGACATCCAGCCCTGGCTGAAAGCCCAACTCGGCCACGACTGGGCGGACGCCTTCAGCGCTTTCAATATCATCCCCATGGCCGCCGCCTCCATCGCCCAGGTGCATAACGCCACCCTCAAATCCGGCGCCGAAGTGGCCGTGAAGCTGCAGCAACCCCGGGTCAGTCAGGAGTTCTCCGAAGATGCCGCCGCCCTGCGGCTGCTGGCCAAGGCGCTGAAACCACTGCTGCGTGAAGTGGATGTGGAGCAGATCATCAACCAGTTGATCACCACCACCGAACGGGAACTGGATTTCCGCCTGGAAATGGCCCACATGCGGGATTTCAGCGAGCTGCCACATCTGCCCGGCATCAAGGTGCCGCGGGTCTACCCGACCCTGTGCAGTACGCAGATGCTGGTAACGGAGTGGATCGAAGGCAAGAGCCTTTCCACGCTGTTGCGTGAGGACGAAGAGCAGGCCCTGCCACTGCTGGAGCGTCTACAGGCCAGCATGATGCAGCAGGTGCTGGAGTTCGGTCTGTTCCATGCGGACCCGCACCCGGGCAACTTTATCGTCACCCCGGACGGCGATCTGGCAATATTGGATTTCGGCGCCGTGGAATATGTGGCCGCCGAGGATCGTCAGCACTACACCGCATTGTTGATGCGCTTGCTGGGCATGGGCGACGGGCCGTTGCTCCCCCTGTTCGAAGCCGCCGGTTTTGGCGGGCTCACCGAAGAGCGGCTGGAAAAACTGTCGGCGGCACTGGTCTCCGCCCGCCAGGATACCGAGGCCACCCTGGCGGACAGCCTGAGCACCCTGCTGGACGAATTCCGCCGCCTGCGTTTGGTAATGCCGGACTCGTTCGTGGCCATGGTGCGGGTGCTGATCACCGTGGGCGGGCTGATGACCCGCTATCAGATTCCTTTTTCCTGGGGTGGTGTTGGCGGCCGATAGCCCGAGGATGATGCCGGCACTCAGAGGCAGTGCTGATTCCTGATCCCGCACCGATGATCCGCCTCTCCCGTTGCCATATATACCGGATGGTTTTTTGTAAGAGCTATACTTGCATGGCGAACCTGTTTGCACTGATCGCCTTCGGCAGTTCGCCATGCAAGCATAGCTCCAACGAAAAGAAAATCGCTACGCCAGCCAGTCCACGATACGGTCCATGGCCGTGGTGCAGTTGCCACAATACTGCCGCAGGAAATCATCACCGAGGGATTGCTCCGCCGGCACCGTTGCCGCCCCCGCCAGCGCCGCCTGGCCATCGAAATCCACAAACGCCTGACGCAAGGTCAGCTCCCCGGCCGGGCGCCCGAAGGCTTCCCCGGGAAGGGTGGCAACGCCGGTGTCTTCCAGCAAGGTTTCGCACAGGGCGGTGCTGTCGTGAATCTCCCGCTGGTGCAAGCGCTCCGCCAACGGACTGAAATCCGGGAACAGGTAAAAGGCGCCGTCTGGCATGGCAAGATCCAGCCCGGCCTGCTGATAGGCTTCCACCTGATAACGCGCCAGCCCTTTCAAAATACGCCGGGACTGAAACAGGTAGTCGTCAATGTCGGCACCGCCCTGAAAGGCACTCACGGCCGCATGCTGGATCGGCGCCGCCACCGAGGTATAGGTTTCGCTGGCCACGGTGGCCATGGCATCGCGCAGCCAGGACAGATTGGGAGGAAAGGCAAAGGCGCCCAGTCGCCACCCGCCAGCACCACACCACTTGCTCAGGCCATCACTGATGATAGTGCCTTCCGGATAATAGCGGGCAATGGAGCGGTGCTGCCCGTCGTAGCGGGTGCGCCCGTAGATTTCGTCACTGAGCAGAATCAGCCGGTGATAGCGCGCCACCTCAGCAATATCACGCAGCTCGTCGTCGGTGAACGTGTAACCATGGGGGTTGGCCGGATAGTTGAGAATCACAAGCCGGGGACGGCCCGGGTCACGCTGACACAGAGCATCCAGACTCTTGGCACTGAGCTTCCAGTTATTGTGCCTATGGGTGGGCACCCAGTGCACTCGACGGCCGATGATGCTGGCTTGGGGCGCATAGGACACCCAGCTCGGCGTGGGGATCACCAGGTCGCCGTAGTAGACCAGTTGCAGGATGAACATGAGCTCCTTGGAGCCCGGCCCGATCATGATGTCTTCGCCCCGGAAGGCCACATCGTGCTCACGGTCCAGATGGCTGGCAATGGCCTCCTGCAGCGCCGGCAGCCCTTTGACCGGCAGATAATCCTTCTCGCCGGCAAACTCCCGCAACGCCGCCACCACCGAGGCAGGCACCGGAAACGGTGACTGCCCCAGGCCCAGCTTGTAGACCTGCCGCCCCTGCTGGCGCAGGGCATTGCTGCGCTCATTGATAGCCAGGGTGGCAGAGACCCCCATGCCACGGACATTCAGGTTGAGGTGTACATCGGGCTGGAACGGCATGCGACTTCCCCACTAACAATTCTACCTTTGACACTAAAACACAGGGCAGAACATGGCAAAGGAGCCACAAGAAACGGCCTGGGGAACCTCTGAATAACTCCTTGCGTACTCAGCGTGGCCTGAAGGGTGCAGCTGTTGTGTTTTGTCGCGACGGGCAGGGTGGCTTCCTTTCCTAGCGACAAAGAACAGCAGATGGGCCCTTCAGGCCTCGCCCTACGGGTCTTTCAGGCTGACCCGCACTCGTTGTTGCGCTTTTTCGATGGATGGACATACACCTTCAAAATCGCGCCTAGATTGCGAGCCAGCCTGAAAGACTGAGCATGCAAGGAGTTATTCAGAGGTTCCCTATGATCATTTCCCCAGGGTTTATTGATACAGATCAGTATGCGTGAGGGCTATATGTTTATAACCAATACTAGGTTACCTCCAAATGCACCCTGCCGAGCCTGCCTCATGAAAAGATTGATAGCCACAGCTCTTGCTGCCGCCCTGGCCAGCCCAAATGGCTTTGCCGCTGAGCCCATCACTGAGCCAAACACCTACGTTGATTTGCCCGTTCCACAACTAACCGGTTGGAGCGATATCAATATCCATACCATTGATGGCATGACCGGTGCGACAGCCAAGAGCCATGTGTATCAGTCCGCTGCCGCAAAGGATGACCCTGGTATCGACAGCGTTGCCGCTATTTACTGGGAACTGGATAACGGTAGTGGTCGCGCACCGGGCCTGCAGGTTGTAACCGATGATTTCGACTTCCCCACCAATAACTGCATCATGGCGTCCGGCGAGCTGCAAAGTGAAGAGTTTGGGGTTGTACTGCCCAAGACCTGTAGTGACGAGGAGGGAAGCTCCAAACGGTATTTCTTTGAGTTGACGGAAAGTGATGTGCCGGTGGATCTGGTCTTCAATCTCGGCATCAAGGACATCCGCTACAAAGGCATCAAGGATCCTGCCACTGATGGCGGCGAGGAACTGGCTGCGTTCAGAAGCACATACGATATTGGCCGCATCTATCGTGTCATCCAGAAAATCATCAACAACACAGATGAACGCATCGCCAGCTTCAAATTCGAAATAGGCACCGGCCTGGGCAATGAGTTCCAGCCCCTGAACTATGAAGACGACGGTGTTTCGTTTGAAATGCTCACAATGGTACCTCGTGAGTTTCTCGAAGGGGAAACCGGCGCACCGGACATCAGGGTCTGGAACCCTCTTCGTTTTGCCACTTTTTCACCAAAAATGTTTGATGACGGTAGTCGTGACCGGTTTGAGCCCGGATTCCTGGACCATCAGGCTGCGGGATTCCTGCCGCCTCAGTTCCCGACGGCTGGAATTGAAAAAAGCTCTATCATCGACAGCGGCCTCACCATTGTTGATGGTCGAGTTGGCTCCATCACGCCAAACTATTTCGATGTGGCCGGCACCCAGGGCGTGGCCTTGCCAGGCAACATGCTGGGTTACATGCTGCCTGACTCACTGCTGCCAACTGCTATCGGGGAATATCACACCAATGATGTTGGCGGAGAGTCTGAAAAAATACACGCCATCTGGGACGGTACCAACTGGCGCTCTGGTCGTGCCGGGGTAGACGGCGATCCCGCCACCACACCGGACAACTACACCATCATTCCGGACAACCTGTTGGAACAGTGGGCAGGGCAACTTTTGGGCCTGGAACTGGGCGAAGCTGCCGGCGAACAGATAATCCGTTTTGACAGCTTCCTGAGCGATGATTTATCAGGCCTGAATACTGATATTTTCATCTTCATTGGTGAAAAACTGATGGATGAAAGTGGTGAACTGAAACTGGATTCCATCACCTTGCGGGTCACGGCAAACTCGGTTTCCCAGGTCATCGGCGATGTTGCCGGTACGGAAGTGCCTGACTGGATGATTGACGATGACATGGATCCATCCACTCCGCTGGTAAGCAATGCTCCGAGTCTGGCCGATTATTTGCCCGGCAACGACAGCACGCCCATTGCTATCAACGATGTCAGAACTACGGAAGAAAACATTACCGAAGCGATCAATGTTCTCGGCAATGATCTATTCAAGATTGCCGACATGAATGTGAGGCCTATTGAGCCTGCAGATCTTACCTCGGTGAATATCCTGTCCGCGCCTGCCAACGGCACGGCCGAGGTGTACTCCGGCTCTGATCCTGCTCTGGAAAACACCATCATCTATACCGGTGACGTGGATTTTTATGGGGTCGACACTTTCGAATACAGCATCACTGCAGTTGGCGGCAATGAGTCCAACACCGCAACCGTGACCCTTAATATCCAGGCGGCTCCAATACCGGATGCGCCCATTGCCAATAATGATTTTGCAGTGACATTCCAGGAGACTCCGGTAACGCTGGATGTGCTGGCAAATGATGATATGAACAAGGGCTCCCCCATCACCATCACCGTCAGCATTAACAATCCTCCGCTTAACGGTTCGGCGGTTGTGGGAACAGACAACAGCATCACCTACACACCTGGCGATGACTTCTCTGGCTCCGACAGGTTCACCTATACCGTGATCGTCGATGGCAAGGTTTCAAATTCCGCCCTGATTACCGTCCGCGTAGACGAGCCTGTTATCGATCCTTTCGATAGCGCTTCATACATGGATTCATCCTCAAATGGCGGATCGCTGGGAGTACTGATTCTACCTCTGGCAGGCCTGCTCTTTGTTCGACGCCGAAATAATAACGGCAAAAGGGAACACCAGACATGTTGATATCAAGGCAACGATCATTAACTTCAGCCCCCCATTCAGGAAATGGTGTATTCAACATGAAAAAAATACTGGCTTTGTTGCCTTGCATAGCTCTCATAAGCTCACCGGCATCTGCAACCGGCATTGGTTCGTTGCCCAGCACCAGGGATAACGATGGCAAAGTCTCCGTCGACGTGGGCTATTACTATCAACGCAGTGACTTCGAAGGTTTTGATGACTCTCTGGCCGACAACGCCATGGAAGATATTGCCCGTGATGCACCCTATCTACGCCTGAACTATCAGTTTTATCCAGGCTGGTTGCTGTCGGGCATCTATGGTTATGAAGATATCTCCAACGACCCTGACCAGGACTCCCTGGAGCTGGAATCAGACTTGAGAGACACCTTCTTTGGCATGCAACTGAAGGGGCGGCTTTATGAGTCAGAGCAATTCGATGTTGGTGCCTTTCTGCAATATACCAATCATGCCGATTACGATTTTTCTGGAAGAATCCTGACAACAGATTATGCCATTGAAGCTGACGGCCTTAGGGATTTTCTGGCCGGCACCATGCTACAAAATAACTACCCGTCTTTTGATGTCTATGGTGGCATTTTCTACCAGGACAGCAGCGCAGATATAGCCGGAACAGTTGGCACGCTAAACATCAGAGAGACCATCGAAGTTAAATCCAGCATGGGCGGCATGGTGGGTGTGAACTTCCATGTGCATGACAAATGGGACATCAACCTGGAATACCAAAACCGGGGAGACCATGGTATTGATGTGGCTGCAACTTACCATTTCAAGAAACCTCGCACAGAGACCATCACAAAAATTGTGGAGGTTCCTGTTATGGCCCCGGTGACTGTGTCCACACCCGTGATCAAGCCGGACTCCTTCGATGCCACAGTGCATTTTGCCAAAGGCAGCAATGATATTGATCAGGCGCAGCGAGTCATCTTCCGAAAACTGGCCCTGTTTCTTGAACAGAACCCGACAGCCACGGCCTATGTTGAAGGCCACTGCGATTGCACTGGCCCTGAAGTAGCCAACCAGGATCTTTCCGAGCAACGTGCGATGACGGTGAAGCACTATCTCGTGGAATATTATGCTATCGAGGCTGACCGAATTAAGACTGAAGGCTTTGGCGAGAGCATGCCTGTGGATACAAATGATACGCCTGAAGGCAGGCAGAACAACCGTCGCGTAAGAGTTTATGCCACTACTGGTGATGCCGGTTCTGGCGACTGAGACAAACTGCCGACAAAGCCTTCACATAGTTTCCCAGTCGGGCTCCGCTCCCTGAAAGGTCGTGATTCCTTGGCCCCAGGGAAACGGAACCCGCTGCGGAAAATTCACTTTTCTGAATGCTTAAGGTGCACGAACTTATCACGCGCGCACCCACCTGCAGCATAGGCCTCATCGTACATCCACGAGACGGCTGGCCTTGCGATATTTCACCTTCCATCCCGACCAGGCAGGCAGCTCCCACCGCTTGGGATCACCCTTTCGGCCACCACTGACATATTCGGCAATAACCTGGCGCACCGGTACCTTGTAGTGGATGCGAAGTTTCAGATCACTCAGGTTTACCCGGCGTGGATACTTGTCATCGAATCGTTCCCGTACCCAGTCGGGTATCCCCGGAAAACGCAGGTCATCCGCCTCAAGAAGCACCCTGTCTTCCATCCGCTCCACACCCAGGCTTGCCAGTTTCTTCAGCAGCCAGGCCTCTGCTTCCGGCACCTCCCCCTCACCTTCCTCCAGGTCCACATACAACCGCCAGGCTTCCAGATCGTCCAGCAGCAGCCCACCGGCGGGATGAAGACACTCCCCTGACAGAATCAGCCGGGCCAGGACCTGACGGGCAGCCGCTCCTTCCGGCTCCGCCACCTCAGTGTGAATCACCCGGCCGGCATAACACCATTCCCGGGTGGCCACCGGCTCACCATTATGCTGCCGGACCGGACCGACCCGGGGTTCGGCCAGCCCATGGCTTACCAACACCGACAATGATAATGGCGCCAGGCAGGTGGCGGCAGTGAAGGTCTCGCGGGTGCCGCGACCGGGGACGCTGTGGCTATCCAGCACAAGAGCGGCTTCCACACCATCGTCAAGGCGGGAGTCATCACCGATCCATAGTTCACTGACTCCGTTACCCATGGCCTCACGGCGCTTGCGTTTTTCCCGCCGCACAAATACGGCATCCGGGGCCACCCGGGCGGCCGCTCCCCAGACGACCGACAGAGACTTGGGCAACGAATCCGGTATCTCCGGCAGACCCAGAGTCCTACGCATCTGTGTTGCCAGCTTGCGCGCTTCATCCCTTGCTGCCAGATTCGGCTGCAGTTCCCGGGGCGGTCGTTGGCGGACTGCCTGTATCAGGGGCGTGGCGTCGCAGGGCTGTGGCTGCCAGGCAGCCATGACCTGCCGCCCTTCCTCACCGCGTGGCAACGTCACCGGCCGACGCCAGACGCTGAGAGCCGCCGCCAGATCCACCATGCAGCCTTTAGCGTCAGCGTCAGGCATGGCCATGATCAGGTGGGCAAAGAAGGTATCCACCGGCAGGGCCGACAGGGCAAGGCCACGTGCCGTAGCCAGCCCCTTTTCATCCACGGCGGACAGGGCAGCGAGCTGATCCAGAGCCCGCTGCCGTGTGGCAGGAGGTAGGGGATCGGGAAAACCCAACGTATCCACCGGTATGCCGACACAGGCCGACGCCAGCACCAGGTCCACCAGCTCCTCGCGCTGGATTTCCGGTGGGGTGCGCTCCTCCAGTGGAGCATTTCGACCCCACAAGCGAATGACTCTTCCCGGCGCGGTTCGCCCGGCACGCCCCTTTCGCTGATCGGCGCTGGCCCGGGAGATGGGTTGCAGGGAAAGCACCGTTCGCCCATTACGCTGATGAGTTCGGCGCTCCATACCGCTGTCCACCACCAGGGTGACACCGGGAATGGTAACGGACGTTTCCGCCACATTGGTGGCAACGATGATGCGACGACGGGCACCAGGCTGCAGGGCGCGTTGCTGCTCGGCCGCCGGCACCCCCGCATGCAAGGGGATGACATCCGCCTCCAACCCCTTGAGCACGGATACGACCTGCTGGATTTCACCGCGACCGGGCATGAACACCAGTACATCACCGTTTGTGTCTGCCAGCCCTGCGCTAACCGCTTTGTGCACACGGTTGGCCAGATCATGGCGCGATGGCATCTGCCGGTCGTTGCCGGCGAGGTAGTTTTCCCTCACCGGAAAACCACGCCCCTCAGACATCAAGTGTGGGGCATCCATATAGCGCGACAGGCGGTCACCATCCAGAGTCGCCGAGGTGACAATCAAGCGACATTTCCCCTGCTCACGCAGCAGGGCCAGCAGTAGGTCGGTATCCCAGCGACGCTCGTGAAATTCATCCAGCATGATAGTGGCAAAACGCGCCAACTGACCTTCCTGCAACCAGCGCAGAGCAATGCCTGGCGTTACGAAAACGATATGGGTGTCTTCATTGAATGCCTGGTCAAAACGGATCGCGTAGCCCACAGACTGACCCACGTGTTCGTGACGGCAAGACGCCAGAAAAGTGGCCAGTGCAGTGCAAGCCACGCGGCGCGGCTCAACCACCAACACGGGACCCAGCGCCCCGGCCCACACCGGCAGGCGAGTAGACTTGCCTGAGCCTGTGGCCGCTGAAACCACTATGGAGCCACAGGCCAACGCCGCGTCAACCTGGGTTTTCAGTCCATCAATGGGAAGCGAATCGTGATCTGTCATGGCCCCTGCTATCCGCCCTGAATCAAACCGCGATGGTAAGGGGCCTGGCGCAGGGAACCAAGCGCCACCGGACGGCCGTGGCGCTTGGAGGTCAGGTCAAACCTTCAGGTATTTCGCCGCCTTGGCATCCGCCTTTTTCGCCAGCGGTTTCAGCTCGGCGATTTTTTCACAGACTGCGTCGCACTCTTCCTTGCTCAGCGCATGGCCATCCACCGCCTTGTGCAACTGGTGCATGTAGTTATCCAGTATCGTCACTACCGACAGGTGCACCAGCGGCGCAATGGACGACTTCTTCTGGGTGATGTGCTGTTTGCGGTGGGCCTGCTCCCAGCGTTTTTCGAATTCCTTGTGGCTCAATGTCATGACAACCTCCCTGTTCAGAATGTGAGTTTATTAACGCTGATGCTGTTCAGCCCCAGCTCGCCGCCGCTGATGCCCTCCAGGGCCACCGGCAGGCTGATGTCGTTGAGCGACACCTTGCCCAGAGTGGCACCGAGCTTGGCATCGCTGAGCGTCATGCTGCCCACGTTCAGATGCACCGTAGGGGTGACAGCAATGCTCACCTTGAGGATGCCCAGATCCACGCCCAGGGATTTATCCGAGGCCGTGGCGTCCACATTGAACGCCTGGCTGGTGGCCGCCGGCATCGTCACGGACGGGATGCTGATGTTTTCCAGGCTGGCGCCGGGCAGGACAAGCTGTTCGGTGGGAGCCGCCCGATTCACGCGCAGGGCTTCGCCGTTGGCGCCCGGCACCGACAGGGAACTCAGCGACAGCTCACCGATGCCCATACCGGTCACGGACAACCCGGCGCTGGGCAGGCCCAGTTTATCCAGGCGAATGCCGGACAGATCCAGGTTGCCTAGGTTGAGCTGATCGATGGGTTTCATCTGCGCCACCAGGCCGGGGATATCAATGGCCGGAATCTGCAGGTCGATATTGCCCAGATCCGGCACTGTGATGGTGCCCAGGTCCACCGGGATATCCAGGCTGCCCATATCCTCGCTGCCATCCCAGCTGCCGAGCCAGCCCAGATCAATCCTCCAGTTCAGCCGGAACCCCAGCTCGACGATGGTCCGCACCTGGTTAAGCACGGCCTTGGCACTGTCCACCGAGGCCTGGGTATTCTCCACGTGCAGGTTACCGATACTGGCGCTACCCAGGGTGACCTTGTCCACGCGCAGATTATTGAGCGTGCCGTCAGCCACGCTGACCTGATCAATGGCGATTTTGCGGGAGACCTGGGCGCCGAGCACGCCCAGGCGGGTGAGAAGATCCCGGGACACCGGGAGAGAATCCAGCAGGTTGTCCGCAGACAACCGTTCTTTTAGTGACATGTTTGCCTCCTGGCAGGGTTGAGTTCGCACACTCCGGTGTGCGCTCACACTCTAACCAGTGAGGCATTTATTGCATATAAAGCAAGCGTACCAATTTGCCGGACACCTCACTCTCGATTAATCCGTCGGTGGCACTACCTCTACCGCCGGAACGGGCCCCTCCGGCGTCTCCCCTAGCGGCAAATAGTCTGCCGACTCCGGCTTGCGCCAGTCGGGGCATTCCGCCGCCTCCTGCAGATCGGCTTCGGCTGCCGCAAACGCGTGTACCGGCTGCGAAGCGGGAGGGAGGTGATGATAGTCACTCTGCGACACCTGGATGGCATTGAACCAGCCATTGGGAATCCAGTTGAAATCCGGGCTGGGCAGGATCTTGCCGTTGAAATGCCCGCCACGGGAAAAGGCACGCAGAATATCGTAGGTGGAATTCATGCAGTTGCGCCCGAACAACTGGTAAGGCTGGGCACTGACCCAGGCCATGACACGCAGTGCCGCATCAGGATCGGGCCATACCTGATTGGTCATGGTCAGATATTTGAAATAATTGTACTCAGCCCCGTGATGCACCATGTTGGCAAACACTTGGGTGGCCTGCTTTTCTCCTGGCACCTTGCGTGACCAGAAGCCGTTCATGCCATTCCCGTTGGCCCAGCCGTCACCTTCCACGGCTCCCACCATCCACTGCCCGTCCGGCAGTTCAAACCCCCACCCCACATGCCCCAACAAAGGCTGGCCGGCCAAGTCCGGGCGTTTCGGGCACAGTACGACAATTGCATTGGCTTGACTCATTACGTTCCCTCGCGATCTTTATGGTATTTTTTTGCCGTTCTTCCTGAACGATGAAGCCCACCGATACCCTGATGGGCACCCGCAGACCAAAAAGACTATAATCGCAACCTTCTTACAACGGAATATGCTTGCGGACTTACCATGCCTTCTTTCGATATCGTCTCTGAAATTGATGAAGTGGCCCTGCGCCACGCGGTGGATAACGCCAACCGCGAACTAGCCAACCGTTTCGACTTCCGTGGCGTCGAGGCCAGCATTGAGCAGAATGGTCTGGATGTGACCCTGAAGACCCAGTCGGACTTTCAGGTGCAACAGCTGGAAGAGCTGTTTGCCAAGGCGGCAGTGAAACAGGGCATCAGCGTCGCCGGTGCCGACCGCCCGGAAAAGCCTGAGCACAGCGGCAAGACCTTCTCGCTGACACTGACTTTCCGCCAGGGCATCGAGCAGCCCCTCGGCAAACAGATCGTCAAGATGATCAAAGACAGCAAGCTCAAGGTGCAGGCTTCCATCCAAGGTGACCAGGTGCGCGTAAACGGCAAGAAGCGCGACGACCTGCAAGCGGTGATGGCCCTGCTGCGCGAATCAAGTATTGAAACGCCCCTGCAGTTCAATAATTTCAGAGACTGAAACAGCGGCGAGCTGCTAGTTTAACGCGATACAGGTTCTTGCTCTCTAGGCAAGAGGCCGCGTACCAGGTTTGGACGCGGCCTCTTGCGCTTCAGGCACTGGCGGTCCAGATCCGCGCTTAACTAGAAGCTAGTATCTCGAAGCTTTAAGCTAGTTGTTTAAAATAATAAGGAGACTTCATGTCCGCTTCTTCGCACCCGGCAGTGCCACGCCTCAACCTACTCTGGTTCACCGTGCTCGCCGCGCCCATGATGATCGGCATCGCCATCGCCCTGATGATCCAGTTCGGTCAGTACCAGGCGACCATGGAGCTGTTACCCCAGGATACCCTGCGCATGGGTGCGCTTGGTGCCATGGCACTGATGCTGGTGGTGGCAAGGCCGCTGCGCAATCTTCTGCTGGCCCCGGCAGCCATCGCACAGCGCTCCCTGCAGGGCACCACCCCGGCCAGCGACGATGACACCGCAGCCATGAAGGTTCAGACCAGCATGTTCATACTGTTGGCTCTTCTCGATGCGGTTGCCATGATCGTGATTGCCTTCTGCCTGATGCAAGCAGATGCGCACCTTGCCATTCTGAACGGCATCTTCAGCTTGATACTGGCGATCATCGCCAAACCGAATTTTTCCGCACTGATTGAGAAGACCCGACAGCAGTTGCAGCGCTAAGCTGAAACGTAGCCGGCGGGCAAGCCCGCTGCTCTCAGAAACCTCCGCAGCGCTGTGTCGCAAGGGTTTCAATTTGCTGGTAGCTAAACGCTTTCGGAGCATTGTCATTCAGTGTCACCGTCAGCGTTTCCGCCCAGGCGTTATAACTGACGAGTGCCTGGTTGCCCGCATCATCCATCATTATTAACGACCCGCTGGTGACTTCGTCTTCCCTATCCAGCAAGCCGTCACCCTCCTCAACCTGCTTTACGTACAAGTCCTGATTCGTTTCCGCATAGAAACTTCCCTGCGGACAACTCTCAGGTAACACACCAGAAATGGTGTAGCCATAGCGACCTTGATAGCGCTCGATATGCCCTTCTTCAAACGTCATATCACCGTTTATGTCGTATTCCAGCCAGAACCGTTCCTGCTCATTGTCTCCGAACTGGGTGATCCCGGTAGCACTGCCATCACTATCCATCGCTGTACTACCTACCACCGAATACTGCTCCAGTTCGCCACCGGCACTGCCGTAGGCATGGTCGTCTGAATCACGGCGCAGGCGCATAAACCCATACCAATAACGGGAAAATATCACTGTCTCCCCTTCGAATGATTGCGACACAGAGAAAGGGGATTCCAGTGACGTACCTGATTGCTCAAACCCGATGAAATCCGTTTCAGCAAGAAAATTTCCACTACCCATTCCGGAAACCGGATAACCAACGCGGCGCACGCCATCCGCGTGGCCTGCCCCTGAAAACGTATCACTGGAAAAACAGTTGTTATCCTCGGTTTTGATCACATCATGCAAGGCACCGGAAAAGGGTGAAGCCACATCCTGGTCAGAACGGTGCATGACTACATATTCACCGCCACCTTCACAGGCATGCCCCTGATCAACCCTATTATCCCCTGTCATATCCACGTCCAGAGCCACATTCAGATTGGCCATCAAACGGGTCAACGGCATATAGGTTTCATCCATCAAGGATCCGGGGGCCAGAAGGACAACCGTTTCTTCACTATCCAGGGTGACGGCGGCCACTGTTTCCAGTGCCGCTACCCCACCGTTGTTATTGTTGTTGCCAGGCGAATTTGATGGACCTTTCTCAGTACCTCCACCGCTGCCACCGCAGGCAACCATCATGCTAGTCATCAATGCCAGGTAGCTACTCCTTACTACGCTGCTGCAATCCATCCTTAGTGCCCCATCCGTTAATTCATCAGCGAGGAGGGAATCTAACAGATGGACAAAAACATGCCGTACGGATCCCGGCAAAGCGGAGTAAGACAATCACATCAGAAAAAGTAAGAAATGTATTACACCGCTGACTTTACATAAGCATCACAGGGCGTCCTGCAAGTTACAGACAACACCGCAATTCCCATCAAAACCACAATCGCTGCCGCTACCGAGGGCTGCTTTTATAACCACTAATCGGACGATAAGCGGTGCTGCCCCGTAATACCGGCGCCGCAGATGCCTGTTTTCATTGCTGAAAATGACTATAAAAACAGACTGAACGCCGTTCTATAGATTCTCTGACAAAACCGTTCAGTCATTTTTCTCTGGCCGGCGCGGTTAAAAAAGCGCCAGCATGGATACAGGAAGGTGTGACGCAGTTCCTTCCGGGAGGAATCATGTTTAAGGCAAAGGCAGCATGGATCGCTGCTCTGATAATGGCCTGGGGGTTCGCCCCGGCTTCCCCGGTCAGTGACTCGGCCAGGGCCAGGATTACGTTGATCATTCCGCCTTCATTCAAGGTGGAAGGGCTGTCTCAGATGCAAACCACCGGTCCGCGCCAGTACCGTGCAGATCAACTCTGCCTGCGAGGACCGCGCAGCATGGATTACTCACTTCAGCTCCGTGACAAGACCGGCCAGCCACGTCCCACACAAGCCGATTTCGTACCCGCCGGCCACTCCCCGGACTGTCACGGGCAGTCTGCATCGTTGCTGCTCCGCAATAACAACGAAGCCATTCGCGAAGACCGTCCTTTGACGCTGATGATTATCGCCGAGTAACCCCCTGCCTCCATCCTCTATGGCAAATTTCTATTGAACACCCCCCGACATGAATTGTTAATGAACGCCGTTTAACAAAGCCCTGCCGATGCTCTACAACTGTTCCCGTGATCGATAACAAGGAGAACCATCATGGGTTTCAGGAACGGATTCACCCGTTTGTTTGCCGGCCTGGTCCTGCTGCTGGGCAGCATGACCACCCCGGCCCTGGCCGCCGGGTTGATGACCCCGGCCAACAGCAGCCTGCCACCACTGCAGATCCGCGAGCAGCACGTCACCGTGGATGTGGAAGACGGCTACGCCATCACCGAAGTGGAGCAGGTCTTCCACAACCCCAATAACCAGGACCTGGAAGCCTACTACCGCTTTCCGGTCCCCGAGCGCGGCACAGTCGCCGAGTTCACCGTGTGGATCGACGGCAAACCGGTGATCGGCGAAGTGCTCGAAAAAGAACAGGCCCGCCAGGTCTATGAACAGGAAAAAGCCGCCGGTCGTGAAGCTGGACTTACCGAGAAGGACAGCTACAAAGCCTTTGATGTGCGGGTACAACCGGTGCGCGCCGGCCAGGACACCCGGGTACGGCTGGTCTATATGCAGCCCGCTTTTGTGGATACCGGCATCGGCCGCTATGTGTACCCGCTGGAAGAAGGCGGCGTGGACGAGAAGAAGCTGGCGTTCTGGACCGCCAACGACAGTGTCGAAGAACACTTCAGCTTTACCCTGAACCTGCGTAGCGGCTACCCGGTGGACGCCCTCCGCCTGCCCAAGCATCCCCAGGCACAAATCCAGCAACTGGACCCGCAGCAATGGCAGGTGACACTGGATAACCGCGCGGCAACCGCCAGTGGTGAGAATAACGAAAGCAGCGAAAGCGCCAACTTCGCACCCCCGGCTGCCAATGGCCAGCCGGCCAATGCCTTCACCCTGAATCAGGACATCGTCGTCTACTGGCGCCACCAGCAGGACCTGCCCGGCAGCGTGGACCTGGTCGCCTACAAGGCGCCAGGGAAAGATCGCGGCACCTTCATGCTCAGCATCACCCCCGGTGACGACCTGCCGCCAATCACCACCGGCAGCGACTGGGTGTTCGTGCTGGATATTTCCGGTTCCATGAATGCCAAGCTGGCCACCCTGGCCGACGGCGTCAGCCAGGCCCTGGGCAAACTGCGCGGCGGCGACCGCTTCCGCATTGTGCTGTTTGATGATCGTGCCGAAGAACTTACCAACGGCTTTGTGGATGCCACCCCGGACAGCATTCGTCGCTACACGGACAAAGTCATGCAGCTGCAATCCCGTGGCGGCACCAATCTGTTCGGCGGTCTGAGCCTGGCCCTGAAACCACTGGACGCAGACCGCCCCACCGGCATCGTGCTGGTCACCGATGGCGTGGCCAACGTGGGCAAGACCCAGCAGAAAGATTTCATCGACTTGCTGGAAAGCCACGACGTTCGCTTATTCACCTTTGTCATGGGCAACAGCAGCAACCGCCCCATGCTCACCGCCATGACCGATGCCAGCAACGGCTTTGCCATCAGCGTGTCCAACAGCGATGACATTGCCGGGCAGATTCTCAACGCTACCGCCAAGCTCACCCACCAGGCCATGAACGACGTGGAGATTGATATCGACGGGGTGCGCACCGCCGACCTGCAACCGCAGCGCATCGGCAGCATCTACCATGGCCGCCAGATCGTGTTGCTCGGTCACTACTGGGGCAACGGCCCGGCGGACGTGACCCTGCGCGCCAACGTGGGCGGCCAGGACAAACAATACAAAACCCGCTTCGACTTCCCCGCCACCGGCGGCGATAACCCGGAGCTGGAACGACTGTGGGCCTATGCCACCATCCAGGACATGCAGCGGGAAATTAATTATTTCGGCGAGGAGAAGGATCTGCAGCAGGGCATCGTCGACCTGGGCCTGGAATACGGCCTGGTCACCAACTACACCTCCATGGTGGTACTGCGCGATGAGGTGTTCGAGGAATATGGTATTGAGCGTCGCAATGCCAAACGCCGGGACATCGAAAAACTGGCCAAGGCCCAGCGTCAGGCCAACGCGCCCACCAGCAACCGCGTGGACAATGCGCAGCCCATGTACACCAGCAACCGGCCTTCCTACAGCGGCGGCGGGAGCGGGAGTGGCGGCGCCTTCGGTATCGGCGCACTACTACCCTTCCTGATCCTTCTGATCGGCGGCAGCCTGCGCCGACGCCACTAATACAATCAAAGACAGCAACCCATCCCGGACAGGCCAGCCCTGTCCGGGATCGGTTATTCCTGCCGGCCTTCGATGGCGGACAACAGCACCCCGGCGGCAATCCCCAGTCGCTTATCAAGTCGCCCGTCACGATCCGCACTGAAATCCACATCCAGTTTCAGAATGAAGGGATTGAACCGTTGCCGATACTCCGCCACAGGCTTGTCGCCCACACTGGCGTGGTAGTGCTGCGGAAAGAAGAACGCCAACACTTCGATATAGCGACGCACCAGCGCCTTGAGCATGGAGTCTTCTTCCAGGGTGCCGATTTCCTGGCCCTCGTTATCGAGGAAAGTCCAGTGATCCCGCAAAAAGGACGACTTGAAACCCGCCCGCCGCAAGGTGCCCACATGTTCATTATTCTGTGAATCATGCACGTCATAGGCGCCGGCAAAATCAAAAATACTGCGAGTGGATATCCGCAGCAGTTCCTGCTCCTGACTTTCATCCGCATACAGGCGAATATCCTCGCGGATGCGGAAGCGTTTCATGTTGGAATATAGCGCCAGCTCCCCGCTGTTCGTATAAAGATGAAAGGCATCACCGAAGAGCCGGAAGAATTTTCGGCGAATGGTATAACGTGGGTGCTGAAAACGAATTGCATGAGTCATGGTCTGCCTTCCCTGAGCAAAAGAAGCTACCCTACCAGCGCAAGAAACGATCACAAGCCTTCCCGCCATGGAAGGCGCAAGTTCACCAACAGGCGGCCCCATGAACCCGGAATTCTGGCATCAGAAATGGCACAACTCGGAACTGGGCTTTCACCTTTCGCAGGTCCATCCACTACTGCAACGTTACCTCGGCGAACTGTCGTTGAAAGCCGGTCATACCGTCTTTCTTCCCTTGTGCGGCAAGACTCTGGATATCGGTTATCTGCTGGAACAAGGCTATCGCGTGATCGGTGCAGAGCTGTCTGAGAAAGCCGTCACCGACCTGTTCGCCTCATTGAATCGCCAGCCGGCCACCACCCCTTGGCAAGGCGGTATTCGCTACCAGCATGGTGACCTCACCGTTTTTCAGGGTGACATCTTCCTGCTTCAAGCCGAAGATATTGAGGCAACGGATGCCCTCTACGATCGCGCCGCCCTGATCGCCCTGCCGGACACCATGCGCGAACGCTATGCCCGCCATCTAATGGCCCTGACCGACAAGGCGCCGCAGTTACTCATCACTCTGGAATATGATCAACAACAGATGGATGGCCCACCGTTTTCTGTTGGCAAAAAACAGGTGAAAAATCTCTATGAGAGCCACTACAGAATAGCGCCACTTTCCAGAAAAATGATTCTCGATCACGAACCGCTCTTCCGGGAGAGAGGGCTAACCGCGATTTACGAAAATGTCTTTTTGCTCACCTGATTTGCCCCAGGCGTAAGGCGCGTAACGAGTGTCGAGGGGCGAACACAAAAAGCAGATCCCGGTTTTCGCAACTCGCCCCTCGCAACTCGCTTCTTCTAACCCCCCACCATCACCAGGGCAACTCGCTGCCATCGGAATGCCAGAAGGTGCCGCTGTTTTCCAGGTTTAGCTCATCCATCCGTGCGATCAGATTCGTCGCCGCCTCTTCCACGGTCAGGTTGCCACTATTCCCGGTCATGTCGGTCTGAACCCAGCCCGGGTGCAGGATGGCCACGGCGATGCCGCGATCATGCAGGTCCAGCGCCAGGGATTTACCCGCTGCGTTCAAGCCGGCTTTGCTGATGCGATAACCGTACTTCTTCCCAGAGGTGTTATCGGCAATAGAGCCCATCCGTGAGGTCATCAGGCCCACCTTGCTGCCTTGATGCAGGTTATGCAGCAGCGCCATGGTGACCCGAAGCGGACCCAGGGTATTGACCTCGAACTGTTGCAGAATCTGTTCGAAATCCATCTCGTCCACGGTCTCGCTGAGCATGATTCCGGCATTGTTGTAGAGAATATCCACAGACGTATCACCCAGCGCGCCGGTCAGATTGCTGACCCCGTCAGCGGTGCTGACGTCCACGCCATCAATAATTTCCACACCGCTATCTACCAATGCGGTGGATGCCTGCCGGCACACTGCCAGAACCCGATCACCACGGGCTTTCCAGTGCTGCGCCAGGGCAAGACCGATGCCCCGGTTTGCACCAGTGATTACAATTGTTTGCGCCATTTCTGCCTCCTTTCTATTGGTATCCCAATTACTTAGCTCTACACCCATTCAAGCACTTCCACTGTGCATTACAAAACACTGCAACATTAGATACAAAACAACATTTTTAGCCAACATTGGCAGCGCAATGAATTTTATATAGTGCGCGCATGGGTGGATCGCGCTGATGCGCCTGTCATACACACTTTTGTGTTCATGGAAGAAAGGGGGAAGTACCCATGCTACATCTTTTGAAAATCCTGCTGATGAGCTCTCTGCTCGTCACCCTGGCCGCCTGCGGTGGCGGCGGCAGTGGCAGCAACCCGACCAACGATAGCGGCAACACCAGTGAAGAAACCGGCAACACCGGCGATGAAGACGATGGCGATACTGACGGTGGTGACACCGGCGGCGAAGACGGTGGCGACGATGAGACCCCGCCGCTCACTGAAGAAGAGAAGCAACAGCTTCTGACCCTGGTAGATACCAACAACCACTTTACCGTTTCCGTATGCCCGCAGGCGGTGCTCGGCACTCAGCTGGGCGGCGTGATTGATGTGCTGGCCTGTGAAAACGAAGCACTGACCAACATCTCCCTGGGCAACGACAATGTGTTGGGTCTGCTCTGCGCCAACACCGTGGCCGCCACCGACACCGATCTGCTCGGCAGCGTCACCGAACCCACCTTCCTGCCGGATTGCCTGCTGGAAAGTAGCACTTACCTGCAAGCCACCCTGGGCGGCCTGCTGGATAACAGCGGCCCCATCGGCCAGCAGCTGTGCCCCAGCTCTGAAAACCCGGTGCAGTGCCTGCTGGAAACCCTCAACACCGTACCGGACAGCACCCTGGCCGGCGTGCTGGGTTACCTGGGCTGTGACGACGCGCTCAACCCGCAGGTATGCCTGACCCAGGTGGCTGACAACCTGGCCATGGGCGAGCCCCTGATCGGTACCGTGAACAGCCTGTCCATGGCACTGTGTCCCATTGCCACCGGCGCCGATGCGTTCGACCCGGAACAGTGTGTCACCGAAGTACTGGGCGGCGTGGGTTCCATCCTCAACCTGACCGGCGGCCTGGGCGAGCTGTGCCCAGAAGGCGCAGACCCGTTCACCTGCCTGCTGTCTGCCGGCGAGAACCTGGGCCCCATCGGCGAACTGATGGGCAACAGCCCGCTGGACCCCGCCATTCTGGAAGACCTGCTGGCTGGCCTGGCCAACCCGGGCAACATGGAACTGCTCGGCGAACTGCCGATGATGCTGGAACAGATTCCGGTACTGGGCGAACTGCTGGCCGGCCTGCTGGGTAACGGCGGCGACCTGTTCGGCACCCTTGGCGACCTGCAATCCCTGCCCGACCTGCTGACACAAATTCCGGTACTGGGCGACATCCTCAACGGCGTTGCCGGCGGCGACAGCGGTGGCCTGCCCACCGATGCCCTGAGCCTGGAAACCCTGACCGGTGCCCTGGAAGGCGATCAGCTGAGCATGGTAACCGACCTGCTGGCCAACGTGCCGGTACTGGGCGACGTGGTCAACCAGCTGCTGGGCGCGGTGTCTTGTGATTCCGCCAACCCGCTGGACTGCCTGACCAACTCCGCCGGCCAACTGGAACAGTTCACCGGCCTGCTGGAACAGATCCCGCTGCTGGGTGATGTCCTGAACGGTCTGCTGGCCGCCCTTACTGGCGCCGGCACTGGCGGCGAGCTGCTGCCCGGCACCGAGATGCTCAACGAGATCCCGGTACTGGGTGATCTGCTCAACCAGATCCTTACCACCCTGCAGGGCGGCGCTGGTGGTGACATCCTCACCCCGGACCTGGCCATGCTGGAACAGATCCCGGTTCTTGGCGACCTGCTGAGTGGCCTGCTGGGCGGCCTGCTGAGCGGTGATCCTTCCGATCTGCTCGACAGCATCATGGACCAGGACGGCAACCTGCTGGACAGCGTCTCCGCGCTGGTGGAAGAACTGCCGCTGGTCGGCGACCTGGTCGGCAACCTGCTGGTGTCCCTGTTGGGTGAAGCCGAAGCCAGCAGCCTGCTGGCCCCGCTTAGCGATGCCCTGACCACCATCCCGGTACTGGGTCCGGTACTGGGCGGCCTGCTGGGTCTGCTCGGCTAAAAAGCAGTCACGAGTGACGAGGAGCGAAAGCAACCCTTTCCGGGTGTTCGCTCCTCGAAACTCGCTACTCGCTCCCCCCCTGTTTCCGCCCCTCTCCGAAAGCCCCTGCGCGTAACCCCTTTCTTGTCACCGCGTCTTTGTTACAGTGGACATCCACTTTAAAGAGCCTGTTTGGGGTCTATACGCAACCGCGTTGCTGCTCAAAATGGCGCCAGGCAAGGCGCGGACCGCAGGGCCTGACGGGTCAAGTTCAAGGTTCGCAACACAGTATGGCGCCATTTTGAGCAGCAACCCGAAGGGCCGGGCCCCTTTTTCCGCCAGCCCGCGATTGCGCTTGCTTATGTAGAGTGACTACACGGCACAATCGCAATCACGACCTGACGAAAAAATTGACTCCGGCGCGGCTGCGTATAGACCCCAAACAGGCTCTTCAACCAAGGATGCGAATCATGACCATTGCAGTCGGCGATACCCTTCCTGCTCTCACCATCAAAACCAACGGTGCCAAAGGCCCCGAAGACCTGAACACCGGTGATTTTTTCAAGGGCCGCAAGGTGGTCCTGTTCGCTGTTCCCGGCGCCTTTACCCCCGGCTGTTCCAACACCCATATGCCCGGCTTCGTGATCAACGCCGATGCCATCCTGGAAAAGGCCGATGCCATCGCCTGCATGGCGGTCAACGATGCCTTCGTGATGGATGCCTGGCAGCAAAACCAGAACGCCGAGCACATCACCATGCTGGCGGATGGCAACGCGGAATTCGCCAAAGCCCTGGGCCTGGAGCTGGATGCCACCGGCGGCGGCATGGGTATCCGCAGCAAACGCTTCGCCCTGATCGCCAACGATGGCGTAGTGGAATACCTGGGTGTGGATGAAAAAGGCGTGGACAAGAGCAGCGCTGAAACCGTACTCGGCCAACTCTGAACCTTTACTGAGCGTCCGACGAGGAACGTCCTTTGCTCCGATACGTGGCTTTCTTTCGCGGTCTCAACATCGGCCGACCCCCCAGCCCGGACCGCGACAGCCTGGAGCAGGCGTTCCTCCATGCCGGAGCGCCCTTCGTCTGCTCTTTTCATGCCCACGGCAATGTGGTGTTTGATGCCGAAAACGACCGCACCGCCACCCGGGTATTGCAGCAAACCAGTACGACGCTCAACGCCACCGGCTTCCAGCAGCCGGGTTTTCTGCGCCCGCTTTCACGGCTGGAAACCTTGCTGGAACAGGCGCCCTTCGCCAACCAGCAACCCGGCGATTACCACGAGCGCTGCGTCACCTGGCTGCCCATTAACACACCGGTGGCCCTACCCACTTTTCCGCTGATCTTTCCCCGTGACGACGCCACCCTGCTGGGGGCTGACGACGATGCCATCTTTTCCGTGACGCGGCTGGTGAACAACCGGCCCGGTGCGGTCAACGCCACCCTGGAACGCAAACTGGGCTGTCCGCTCACCAGCCGCAACTGGAACATCATCACCAAGCTGGTGGAACGCTTCGCCTGATCGCCCGATTAGCGTTGATACGGTGCTGCTTCGTAGGGATTACCACCCAGGGCGGCCGAGATATCGGCAATGGCTTTTTGTCCACGCACACTATTGCCCGCCGCATCCAGCGGTGGCGAAATGGCGGCGATGCCGAACTTGCCCGGCGACACCGCAATAAGGCCGCCGCCCACCCCGCCCTTGGCGGGCAAGCCGGTGGCATACAGCCACTTGCCCGCCTCACCATAAAACCCGCGGGTGGCCC
>NZ_JBNPEC010000195.1:0-8015 GCF_051117345.1 Alcanivorax sp.
GGTCGTTATGAGACAGGCAAGTCATGAGTCAGGACGATATCAAAGCGCGGGTTTGCCAAGATGCCTTTGCTATTTGTAATGAGCGTATAGCAGCCGATGCTTGGGTTGCTTTGCCAGAGATCATGGATTCTATTCAGGCGCAGCTGGCGTGGCTCGTTTCTTACTTTGAGTGTGCTAGCGCGGAACGAAGCAAGCTCTTTGAGTTGACCTCCGGGCACTATGCCGTAAGGGAGGTGGATGAGCAGGACCGAGAGTTCGTCGAAGCTTTACAAAAAGCATTCTACGTGGCGACAAGAACAAGAGAGGGGCTGAAAGTTGATCTTAATGTCCTTGGCATCGTCTCATAACAAGGCGCAGCACTACGCAGCCTACTGCTGCCGGACGCTCGCAAGCTCGCGCCGGTGTGCGCGGCGTTATGCAGTGAGAAATTGAAAGTGTCTGGTTTTTATGGATAAAGAGATGCTCCCTCCATGGCTTGCGCATCCGAGTATTCCGCTTGGTTCTACTGGCTGGCGCATGGGTCATGGAGAGAAATATTGGTATGAGTTTGTTGTTTGGTTCTCCACATTAAGTGTGGTTGAAAGAGAATCATATAAACGTCGCTATCCGAAACCAGATAGCTGGGAATTATTTTGGCCATATATTCCCGAGAAGCTAGATGAATATTTGGCCGGTAATGCATAACAAGGCGCTGCTGCCGACAAGCGACAGAGCGCGGCGTTATGAGGTCCAAGCCCGTGAGCAATGAGGATATAAAGGCGACGGTGTGCAAGGAAGCTCTAGAAGCTCTTTCGGATAGCAATGGCGCAATCGCACCGCAGCTACGAGAGTCGATAGAGGCCCAGTTGAGATGGCTTATAGATTATTTCGAGGGCCGCACTGGTGAGAGAAAGCGGCTATTTGATCTTACTTTTGGCCACTATGCCGCTCGGGAAATTGACCCGCGAGAGGGGAGGCTAATAGATGCCCTCAACAAGGCTTTCTACGTGGCTGTTAAGACTAGGGAGGGTCTAAAAATTGATCTTAAACTTTTGGGCTACAGCTCATAACAAGGCCAAGCACGCGACAAGCGCGTGTTGGCAGCGTTATGAGCCTTGGAAGATCGAAATATAGAGGGTGGTAGCCGATGACGATGCGCACTTTTACAAAGCTCCAATGTTCCTGTGGGCACACCGGTTCAATAGTCGAAAGCGAGAACGATCAGCCCTATTCTAAAGAATGGTCATCTACCAGCCTTCGAGACCTTGATCGTAAAGGGCAATACTCCGGGCCAAATAGTCTGTTTGCCAGTATGCGTCCTTCGTGTCCAAAGTGTGGCGCAACTCTTACTCCAGAAAATATTATGAATTAGGGGGCAGCTTGGTCGCGGCTCATAACCAGGCAATTAAGTGTGCTCCGGGACTGACGGCTCTCCACCAGACCGCCTTTCCGCTGCGCTACAAGGCGGCCGCTTATTTTCGGCGTTATGTGATTGAGGGAGTCAGCGGAATTGCCTAATAGCAACAAAATGCCAAATAAAGAGGAAGAGGAGAGAAAAGCAGGGGAAATATGTTTGGAAATCCTAATCTTGTTGGTGGCTCTCTGTTTTGCCGTTGCATCATACCTGTTCAGTCACGCAACTGGCGAGGCGCATTGGTTTGGTAGGTCGGGAGCCGTGGTAGTGCTTCTATCTGTATGGGTTGAGACTCTGAATTACGCAGCTCAGCAACGTCTGAATGACTGCAGGCAATCTGCTGCTGGGTTTGTTGGTGGGTTACCGCAAGATTGGAGTATGCCAAGACGAAGAAAAATCTTGGAGTATGTGACTTTGTTCATCGTTATCGTAGGCACCTTGATTTGGGGGTATGGGGATCTCGTGGCGTGAAAGCGCATAACAAAGCCATTAAATTCGCTCCCTACGGTCGCCGGACGCTCGTTCCTCGCGCCGTTTATGGCGGGCGTTAGCAAATGAAAAGTCGGAGGAAAAGTGGAGCATCAGAGTGAACCCCACTTGAAGTCCATCAAAGAAGATGCCGCCGAAGAAGGGCGTCAATTGTTGCGTATGCTGAAGCTTTCGCCGTTGATTGTCTTCTACGGTATGTATGTCTCTGGCATTTATAAATCTGAAGGCCTTTTATCCGCTTCAGTCGCTTGGTTATGGATTGCTTTTTTGGTTTGCGGTTGGCCGAAAGGGTTTATAAAGCAAACGGGAATGGCTGTAGTCTTCGGGATTGTTCTTCCGTTTATCGTGCTGCCTTATTTTATTCATTGATATAATCGCGATGAATATACATTGCTAAAAATATGGCGGGTGTCATGAGTGGCCACCCTCATGAAGGGAGGTATTGGTGTTTAAAGTAAAAGCGACTCAGCATGTTCTAGCGGTCAAGGATCTAGAAAAGACCGAAAACTACTTTCTCGACAAACTTGGGTTTTCTGTCCGCTTTCGTGTGGACGGCTGGTCGTTCCTGAGTCTCGGCAGCTTTCACATCATGTTAGGGCACTGCCCGGACGAACTTCCGGCACGTGATACCCATGAACATTCTTACTTTGCCTATGTGAACTGTGTGGGTATCGACGAAGTTTACCGTGATTATCAGCAGCGTGACGCTGAGATATTCCAGGCAATATCGGATAAGCCTTGGGGGTTACGTGAATTTGGTGTGGCTACACCCGAGGGGCATCGAATCATGTTTGGTGAAGAGATTGAGCCATCAAGAGGGAGCCCATAACTAAGCCATGCATTGGATGCCAAACCCCCCGCTTCGAACGGTTTCGTCATCGGTGATTTCCAGTGTTCATACAAAGTAAAACAATGCGAAAAGCCTTAATATTCTTTTCTCTGCTTGCTCTCATCGCTGGATGTGAGTTCAAGATCCCTGGCGTCGACGAGCAGTTCGGCGAACAAAATTTCGTTTCAGCTGTTTCAATGATAGAGCTCTACAACGTGCGGAACGGAGAGTATCCGCAGTCTCTGGGTGATCTAGAGTTCCTGGGCGACTGGGATGGGATCTGGTTGTCTGCCGTGCGATATGAGAAGACCGATTCAGGCTACAACTTGTTCATTGAGAGAGGCTGGGCAGGAAAACCGTCATTGGCATTCCCGGTTGAATTTAAGCAGGGCCTGGGTATCCAGGATACGAATGTTGCCTGGATCAGCGAGTAAAACCCCACAATGTATGGTTCCCGGATTTCAAAAAGGGCAGAGCGCTAACCACCTATGCTGAGTTTTATCCAGAGATACAAACTGAACCGCGCGGTGGAAAGCTATATCAATGAGCTCGGTCCGGCGCTTGTAAAACGTTATGGTGCCTGTGATCAGTACACCGTGATGCAAGTGGAAAAAACGGCTCGAAGCCTGAATTTAGGGATGCAGTACATCTCCTACGCGATAGCGCTTTATCGCTAGGATGAATCGAAGAATACGATTGATCTTTATCGAATCGACCAGGATTTTCTGGATACCCTTCGCGAGGAAATTGCGGCTGCCTATTTCGGCGGGGATATTGCTTATAGTGCGATGAGCGTTATCGACCTGGGCCGGCCAAGAGGCTGGGGTGGTGGTGTTCATCGAAACTGGATTGCCAATATTCATGGCAAAACCGGGTTTTGAGTCAGTGGAGGCGCGTTCCCGATGTCTCCTCCTGGGGAGGCGGCCATAGGGCGGGAATACCTCCTTGGTGTATTTCCGCCCTGTGGGCTTAGCGGGGGTCGTTACTTTCGTTGTGTTCCCCATCGTTGGCCTTTGGCGCCGGACTATTGCCGTCTTGCTGTACGTTTTTTTCCTGTTTTTCCCCCTCAATACACAGCTTGTCGCCATCGCCGTTGCGGATATGGATATCCAGCTGGCTGAAGGCGATTTCGATGTCGTGTTCCTTGCACAGGGCATCAATGTGGCGGTTGAGTTCGTCGGTGGCGGCCAGGCGGTCGCCGATGTCGTTGACGTGGACGCGCAGTTCGTGGTCCAGGGTGCTGGCGCCGAAGGTGAGGAAGAGCACCACCGGTTCCGGGTCACGCAGCACCCGTTTGTTTTCCCGGGCGGCCTGCATGAGGATGTCGCGGCATTTCTGCAGGTCGGAGCCGTAGGCGAAGCCCACCTTGATGATGATGCGGGTGACGGTGTCGGACAGGGACCAGTTGATCAACCGCTCGGTGACGAACACCTTGTTGGGCACCAGGATCTCCTTGCGGTCGAAGTCGATCAGGGTGGTGGCGCGGATGCGAATGCGACTGACGGTGCCATCCAGGTTGTTGATGGTGATCACGTCGCCGATGCGAATGGGGCGCTCGAACAGCAGGATGATGCCGGAGATGAAGTTGGCAAAGATTTCCTGCAGGCCAAAGCCCAGGCCCACACCCAGGGCTGCCACCAGCCACTGCATCTTGTCCCAGCTCAATCCCAGGGCGCCGAACGTGATGATCACACCGCTGGCCACGATTACGTAGGAGAGCAGGGTGGTGGTGGCGTAGCTGGTGCCCTGGCGCAGGTCCATGCGTGATAACACCAGCACTTCCAGCAGGCCGGGCAGGTTGCTGGCCAGCAGGAAGGTGACAGCACCGATGATCAGGGCGGTCATCACATCGCCCAGGCTGATGGGGGAGGAGCCACTGGCCTGGCCGGCAGCGTCGGCGGTTTCCCAGAGCACGATGTTTTCGGTGTAGGAGAAGGCGTGGAACACATCCGCCCAGACCCAATACACCAGCAGGGCGATACCGGCGATCAGTGCCAGGCGGATCAGGCGCAAGGATTGCTGGTTGACCTGTTTCAGGTCCAGCTGGGGTTCTTCCACTTCCACCGCTTCCGAGACGGCAGAGGAGGTGTCGGAGCCTTTCTGGTCGGCTTCCCGCTGGGCCACGGCGCGCCGGTAGGCCAGCCGCTGGGCGGCCACGGCCAGGCCGCGAACGGCCACCGCGTCGAGCAGAATCCACAGCACTACCAGGTAGAGGCTGTAGATCATGTGGCCGGTCAGGCGCACCGAGGTGTAGTAGTAGCCGATGCCGATCAGCACGGTGAGGATCAGAGGGGCGGCGGCGCAAAGGCCGGTGGACAGACCTTTCATGGTGCGGCTGTAATGCCGGCTTGGATAGCTCCTGGCCACCGAGGGCAAGCTGATCATCACCACGATCAGGCTGGCCACCATGATCACCAGGCCGAGGCGGTCGTTACTGAGCTGTGCCGGCCACTGGTCACCGAAGGCGATGATGAAGGTCATGGGGATAATGGCCAGGCCGGTGAGGGCCAGGCGGCGACGCATATGCTGATTTTGCTGGTTGTCCCAACGGAAATGGCGCTGGGCGATACCGCCGCTCTTCAGCAGCCGGTAAAGCATTTCGAACACCAACCAGAGCAGGGCGAGCTGTGCCAGGGCGGCCCCCAGTACGCTGGTGATAGTGCTGGGCTGACGCCACAGTCCGGCGGCAATCACGGCCAGGGCGATGGGCGCGGGAGACGAGATCAGCACGGTATAGATCAGGCTCAACGGCGTGTGCAGTTGGCTGTCACGGCGCAGGAAGCCCACATCCTTGTTCATGGTGTCGATGCGCTTTTTCAGTCGTGGGCGCAGCAACACGAGAATAATCGCGGGAATGGCGGCCAGCACCAGCCAGCCCCATTTTCCGGTAAGCAGGTCACGGGTGCCCTGCCAGAGGGCTTTCCAGGGCATGTCGCGCAGTTGCTGGGTAATATGCCCGGGCAGCTTGCCCAGCCATTCCAGGCTCACCGGCTGGGTGCTGGGCATCCAGAAAGTCTGCTCGGAGATAATGCTGTGCAGGCTGCGCGATACCTTGTCCAGTTGCTCCTTGTTGAGCTGGGTACGGGTGAGGATAGCCAGTTGCCGCCCGAGCTCCTGATTGAGCTGGTCGTACAGCTCGCGCCGCTCCCGATGCAGGATGGTAAATGCCTGCTCCAGATCCGGGGAGAGCTCCCCTTTGAGTTTTTCCTGTTCCGGCAGGGGCGAGTTATCCAGCGACTGGATCTTTTGCTCCAGCTCGAATTGCGCCAGGCGGGCGTCGGAAATGCGCTTTTGCAGGTTCATGTCCGACTGGGTCTGTGGCAGGCGTTTCTGTTGCTGATACAACACCCGTGACAGTAGCAGGCTGCCGTCCAGCAGGCGGATCTGATCGTTGACGGTGCTGGACAGGGCGCGGGCCTTGTCCAGTTGCGTCTTGGTGTCGATGGCGCGGCGCAGCAGGCTGTTGACGGCCTGGCTGGTGCTGGCGAGCTGTTCGCGCAGGGCCTGGTTTTCCGCCCTGGCATTCTGGATACGTTTGTTTTCCAGCACGGTGTCCGGCAGCGATGATTCCGGCGAATTCGCCATCTCTTCCAGCTGATTGATACGGCGTTGCTGGATCAGGGGCTGTACGGCATCCAGCTGGGCTTCCAGGGTGGCTTGTTCGGTACGCAGTAACTGCTGTTCCAGGCGGGCCACATCCTGTTTCTTGTCGACGACGGTCAGTTCCTGGTTGTAGCGCTCAATGCGGGTTTCCAGGGCGCGCAGTTCGGTATTGAGCCCCTGTTCCTGTTTTTCGTTGAGCGGCTCGCCGTTTTCGTCGGTACCTTCATTGAGTCGGGAGCGGATGGTATCCATGCGCTCCATGGCCTTGCTGATCACATTCTGGGCCTGCTCGGGCAGGGTCTGGGCGCGGGTCAGTTCACCGTTGACCTCGGCCAGGCGGCTCTGGTTCTTTTCCAGCGCATCCAGGCGGCTAGTCAGTCTCTCGATCAGGGCCTGCAGCCCCAAATTCTTATACTGCTCAGCCCAGTCCTTGTCCTGCTGTTGCCGGGCTTTGGCGAGCTCGGCGTTGAGGCGTGCGCGCTGGGTGGATGCCTGGCGCGCGAAGGTTTCCAGATCCTTGATGGTTTGCTGGTTGCTGTCGATCTCGCGGCGTAGTTCCAGGGTCTGTTGCAGGATTTTCTTGTCAGGATTGGCGTTGCCACCGCTGCTGGTGTCTTCGCTACCGGAGATCTGTTTTTCCAGGTCGCCGACGCCGGGCAGGGAAAAGCCGCCGATCTGTGCCTGTGCCATGGCGGGGAGAAAAATCAGCAGAAAAAGGGCCAGACGTCGATCCATAACCAGAAAGCTCCAATGGGTAAGGCGGGCTATCAATGGGTTTTGCAGGGTGTAGTTCGCTGTGCTCCGTGCACCCTGAGAGACGATTATCTTACGTCGAATTCTCCGCAAGCTTACCAAGGCGTTGCAAGGGGTGCAGCAGTTGTTCTGCCTGCGCTGGCATCCGTTATCTGACAAAAGACCGTGTCCCTGTTTTGTCATCCCTTTCGGTCAGGGTGGGTATTGCCCTGGCAGAAAATGTCCATTTTTTGTCCGGCTGCGTCCTAGGGTGAGGCGGGAAGTGTGTTTATTGTTTAACCAATAAACACAACAAACTTCATAACAATTGGGAGGGGACCCATGAACAAGCTCGCACTCTGTGGCCTGCTGGCCACCGCCGTTGCCACTGCGCCTGCCCAGGCGTTTCAGCAAATCACCCACAAGCGCATTGCTATCGATGCGGTGGAGTACATGAAAAACCATCCGGGCACCACCGAATACAATCGCCTCAAGGCCTGGGTTAACGCCGCCGGTTACAGCATGGAGCAGTTCGCTGAAGTGATCGGGCAGGGCGCCTATGACGTGGATGATTTTCAGGATACCTACCTGTGTGGCGCGGTCTCCGGTGATTGCGTCTATGCGCCGGTATTCAACGCCGGTGCGTCGCTGGTGAACTACACCTCCTACTGGCACTTCCAGAATCATACCCGCAGTTCCGATGTGCACGGTAATGACTTGGGCGGGTACAACTACGATCTGCTCACGGTCTGGGGCGATATCGATAATATGGCCGCGTCCTGGCTGTACGGTGACTATCTGGATGATGGCCCCGGTGGCATGACCGGCTGGTGGTCGTCGGATGATCCGCAGTACAACACCTATGGCATTACCGAAGCGAACTACCGGCAGGGAAGCTACTCCAGCAAGTCCATGTACGACGACTTCGAGGAAATGCCGTTCCAGCCCATCGATAACCTGGGGCAGTAC
>NZ_JBNPEC010000208.1:0-7993 GCF_051117345.1 Alcanivorax sp.
AGCTGAAAGCGGGGAGGCCGCGCTCATGCTTTGGGCGCGGCCTCTTGCGTTTGAAAACCCCAATAACGGTTTCCGCGCCGCTGTTAACAGTTCATTGTTCACTATTCACTATCTTCGAATGCGTACCATCACAAACCGGTGCCTTGCCGCTGTGCTTGCAGCCGCAGAAGAACACGATCTTGTCCCGTGGGGCGGTGTAGGCCACCGGGGTGATGTCGGTGCCCTTGTGGCTGCCATCACAGTAAGGCTGGTTTTCACTGCGGCCGCAGGCACACCAGAACACCTTCTCCCCTTTCTTGACCGGCAACGGGTAGGGCTGCCGGGAAACAATGACAGGCTTGTCCATAGGGGCTCTCCTTTTCACAAACGGCCGGAGCGTTGGGCGGTGGCGACGTGCTACCTGCATTGCTGCGCAATCGCCTCTCTATCTTCAACTCGGAATTTCACTCCTCACTTTTGCTCGCGGCTTCTTGCGTTTCAGCAACCACAGCGCCACTTCCGCGCAACTATTAATTATTAACTGTTAACTATTAACTGCTTTTACCCCCTGTCGCACAAATGTCACTCAAACGTCACTACTGTGCCACGTCCACTGGCGAAACTGCCCGAAACTGCCAGTGGAGTACACTATGCTTGCGCAAGCCGCAGGAAAGATCAAAGCCCTTAGCCCCCAGTTAAGAGGGGCCCTGGCCAAGCCGTTTACGGCCACTGCCGATATTCTCCGTTTCCCGCGGGACATGACGGCGGATGCGGAAAATGCCGGGCGCTTCAGTGCCTATTTCACCCGTTCCCGGCGTGAAATCATCAAGGTCCAGCGTCTGCGCTACCGTATTTTCTCCCAGGAATACGGCGCCAGCTTCAGCGCGCCCTTCGGGCTGGACCGGGACCGTTTTGATAAACACTGCCTGCACCTGGTGGTGCGCGACAATCAAAGTGGCGAGATCGTTGGTTACACCCGGGTGCTGCCCGGTGAGCGCCTGCACCGCACCGGCGGTTTCTATTCCAGCGGCGAATTTGATCTGTCCATGCTGCGTCATCTGGATGGTCGGGTGGCGGAGATCGGTCGCACCTGTATCCATCCCGCCCACCGCGGCGGCGCCGTGATCACGGTGCTGTGGGCACGGCTGGCCCAGTACATGCTCGAAAACGATGTGCGCTACCTGCTGGGTTGCGCCAGCATCGCCCTGAGCGAAGGCTACAACGTGGCCGCCATCCAGCAGCGCATCAGCCAGCGCCACCTCAGCGAACCGGCATTGCGGGTGCAGCCGCACCTGCGCCTGGAGCGCCTGCCGGGCAATGCCGCTGACGACAACGTGAAAATGCCGCCGCTGCTCAAGGCCTACCTGCGCATGGGCGCCCGGGTGTGTGGCGAGCCCTGCTGGGACCCGGATTTCAACTGCCTGGATTTCTTCGTGCTGATGGCGGTGGATGATCTGCCGGCTCGCTATGTGCAGCACTTCCTACAACCGGCCCAGGCGGTGTAAAGCCAGTTGACAGTGGTAGTGGACAGTTAACGGCTAAAGGCCCCGAGACATGAGCGAAGTGAACGATAGCGTCAGCATCAGTCCTTATGTGGAAAGCGGCCCCTGGCCGCAGCTGCGCCGGGTGTGGCGGGTCGCCCGCATCGTGCTCTATCTGCTGTGGGGCTTTGTGTTGGCATTCCTGCTGGGGGCGTTCTGGTCGCCGTATCGGCCGGTGGTGCTGGCGGCCAAGCAGCGCTGGTGCCGGCGCTTTCTGCGTATCCTCGGGGTGGAACTGACGGTCACCGGTACCCCGGTCGACGCGCCGGTGTTTCTGGTCAGCAACCATGTGTCCTGGCTGGATATTCCGCTGATTGCCAGCCAGCGCCATTTGTATTTCCTGTCCAAGGCGGAAGTGGGGGAGTGGCCGTTAATCGGCACCCTGGCACGTGCCATGGGTACGCTGTTCATCAAGCGGGGCAGCGGCGAGTCCAGCCGCAAGGCCCGGGAAATCGCTGACCGCCTGAAGCTGGGTCACACGGTGCTGGTGTTTCCGGAAGGCACCACCACCGATGGCTCCAGCCTGCGCCGCTTTTTCCCGCAGTTGTTCGATGCCCCACTGATGGCGGATGTGCCGGTACAACCCCTGGCGGTGCGTTACCTGGATGATAGCGGCGCCCCGGACGCCGCCATGGCCTTCATCGGCGACGACGAATTTCACCTTCACCTGTGGGCCATGCTGCTGCGCAACCGCATCCGCGTGCGCCTGCACTTCTGCGAACCGGTATCGGCACAAGGCACGGATCGGAAGGGGCTGTGTGAGGGGGCGTGGGGGAAGGTGGCGGAGCAGTTAACAGTTAACAGTGAATAGTTAACAGCGTCGCGGATTGGCGTTGTTGCGGACTTTACACGCAAGAGGCCGCGTCCATGCTTTGGGCGCGGCCTCTTGCGTTTGAAAACCCGAAGAGCTCTTTTCGCGCTGCTGTTAACTATTCACTATTCACTGTTAACTGACTAGCATCTGCCTTTCCAACACATCAAGGACCTCCCCCAGCCATGACCCGCGCCAGCGATCTGAAAAAATCTGATGTTATCGAAGCCAACGGCAGCCTCTACGCCATCCGTCAGATCGAGGTGCAGTCGCCCTCGGCCCGGGGCGCGGCGACCCTGTATCGGGTGAAGGCCAGTGCGGTGGGCGGTGGGTCCAAGTTCGAGGAGCGTTACAAGGGGGATGATGAGGTGACCACGGTGGAGTTGCTGCGCCGGCCGGTGCAGTTTTCCTACCTGGACGGTGATGATTACATCTTCATGGATAACGAGGATTTCTCTCAGTATCTGCTCAAGGCCGAAGACATTGCCGACGAGCTGCCCTTTATCACTGAGGACACCGAAGGCCTGCTGGCGCTGCGGGTGGACGATGCCGTGATCGGCCTGGAGCTGCCTGCGTCGGTGGTGCTGGAAGTGACCGAAACCGCTCCGGCCATGAAGGCCGCCTCTGCCTCTGCCCGCACCAAGCCGGCGACTCTGAATACCGGGCTGGTGGTGCAGGTACCGGAATATATCGTGGAAGGCGAAAAGGTGCGGGTGAACACCGCCGAGCGCAAATTCATGTCCCGGGCCTGATCCCGGATCATGAGGTTATTGCGGGGAGCCACGGTAGCGTGTCTGGCGCTGCTGATGGGCGGCTGCCAACTGGGCTACTACAGCCAGGCCGCCAAGGGTCACCTGTGGTTGATGGGCCAGCGTGAACCGCTCGAGGCGGTGCTGGCGGACCCGCAGACCCCGCCGCAGATTGCCGATTCCCTGCAGTTCAGCCAGCAGGTTGTCCGCTTTGCCGGGGATCAGCTGGCACTCCCCGCCGAGGACGTCTATCACCAGTATGTGGCCCTGGAGCAGGACGCGGTGGTGTGGAATGTGCTGGCGGCCCCGGCCTGGTCCTTGACCCCCAAAACCTGGTGTTACCCGTTGATCGGCTGCGTCAGCTACCGGGGTTATTTCCAGCGCCAGGCGGCGGAAAAGACTGCCACCAAACTGGCCGAGCAGGGACTGGATACCTATGTGGGCGGTGCCATTGCCTATTCGACCCTGGGCTGGTTTGCCGATCCGTTGACCACGCCCATGCTGCAACGCTCCGAGCCGGCACTGGCGGAACTGTTGATCCACGAGCTGGCCCACCGGCGCCTGTATATCAAAAATGACACCCGTTTCAATGAATCCCTGGCCACCCTGGTGGGCCGCGAAGGCGCGGTGGATTTCTTTGCCGCCAGTGGCGAGCCGTTGCCGACGGATTTCTGGCAGCGCCGTGAGCAGGTCCGCCAGGCCTTTATGGCCATCGTCACTGATACCCGTGAGGCCCTGAAACAGCTCTACACCGCTGAGCAGGATGAGGCGGTGCTGGCCCGGGAAAAATCCCGCATCCAGCAGCAGGCCCGGGAGCGCTTCGCCCGCGAGCAACAAAGCCTGCCGGCCCTGGCTGGTTACCGGGGCTTCTTTGACGGGCCGTTGAACAATGCCCAGTTAAACGGTGTCAGTGACTATAATGATCATGTGCCGGCCTTTGCCCGCCTGCTGGAACAATGCCGGCGGGACTGGGACTGTTTCTGGCAGCAGGTGGAAAACCTGGCCGAGCTGACGCCGCCACAACGCAATAACGCCCTGGAGGGCCTCACATGGAACTGATTCGCACGCCGCAACCGGAACTGGCCGAGCTGTTTGAGCATACCCTCAAGCGCAATGGCTTTGCGGTGGCGCGCCGGGAGGAGGGCAGCGAGCAGATCATCGACCTGCAGGACCCGACGCAGTACAACCATGCCAAGGCCCTGCTGGAAGAGCTAATTGCCGATCTCAAGCATCAGCAGGGTCGCCAGCCGGTAGAGCCCCTCACCGGGCGTCCCCAGCCACTGATGTCCGGGGGCTGGTTCGCCAGCCTGGGCTGGGTGACCCGCATCGTGTTGATTGTCAGCGTGCTGGTGTATCTGACGCCGTACCTGATGGGCGATGGCGTCTACCGGGCGCTGCTGTTCCCGGCAGCACTGGACGGGCTGGCCAGCCAGCCCTGGCGGCTGGTGACCCCCATGCTGCTGCACTTTTCCCTGCTGCACCTGCTGTTCAATCTGCTCTGGTGGTCGGACCTGGGCCGCTTGATCGAGCGGTTCCAGTCCAGCGGGCAGCTGGTGCTGGTTACCCTGGTCACCGGTATTACCGCCAATGTGGCCCAGTTCTTCCACACCGGGCCCATGTTCGGTGGTCTGTCCGGCGTGGTCTACGGGCTGCTCGGTTACCTGTGGATTTACGGCAAGGTAAATCCCGAGTCCGGTTACCCCCTGCGCCGGGAGATAGTCATCTTCATGCTGGCCTGGATGGTGATCTGCTTTGTGGGGCTGTCCAGTGTGGTAGCCAATGCCGCTCACCTGGCCGGCTTGGTCAGTGGCTGCCTGCTGGGGGCTGGTTTCGGGCTCTGGCGCCGGGCTCAGGGGGCCGGGGCCGTTTGAGTTACCCCGGTCGTACTGCTATAAAGACAGCCAAAACAATGAGTCACAATAATGAAAGGATACCGGCGACCTATGCAGTGGCGCGTCCTACCCGGGTTTGTCCCCTCACTCCTCGTTGCAGCGGTCGTTTCCTTGCAGGGCTGTTCCCTGGCCAGCATCGACGACAACCTGCCCTATGGCGTACTCAACAACAATGACCTTGAGCTGGTGGCTGAGGGCTTGCCCACCTATCTGTTGATGGTGGACGGTCTGATCGAAAACTGGCCTGATAGCGCCTCCATGCTGGCCAGTGGTGCAGACCTTTATGGCGCTTATGCCGGCCTGTTCGTGGAAGACCCGAAACGGGCCCGCAAGCTCAGTGACAAGGCCCTGGGCTATGCCTTCCGCTCTGCCTGCGCCCACGATAGCGATTACTGCAATCTGCGTGACCTGTCCGTGCCCGAGTTCGAGGAATTGCTGGAAGATGCGGACAAGGGCGATGTGCCCATGCTGTTCACTCTCGGCAGCGCCTGGGCCGGTTATATCCAGCAGAACACCAGCGACTGGAATGCGGTGGCCGAACTGGGCCGCGTGGAAGCCATCATGGAGCGTGTGGTGGTGCTGGAGGAAGGTTATCAGTATGGCCAGGCGCACATGTACCTGGGTGTGCTGAGCAGCATCCTGCCCGCGTCCCTGGGTGGCAAACCGGATCAGGCGAAGGCCCATTTCGAGCAGGCCATGACCCTGTCAGATGGCAAGAACCTGTTGGCCCCGGTGCTGTATGCGGAAAAATATGCCCGTTTGGTGTTTGACCGTGAACTGCATGATAGCCTGCTGGAAGATGTCCTTACCGCTGATCCGCAGGTGCATGGTCTGACACTGCAGAACACCTATGCGCAGGAGCAGGCCGAAGCCCTGCTTGCCGACGCTGACGATTATTTCTAGGAGTACTTATGCTGCGTCTTGCCACGATTCTGGTCGCACTGTTGCCGGTCTGGGCTTCGGCCGCCAACACCCTGAAAATTTCCACCCTGTACCCGGACGGCACCACCATCGTTACCGGCCTGAAAGAGGCGGGTAAGGAGATTGCCGAAAAGACCGAAGGGCGGGTGAAACTGAAAGTGTACCCCGGTGGGGTAATGGGCGATGACCGGGCGGTACAGCGCAAGATCCGCATCGGCCAGCTCCACGGCCAGGTGGCCCAGGGCGGCGCCTTTGCTTCCGCCTACAAGGACAGCCAGATTCTCAATGTGCCGCTGGCCTTCAATAACTACGACGAAGTGGATGCGGTGCGCGCCGAACTGGACCCGGTGATCAAGCAGGGCCTAGAAGAGGGCGGCTGGGTCAGCTTCGGCCTGATCGACGGCGGCTTTGCCTACGTGATGTCAGAGAAGCCGGTGAAGAGCATTACCGATCTGCGCGACCAGAAGCTGTGGTTGCCGGCCAACGATGAAGGGTCGGCCAAAGCGGCCAAGGCGTTTGAATTGTCGCCGATCATGCTCAATATCGGCTCGGTGCTGACCTCCCTGCAGACCGGGGCGGTCAACGCCTTTGCGGCCCCGCCAGTGGCGGCCCTGACCCTGCATTGGTATTCCCGGGTGAACTACCTGACCGACATGCCGCTGCTGTACACCTTCGGCACCCTGGGTATTCACGAAAAGTTCTTTAAACGGCTCAGCGCCGAGGACCAGCAGGTAGTGCGTCAGGTGCTGGAAAGCACCTTTGCCAAGCTGGATGCGGAAAGCCGCCAGGAAAACCTGAGCGCCTTCCAGGCGGTGAAACAGCAGGGCCTGGAAGTGGTTGAGCCTTCCCCGGAGCAGCTGGCCGAATGGCGCAGCTATGCCAAACGGGCTACCGCAGAACTGGTGGAAGAGGGTGAAATTTCCCAGGGCATGCTGGACCGGCTTAACGCCATTCTGGCCCAGCAGCGCGAAGGGCAGTGATGGCAGCCTTGCTACACAGGCTCCATCGCACTCTTCACCAGATCGAGGACGGCCTGATCGTGGCCGTCCTTTTGTTTATGGTGCTGTTGGCGGTGGCGCAGATCGTGCTGCGTAATTTTTTTGGCACCAGCCTGGTATGGATCGAGCCGCTGCTGCAGAACGCGGTGCTGTGGATCGGCTTGCTGGGCGCCATGATCGCCTCGCGCAATGATGAACACATCCGCATCGATGTGGCCTCGTCGTTGCTGCCGGAAAAATACCACCCCTTCCTGACCACCGTTGTGGACCTGTTCACCGCCTTTATCTGTGTGCTGGTGGCCTGGTACAGCGTGGGGTTCGTGATCGAGGAATACGACTACGCCGGTGCGGCCTTTGCCAATGTGCCGAGCTGGCTTCTGCAGAGCATTATCCCGCTGGGCTTTTCGGTGATGGCAGTGCGTTACGTGGTGCTGTTCGTGCTGGGGTTGCTGGGTAAGCGGCCGAAGATGCAGGAGCCGGTGCCATGATTACTGTCGCCATTATCCTGCTGGTGTTGTTGGCGCTGATGGGGGCGCCGCTGTTTGCGATTATTCTCGGTGCGGCGGCACTGGGCTTTTATACCCTGGGTATCGAGATGTCGGTGCTGCATATCGATATCTATCAGCTGAGCAATTCCGTAGTGCTGATGGCGCTGCCGTTGTTCACCTTTGCCGGTTTCCTGCTCAGCGAATCGAAAACAGCCGACCGCATGCTGCGTCTCAGCCAGGCCGCCTTCGGCTGGATGCCCGGTGGCATGGCCTTTGTGTCGCTGATCGCCTGCGCCTTCTTTACCGCCCTGACCGGCGGCTCCGGGGTCACCATCGTGGCGCTGGGTGCACTGCTGTTGCCGGCGCTGGTAAAAGGCAATTACCCGGAAAAATTCAGTCTCGGTCTGGTGACCTCATCCGGCAGCCTGGGTCTGCTGCTGGTGCCCTCAGTGCCGCTGCTGATCTACGGCATTATTGCCCAGCAGATGTCACAGCAGCTGGACATGCCGTCGGTGGAAATCGTCGATTTGTATCTGGCCGGCCTGGTGCCGGCGCTGCTGATGGTCGTGTTGATGTACGGCTATTGTGTGTGGGCGACGCGCGGCACCGAGGTG
>NZ_JBNPEC010000060.1:0-7966 GCF_051117345.1 Alcanivorax sp.
CGTGCCGATGGTGAAAAACTGCTGGCCATGCAGGGCTACGACCCCAACCGGGTCATCGAAGTCACCTGGGGCGAAGCGGCCCGCATTACCTACCCGGTGGATGTCTTCCTGCGCGCCTGGGATCGTCAGGGCCTGCTCAAGGATGTGATCGCGGTACTGGCCAACGAAAAGGTCAACGTGACTGCCGTCCATACCCAGTCCCATCAGGACGACAACACCGCCACCATGCTCCTCACCCTGGAAATCGCCACCCTCGGCAACCTGGGCAAAGTGCTGGCCAAAATGGACCAGCTCAAGGGGGTGCTTGAGGTGCGGCGGTATAAAAAATAGTGAATAGTTAACAGTGAATAGTTAATAGTTCGCGGGACAGGGTTTCCTGTTTTGCCATACCGAGGCCGCGCCCAGTATTTGAGCGCGGCCTTGTTGCTTGAAAACACAACAGCGACAGCCCGCGCGCTGTTAACTGTTCACTATTCACTGTTAACTAATCCTCGCCGCAATTTTGTAAGCATGGCCGATAGGAAGAAGGGAAAGCATGCAAAAACACTCTATCGTCAGTCTCTTGTCCATCATGGCCCAACTCCGCGACCCGGACTCCGGCTGTCCCTGGGATGTGAAGCAGGACTTCGACTCCATTGCGCCTTATACCATCGAAGAAGCCTTCGAGGTGGCGGAGGCTATTGCCCAGCGGGATTACCCGGAGCTGAAAGAGGAGCTGGGGGATCTGTTGTTGCAGGTGGTGTTCCATTCCCAGATCGCCCGGGAGCAGGGACTGTTCGACTTCAACGACGTGGTTCAGGTGCTGTGCGACAAGATGGTGCGCCGCCATCCCCATGTGTTCGGCGAGTCGGATGCCGCCGACGAGCAGGCCGTGAAGGTCAACTGGGAGGCCATCAAGCAGCAGGAGCGGGCCGCCAAAGGCCGGGCCCATGACAGCGCCCTGGATGGCGTCCCCGCCGGCCTGCCGGCCCTGCAACGGGCCTCAAAAGTGCAGAAGAAAGCCGCCAAGGTCGGCTTCGACTGGCCGGAAACCTCACCGGTGCGCCGCCAAGTGGACCATGAACTGGCGGAACTGGACGAGGCCCTGGCCAGTGGTGATCGAGCTGACATCGAAGATGAATTCGGCGATGTACTGTTCACCCTGGTGAACCTGTCCCGCCACCTGAAACTGGATCCGGAACAGGCACTGCGCAAGGCCACCGCCAAATTCGAGCGTCGCTTCCGGCAAATGGAGAAAGATCAGCCCGAACCGCTCAATACCCTGGATGACGACGCCCTGGAAGCTGCCTGGCAGCAGGCGAAATCAGTGAACAGTGAACAGTGAACAGTTACCCGGGCCGGGCTTATCTGTTCTGAATGGCCGAGGCTGCGCCGAGAGGTTGAGCGCGGCCTCGACTTCCTAAAGCCCAACAACGCTGGGTCGCGCCGCTGTTAACTATTCACTATTAACTGTTCACTGCCGAAAAGTTCCCCCTGAAACAAAAACTTCACATTAGAGCAACTTTTCCGTCACTCTAACTCCCCATACTGCGCCACCAAGCAGTAAACGATACCTCCAAACGACGAGGTCTCATTCACGCTGTTGCTTTGCACACATTTATTGCCTGATTGAAGGAGTGTTGGAATGAAGAAGAATTTGCTTGCGATCGCTGTGGGGGCTGCCGTTGCATTTCCGGGCCTGGCTCTGGCTGACGGTCCGACTGTCTACGGTAAAGTAAACATTTCCCTGGAAAACTCTGACGTTGACGACGGCACCACCAGCGAAGACACCTGGGAGCTGAACAGCAACGCATCCCGTCTGGGTGTGAAAGGGGATTTCGACCTAGACGTGGCCAACCTGAAAGCCATTTACCAGGCTGAGTTCGAAATGAGCGTGGATGACGGCGACAAGAGTGGCCAGACTTTCACCCAGCGTAACATCTTCGGTGGCCTGGAAGGCTCCTTCGGTACCATCAAAGCGGGTAAGTTCGACACCCCGACCAAGAAAGCCCAAGGTAAAATCGACCAGTTCAACGATATCGGCGGTGATATCAAGAATGTCCTGGCCGGTGAAAACCGTGTTTCCAACATCATCCAGTACAGCACTCCCAAGCTGGCCGACATGATCACCCTGAACGTAGCGTTCATCCCGGGTGAAGGTGACGACGTGGATGCGGATGGCGAAGCGGATACCGATATCGCTGATACCACTTCCATCTCCCTGGTTGCCGAAAAAGACATGTTCTACGGCGCCGTTTCTCGCGATACCGACATGGGTGACGAACTGGTCGCCGACAGCACCGGTATCGAAAGCCTGGATATCACCCGTCTGGCAGTTGGCCTGAAGCCGGGCAACTTCGAGCTGGGCGCTCTGTACCAGCTGGCTGAAGAGACCGAAGGCGAAGGCGAAGACTCCTCCATGGTCGTCAGCGCTGCAATGAAGATCGACCGTGTGAAACTGAAAGCCCAGTACGGCATGACCGACGGCGACCAGTCTGACGAAGAAGTGACTCAGGTAAGCCTGGGCGCAGACTACAAACTGGCCAGCGCCAGCAAAGTCTACGTCTACGGTACCCAGCTCGACTTCGACCTGGCTGACGAAGAAGAAACCATCTTCGGCCTGGGCATGGAACACAAGTTCTAAATAACAATAAGGCTGGCGGGAGCTTGCTCCCCCAGCCAAGCTTTTCCTCGACGCAAGTGACAGCTGCCCGCCTTTATGGCGGGCTTTTTTTGTTGTGTCTGCGGTCCAGCCATGGCTTTTTGTAAGAGCTATGCTGGCATGGCGAACCACCTCTTATCCTTTTGACGAATGCATAGGGCGGTTACCCGTCAAACCCATCGGTTGTGACACTCCCCAATGGCACCGGCCCCTTTTTCCCGGCAAGTCATGGCATCCTCCCTGTTCCTCTGCTATCAAGAACATTCCAAGCCAACGCGCCAGGACGAGGTCACGGATGAAACAGACGCATTACCACACCTGCAATCTCTGCGAAGCCATGTGCGGTATCGAGATCGAGCATCGCGGTGACGAGATTCTGGCCATCCGTGGCGACAAGGACGACCCGTTCAGCAAAGGCCACATCTGCCCCAAGGCCGTGGCACTGCAGGACCTGCATCACGACCCGGACCGCCTGCGCCACCCGGTGAAGCGCACTGCCGACGGCTGGGTGCCGATCAGCTGGGATGAAGCCCTGGACGAGACCGCCCGGCGCCTGCATCACATTCAGGAAGTGCATGGCAAGGATTCGGTAGCCCTGTACTTCGGCAACCCCACCGCCCACAACCACGGGGCGCTCTTTACGCTGTTGCCTTTCGTCAAAGCCTTGCGCAGCCGCCAGCGCTACAGCGCCACCTCCGCCGACCAGCTGCCGCACCAGCTGGCCACCTGGCAACTGTTCGGCCACCAGGCCTTGTTTCCCATCCCGGATGTGGACCGTACTGACTACTTCCTGATCATCGGGGGCAATCCGCTGGCCTCCAACGGCTCCATCATGACCGTGCCGGACGTGAAAGGGCGCCTGAAAGCCATACAGAAACGCGGTGGCAAGGTGGTGGTCATCGATCCGCGCCGCACCGAAACTGCCAAGGTGGCCGACGAACATCACTTCGTGCGCCCCGGCACCGACGTCTACCTGCTACTGGCCATCGTCCAGGTGCTGTTTGAGGAGCTGCTGGTGGCCCCGGGCCAGCTGGACAAGATTCTCGATGGTAAAAAGGACCTGGCCCGCCTGGTCGCCAACTGGAAACCGGAGAAAGTGGCCGAGACCGTGGGCCTGCCCGCCGATGCCATCCGCAAGCTGGCCCGCGATATTGCCGCTGCTCCTCGTGCGGCCATCTACTCCCGCGTCGGCGTCACCACCAGTGCCCACAGCACGCTCAGTGCCTGGCTGGTCTATGTGATCAACATCCTCACCGGCAACCTGGATCGGGAAGGCGGTGTCATGTTCACCAAGCCCGCCTTCGACATTGTGGCCATCGGTGCCCTCAGCGGCGACACCGGCAGCTTCGACCGCTACCGCAGCCGGGTGCACGGCTACCCGGAATTCGGTGGCGAATTCCCGGTGACCACCCTGGCCGACGAAATGCTTACGCCGGGAAAGGGGCAAGTGAAAGCCTTTGTCTCCCATGCCGGTAACCCGGTGCTGTCCTGCCCGGATGGTCAGAAGCTGGATCAGGCCCTGAATAACCTGGATTTCATGGTCAGCATCGACTTCTACATCAACGAAACCACCCGCCACGCGGACATCATCCTGCCGCCTACCGGGCAACTGGAGCACGCCCAGTTCGACCCCATCTTCCAGGCGGTGGCCGTACGCAACGTGGTGAAATTCACCCCGCCTCTGGTAGAAAAGCCTGAAGGCGCGCTACACGATTGGGAGATCCTCAATGGCCTTACCACCAGGCTGAATCGCCTGCGCGCACGGGACCGCAAAACCCGCCTGCAAATCGCCGCCACCGACCGTTTCGTCCGCAAACTGGGTGATCGCGGCCTGGTGGATCTGGGCCTGCGTCTGGGGCCATACGGTACCGCCGGCAAGGTGCTGGACGACCTGCGCCGCGACGGTCTGCATTCCCTGCCCAAAGTGGCGTGGAAAGTCCTACGAGGTGAACGTAAGGGGCTGACCCTGAAAAAGCTGCTGGCGGAACCCCACGGTATCGATCTGGGGCCGTTGGAACCCATGCTCCCCGAGCGCCTGTTCACCCGGGATCAGCGCATCAACCTTGTGCCGGCACTGTATTTTCGAGCCCTGCAGGGGCTACCGGCGCCCAAACCGGTGGCGCCTGAGCAGATGCTGATGATTGGCCGCCGCCACATCCGCAGCAACAACTCCTGGATGCACAACAGCCAGCGGCTGGTAAAAGGGAAGGGCCGCTGCAACGCCATGATCCACCCGGACGATGCCGAACAGTTGGCCGTGGCCGACGGTGATGACGTGGTCGTCAGCACCCCGTCCGGCACCATCACCCTGCCAGCCTGGCTATGCGACGACATCATGCCCGGCGTCATCAGCGTCCCCCATGGTTGGGGCCATGATCGCGAAGGCGTGCAACTGGGTGTCGCCCGCAGGGTGGCCGGGCAGAGCGTCAACGACATCATCGGCAGCAACCGAGTCGAAGCCGTCACCGCCATGGCTCAGCTCAATGGCATTCCGGTAACAGTGGAGCCCGCCAAGGCCACCAAAAGCCGGAAGAAGGCGGGGTAGTTAAAACGTTTCGCCATGCAAGTATAGCTCCAACAGCAGCCCCCTATCCCTTGGCCGCTGGAGCTTTGCTCGCAAAGCGAATGAAACCTCCCCTCCTAAACAGATCGATCAAAAGCGCATTCACCTCGCCTTGTCCCACCATGCGGCATTCTCCCCATAAAGGAGATCCCCAATGCGCCGCATCCTTATCATTGTGAGTCTGATCATGCTGCAAGCCTGCCAAACCCACCCGCAAGACCCTATCCAGATCGCCGATAATCTGAACCTGGACCGTTTCATGGGCGACTGGTACGTGATCGCCAACATCCCCACCTTGCCGGAAAAGGGCGCCTACAATGCGATGGAGAACTACAAGCGCATCGGCCCCAACAAGATCGCCACCACCTTTACCTTCCGCAAAGGCGGTTTCGACGGGGAGTTCAAGCGCATGACCCCCACCGGTTTTGTCAGCGACGTGGACCCGGCCATCTGGGGCATGCGTTTCATCTGGCCCTTCAAGGCAGACTTCCGGGTGCTATATGTGGATGAGGACTACCAGACCACCATCATTGGCCGGGAAAAACGGGACTACCTCTGGATCATGGCCCGCCAGCCGCATCTCAGCGATGCCACCTACACCAAACTCAAGAACATCGCCCGGGACCGGGGCTACAACCTGGGCGAATTGCAAGAAGTGCCACAGCAGTGGGATGAATAGCCGGTTGGCGTAGTCCTAAAGCGCTACGCCTTGCAAGCCCCCCCCCAATCGCCGGGCTGTTAAGCGCGAGTTACGAGTCACGAGTTTCGAAAAGCAGTCGGTTTTCGCTCCTAGAAACTCGTAACTCGCCTCTCCCCTCCCAAGGCCTGACCGGGTCTGCGCACCCCCCCTTGAAATCTACCCCCAACCCACCATCACTGGACTACCAGTCATGACAAGCAAGGAGCCCCCATGAAAGTCCTGATCGCCGGCGCCAACGGCAAAATCGGTCGTCGCCTGATTCCCCATCTGGTGGCCGACAATATTCAGGTGCGCGCCATGGTCCGTGACCTGGCCCAGAAAGCCGACCTGGAGATACTGGGTGCTCATGAAGTGGTGGAAGCAGACCTGGAAGGGGATTGCAGTCAGGCCCTTGAAGGTCAGGATGCGGTTATCTTTACCGCAGGGTCGGGCCCTGATACCGGCCCTGAAAAAACCATCGATGTGGACCAGAACGGCGCCATCAGCCTGATTGACCAAGCCAAAGCGCAAGGAGTAGGGCGCTTTATCATGGTCAGCTCCATGCGCGCCGACGACCCGGAGTCCGGCCCGGAAAAACTGCGCCATTACTTCGCGGCCAAGGGCAAGGCGGACGACCACCTGCGCGCCAGTGGGCTCAACTACACCATCGTCCGCCCTGGCCGGCTTACCGAAGAGCCGCCCCTGGAGAAAGTGAAGGTTGCTGAAAAGTTGAAGGAATTTGGTGATATATCCCGCGAAGATGTCGCTAAAGTGCTCTCGGAAACCACCCGCCGTGAGCTGAGCAACAAGGAATTCGACGTCATTGCCGGCCCAACCCCCATCCGTGACGCCCTTGATGGACTTTGAGCGAAAAGATCCTACTGGCCAACCGTAGGAGCTACGCTCGCATGGCGAGCTGTTCCCAGCCCTTTCGCCATGCAAGTACGGCTCCTACAGTCAGGCACAGGGCTTCTGCCGAGTCGCTCAGGCGCAAGTCCTCCGGCTTTGTCAGACAAGGGGCGCACCCCCCTCAAACCCCCTAAGCTACTATTCACAGGCTCGGCTCAGGCGTCCGCCTGAATTCTTTTCAATCGGCGTCGTAAACCGTTCGCATTCCCGTAAACAAACTGTAAAATGCGGCCCCTTGTCATATAGCTGACAAGATTAAGCACGCATAATGCGCCTCTTGTTATGCACCACAAGAAGGATAGGACGTCCTAGTGCGGTTATCTCCCTCCCTAATTCGGTGGCTCGGAGCCCTGTGCATCGGCCTCAGCGCGTCTTCCCAGGCGGCTACCCCCTGGGTGCAGGCCGGCGACCTGACGGCGCGCCACCATATTGAAGCTTTGCAAAGCCAGGGCTGCCTCAAGGGCATCACGCTGACCTGGCCGATCAGTTGGGCGGCCCTCATGAAAGGCTATCGCCTGGCTCTGGCGGGGCAATCCTCCGACGAAGTCAGCACCTGCAAAAACCAGCACTCTGCCTATCTGCAGCAAGCCCTGGAGCAGACCCGTCAGGCCTCCCGTGGGGCGCAATTGACCGTCGGCGGCGCCACTCAAGAGCCGCTCTACACCAGTTTTTCCTCCCAGGTAGAAGATGAAGCTACCAGCCGGATCGCCCTCTACAGCATGGGCGAGCACTGGGCGGCAAACCTGGCGGTTGGCTATGTGGATGGTGAGCGGGACGATACCCATCTGCGTTTCGACGATACCTATCTGGCCGGCATAGTCGGCAACTGGCAGCTTGGCGTCGGTGCCATCGATCGCTGGTGGGGCCCGGGCTGGCAGAGCTCTCTGGCCCTGTCCAATAACGCCCGCCCGGTACCTGGCCTGTGGATTTCCCGGCACATGCCGCTGGCACCGGAAAGCCCCTGGCTGAGCTGGATCGGTCCCTGGGATCTGCAGGTTATTGCCGGCCAACTGGAAAATGACCGCGCCGTGACGGAAGCCCGCCTACCCGGCGCTCGCTTTGTCTTCAATCCCCTGGATTCCCTGCAAATCGGCATGACCCGCCTGGCTCAGTGGGGTGGGGAAGGGCGGCCGTAGGATCTGGATGCCTTCTGGAATGCGGTCATCGGCCGCGA
>NZ_JBNPEC010000149.1:0-35906 GCF_051117345.1 Alcanivorax sp.
GACGTGTTCTACCTGCACTCCCGTCTGCTGGAACGCGCCGCTAAGGTAAACGAAGATTACGTTGAGCAGTTCACCAACGGTGAAGTGAAAGGCAAAACCGGTTCTCTGACCGCACTGCCGATCATCCAAACCCAGGGTGGTGACTTTTCCACTTTCGTACCGACCAGCGTAATTTCCATTACCGATGGTCAGATCTTCCTGGAAACCGACCTGTTCAACTCCGGTATTCGTCCGGCGATGAACGCGGGTGTATCCGTATCCCGTGTAGGTGGTTCCGCGCAGACCAAGATCGTCAAGAAGCTCGGCGGTGGTATTCGTCTGGCTCTGGCTCAGTACCGTGAACTGGCGGCATTCGCCCAGTTCGCGTCCGACCTGGATGACTCCACCCGCGAACAGCTGGAGCACGGTCAGGCGGTTACCGAGCTGATGAAACAGAAGCAGTACAGCCCCATGAGCGTTGCCGAGATGGGTGTTGTTCTGTACGCAGCGAACGAAGGTTACCTGAAAGGGATGGAAGTCGAGAAAATCGGCGCCTTCGAAGCGGCTCTGCTGGACTACATGAACAGCGAAAAGAAAGCGTTGATGGACAAGATCAACGAGAAGGGTGACTACAACGGCGAGATCGAAGCCGAGATCAAAGAATCTCTCGATCAGTTCAAAGCCACCCAGACCTGGTAATTCGCTGAAAAAGGGTACTTCCTATGGCCAGCGGTAAAGAGATCAAAGGCAAAATTGCCAGCGTCCAGAGCACGAAGAAAATTACCCGTGCAATGGAAATGGTGGCAGCCTCCAAGATGCGTAAAGCGCAGGAGCGTATGGCGGCAAGCAAGCCCTACGCGACTCGCATGCGTCAGGTGGTTGCACATCTGGCCAATGCCGATCTGGAATACCGGCACATTTACCTGCAAGAGCGGGAAGTGAAGAACGTTGGCTACATCGTGGTGACCTCCGATCGGGGTCTCTGCGGTGGCCTCAACGTCAACCTGCTCAAGAATGTCGTCAAAAGCGCGAGAGCGTGGGAAGAGCAAGGCGCCAAAGCCCAATACTGTGTGGTGGGTTCCAAGGGCGTCAGCTTCTTCAAGAGTGTTGGCGGCAACGTGGAAGCGACAGTGTCCGGTCTGGGGGATGCCCCGCACCTGAACGACCTGATCGGTTCCATCAAGGTGATGCTGGATGCCTACGAAAATGGTGAGATCGACCGCTTGTACATCGTGTACAACGAGTTCGTGAACACCATGACCCAGGCGCCCAAGAACATTCAGATGCTGCCGCTGGAAGCAGCAGACGATGAAGAGTTCAAGCGCCACTGGGACTATATTTACGAGCCGGCTCCGAAAGCCCTGCTCGACGAGTTGCTGGTGCGGTTCATCGAGTCCCAGGTGTATCAGGGTGTGGTAGAAAACAATGCCTGTGAGCAGGCAGCGCGAATGGTAGCGATGAAAGCGGCCAGTGATAACGCCGGCGACATCATTCGTGATCTGCAGCTGGTGTACAACAAAGCACGCCAGGCTGCTATTACGCAGGAAATCTCCGAAATCGTTGGTGGTGCTGCTGCGGTCTGATTTGTCAGCAGACTGGTAGAAAGAACGCGGCAAAAACGCAAGTTAAGAGGATGCAAGCATGAGTAGCGGTCGTATTGTTCAGATCATCGGTGCTGTGATCGACGTGGAATTCCCGCGCGACGGCGTGCCGAAGGTATATGACGCCCTCACCGTGGACGGTACTGAAACCACGCTGGAAGTTCAGCAGCAGCTGGGCGACGGCGTTGTCCGTACCATTGCCATGGGCTCCACCGAAGGTCTGAAGCGTGGTCTTGACGTGGTCGACACTGGTGAGCCGATTCAGGTTCCGGTGGGCACCAAGACCCTGGGCCGTATCATGGACGTGCTGGGTCGACCCATCGACGAAGCCGGCCCGATCGGTGAAGAAGAGCGCATGCCGATTCACCGTGCTGCTCCTACCTATGCGGACCAGGCAGCCACCAACGAACTGCTGGAAACCGGCATCAAGGTAATCGACCTGGTTTGTCCTTTCGCCAAAGGCGGTAAGGTTGGCCTGTTCGGTGGTGCGGGTGTAGGTAAAACCGTAAACATGATGGAGCTGATCCGGAACATCGCGATCGAGCACTCCGGTTTCTCCGTGTTTGCCGGTGTGGGTGAGCGTACTCGTGAGGGTAACGACTTCTACCACGAAATGAAGGACTCCAACGTACTGGATAAGGTATCGCTGGTTTACGGTCAGATGAACGAGCCGCCAGGTAACCGTCTGCGTGTAGCGCTGACCGGTCTGACCATGGCCGAGAAGTTCCGTGACGAAGGCCGTGACGTACTGTTCTTCGTGGATAACATCTACCGTTACACCCTGGCCGGTACCGAAGTATCTGCACTGCTGGGCCGTATGCCTTCAGCGGTAGGTTACCAGCCGACCCTGGCGGAAGAGATGGGCGTTCTGCAGGAACGTATTACGTCCACCAAGACCGGTTCCATTACCTCCGTTCAGGCCGTATACGTCCCTGCGGATGACTTGACTGACCCGTCTCCGGCAACCACCTTTGCTCACCTTGATGCGACCGTGGTGCTGAGCCGTGACATCGCCTCCAAGGGTATCTACCCGGCGATCGATCCGCTGGATTCCACCTCTCGTCAGCTTGACCCGCTGGTGATTGGTCAGGAACACTACGACGTGGCCCGTGGCGTGCAGTCCGTACTGCAGCGCTTCAAGGAACTGAAGGACATCATTGCGATCCTGGGCATGGACGAACTGTCTGAAGAAGACAAGACCATCGTTGCCCGTGCTCGTAAGATCGAACGTTACCTGTCCCAGCCGTTCTTCGTGGCCGAAGTATTTACTGGCTCTCCGGGCAAGTATGTTTCCCTGAAGGACACCCTCACCGGTTTCCGGGGCATCCTTGACGGTGATTACGATCACATCCCGGAGCAGGATTTCTACATGAAGGGTTCTATCGACGAAGTGGTAGAAGCCTACAACAAACGTAGCAAGTAACCTGCACCGGGAGACAAGCAAATGGCGATGACCGTGCATTGCGACATTGTTAGTGCAGAACGCCAGCTGTTCTCCGGTCTGGTTGAAATCGTGGTGGCCTCCGGTGTGGAAGGCGATCTCGGTATCATGCCGGGCCACGCCCCGCTGCTGACCCGGCTCAAGCCGGGTCCGGTACGGGTGAAGAAGCAGAATGGTGAAGAAGAAGTGTTCTATGTATCCGGCGGCTTCCTGGAAGTGCAGCCGAAGCTGGTGACTGTGCTGGCCGATACCGCAGAACGTGCCGACAACATGGACGCTGCCGCTGCCGAACAGGCAAAACAGCGCGCCAAGGAAGCGTTGGAAGGGAAGAATTCCGAAATGGATTACTCCCGTGCCGCCGCTACCCTGGCCGAGGCCGTGGCCCAGTTGCGAGCAATTCAACAGTTGAAGAAGAAAGGGCGGTAAGCACCTTTTGCAATTCTTCAACACAGAGGAGGGTAGCCAAGTGCTACCCTTTTTTGTTTCTGTCATGGATTCAGGTTAAGAGACAGAAATGTCACGATGTCATGCTATAAAGCCGCACGGCGTATCGGGACAAGGGTAAAACATAAGGACAGGGTATGAGTTCAGGGTCTATTGCAGTCGTTATTCTCGCCGCCGGCAAAGGCACACGCATGAAAAGTGCGCTGCCCAAGGTGCTGCATGAGGTGGCCGGCAAGGCCATGGTCCAGCATGTGGTGGATGCCGCCACCAGCCTGGCCGCCGACAACACCATCATCGTCTACGGTCACGGTGGTGATCAGGTCAAGCACATCGTCAACGGCGATCACCTGCAGTGGGCCGAGCAGGCCGAGCAGTTGGGTACCGGCCATGCAGTGGCCCAGGCCATGCCCCTGGTCAAGGAAGATATCGTACTGGTGCTGTACGGTGACGTCCCCCTGATCCGCCCGGAAACCCTGCGGGATTTTGTTGACTCCGTGGATGACAAGACCCTGGCGCTGATGACCCTGACCCTGGATGATCCCCGTGGCTATGGCCGTATCGTCCGTGATGGCCAGGACAAAGTGCAGCGTATCGTCGAGCAGAAAGACGCCAGCGAAGCGGAGCTGGGTATCCCGGAAATCAACACCGGCATCCTCGCCTGTACCCGTAGTTTCCTGGACGACTGCCTGCCAAAACTGTCCAGCAACAATGCCCAGGGCGAATACTACCTGACCGACGTGATCGCCATGGCGGTGCAGTCCGGCCTGACGGTGGAAACCCTGCAGCCGGAATTCCCCTGGGAAGTGGATGGCATCAATGACCGGGTGCAGCTGTCCCGCCTGGAGCGACTCTACCAGCTGGCCCAGGCGGAATCCCTGATGCGCGACGGTGTCACCCTGCGCGATCCGAACCGCCTGGACGTGCGCGGCAGCGTGCAGATCGCCAGCGACGTGATCATTGATGTGAACGTGGTGCTGGAAGGCGACGTGACCATCGAAGAGGGCGTGGTCATCGGCCCCAACTGCATTATCCGTGATACCAATATTGGTGCCGGCACCGTCATCGAGGCCAACAGCCTGGTGGATGGCGCCATTGTTGGCGAGCAATGCACCATTGGCCCCTATGCCCGTCTGCGCCCCGGCACGGAATTGGCCGACAAGGCCAAGATCGGCAACTTTGTGGAAACCAAGAAGTCCTACGTGGGCGAGGGTTCCAAGGTGAACCATCTTACCTACATCGGCGATAGCCAGATCGGCAAGGGCGTCAATGTGGGTGCGGGCACCATCACCTGCAATTACGATGGCGCCAACAAATTCCAGACAGTGATGAAAGATGGTGCCTTCATCGGCTCCAATTCTTCACTGGTGGCACCGGTCACCATCGGTGAAAATGCCACTGTCGGCGCCGGCAGCACCATCACCAAGGACGTGGACGATAATGGCCTGGCTGTGGCCCGTGGCCAGCAACGCAACGTCAGCGACTGGAAACGGCCGCAAAAGAAATAATCGAATTCGTTGGAGCCATGCTCGCATGGCGAATAGACAGGGCAGTGAACCCGCAAGCACTGCCGGCAAGCAATATTCAAGGAAACCAACATGTGTGGAATCGTCGGGGCCATTGCCCAGCGTAATGTGACCAATATCCTGATCACTGGCCTCAAGCGCCTGGAATACCGGGGCTACGACAGCGCCGGTGTGGCGCTGCTCAATGATTCCGGCATTACCCGAGTGCGTCGCCAGGGCAAGGTGGCCGGTCTGGAAGCCGCTACCACGGAACAGCATGCCAGTGGCTTCACCGGCATCGCCCACACCCGCTGGGCCACCCACGGCAAACCCTCCGAAGACAATGCCCACCCGCACATGTCCGGCAGCGATCTGGCCCTGGTGCACAACGGCATCATCGAAAACTTCCAGGAACTGAAAGACGAACTGGAAGCTGCCGGTTACGCCTTCCAGTCGCAGACCGACACCGAAGTGATTGTGCACCTGCTCCACCAAGTGCTGGACACTGGCGTGGATCTGTTCGCCGCCGTTCAGCAGGTAGTGAAGAAACTGGATGGCGCCTACGCACTGGGTGTCATCCACAAGGACGAGCCCCACAAGCTGGTGGCTGTGCGTTCCGGCAGCCCGCTGGTCATCGGCCTGGGCATCGACGAAAACTACATTGCATCCGATCAACTGGCCCTGCTGCCGGTGACCAACCGTTTCATCTTCCTGGAAGAAGGCGACCAGGCAGAAATCAGCACCGACAACGTCCGCATCGTCGATGCACAAGGCAACGCCGCCAGCCGTGACACCCACGAATTCGACGGCACCCACGAAGACGCGGAAAAAGGCGAATACCGCCACTACATGCAGAAGGAAATCTTCGAGCAGCCGGCGGCCATCCAGAAAACCCTGGAAGGGCGTATCGACAGCCCGGCGAGCCTGATCGACGCCTTCGGCGAAAAAGCCCCGGCCATCTTCGACCGCGTGAAAACCGTGCAGATCGTCGCCTGCGGCACCAGCTACCACGCCGGCATGGTGGCCCGTTACTGGCTGGAAGATATCGCCGGCATTCCCTGCCAGGTAGAAGTGGCCAGTGAATTCCGCTACCGCAACCACGTGGTACCGGAAGGCACCCTGTTCGTCACCATCTCCCAGAGCGGCGAAACCGCCGACACCCTGGCGGCCCTGCGTGACACCCAGTCACCCAACTACGTGGGTCGCCTGGCCATCTGTAACGTGGACAGCTCCTCCCTGGTGCGCGAATCCGAACTGGTCTTCCTCACAAAGGCCGGCCCGGAAATCGGCGTGGCCTCCACCAAGGCCTTCACCACCCAGCTAACCGGCCTGCTCATGCTGGTGCTGTCCCTGGGCCGCCAGAAAGGCCTGGATGATGCCCGCATCGAAGGGATCCTGGATGAACTGCGCCAGCTGCCCAACCTGATTGAACAAACCGTAGCTCTGGACAAGCCCATCGAGAAGCTTTCCGAAGCCTTCGTGGAAAAACACCACACCCTGTTCCTGGGCCGTGGCGTGCAATTCCCGGTGGCCCTGGAAGGTGCCCTCAAGCTCAAGGAAATCTCCTACATCCACGCCGAAGCCTACCCGGCCGGCGAGCTCAAGCACGGCCCCCTGGCGCTGGTAGACAGCGACATGCCGGTGGTCTCCGTGGCGCCCAACGACGAACTGCTGGAAAAGCTCAAATCCAACCTGCAGGAAGTCCGCGCCCGCGGCGGTGAGCTGTACGTATTCGCCGACAAAAACGCCCACGTTAAAGAAGGTGAAGGAATTCACGTGCTGAACATGCCGGCGGTGCCGGAAACCATTGCCCCGATCGTCTATACCGTGCCGTTGCAGTTGCTCAGCTACCACGTGGCCGTGCTGCGGGGGACCGATGGGGATCAGCCGAGGAAGCTGGCGAAGTCGGTGACGGTGGAGTAAAGGCAGTTAACAGTTAATAGTGAATAGTTAACAGCGAAAGCCCGGCGATGCTGGGCTTTTTTGTTGTGACAGCGGGTTGGCATTCGGCAATAGAGTAAAATTTGATCTTGATTATAGGAATCGTTATCATTCTCGGTTATCGCTTCCCATGTGCTTGAGCTTATATGCCGCCAGCCGAAAGTGTTTATTCCTTGAGCAGCCTGTACAAAGAAAACCAGCCTTGGTTGCGGGGCTGGCTGTATTCTCGCGTGGGTTGTTCCGAGGCTGCGGCTGATCTGGCCCAGGACACCTTCGTGCGTCTGCTGAAAACCGGCAAGTTACCGCCGCAGACCGAATCGCGCCGCTTTCTTACCCGCATTGCCAAAGGGTTGATGATAGACCGCTACCGCCGGCAACAGATTGAGCAAGCCTACCTGGAAAGCCTGAGTCAGCGGCCGGAGCCCTGCGTCCCGGGCCCGGAAATGCATCACGCCATCATCGAAACCCTGGTCGAAATCGACAGCCTGCTCGACGGCTTGCCCGGCAAAGTGAGCCAGGCTCTGCTGATGCGCCAACTGGAAGGGCTCAGCTATGCGGTTATTGCAAGGGAACTTCAGGTTTCTGTCTCATCCGTCGAGAAATACGTGGCGCGAGGCCTGGCTGCCTGTTGTCTGGCGCTGGAAGACGCCTGACGATGGGGGGGCAGCATGGCAAAACGGCCGAGACACCCTCGTACAATGATGGACACATCGAACAGGCCGCGACTTGGATGGCGCGGCTGTTGGCTGACGATGCCAGCGAGCATGACCAAATCAACTGCGAGCGCTGGCGCGCGGAGCATCCCGCTAACGAACAGGCTTGGCAGCGCCTGTGCCAGGTCTCGGGCAAGTTCGCCACGGTCCCGCAAAGCAGCGGTTTATCACGTGCACTGGGAAAGGCACAGCATGCAGTCATGTCTCGCCGTCGCTTTCTCAAGGCCATGGCCGTTGGCGGGGCGGGTGTTGGTATTGGCGCCGTGGGGTTGCCCTATACGCTCACCGGCCGTGCCATGCTGGCCCAACACCGCACTAATGTCGGTGAAATCCGCACCTTTCATCTGGAAGATGGCACTGAGCTGGTCCTGAACACCGACAGCGCTGTGGATGTGAGCTTTTCCAGCCAGCAACGGCGTATTCATCTGTATCAGGGCGAGATACAACTGAAAACCGGCCACGAAACCCCGCGCCGCCACTTTATCGTGGAAACCGCTGCTGGCGAGATCGAGGCGCTGGGCACTGAATTTACCGTACGCCAGCACAAAGACCATATTCATCTGGCTGTATTGGACGGCGCCGTAGAGGTTCGCCCTGCCATGGGTGGGCAGCGGCAGCGGGTAGATGCTGGGCAAAGCATCCACTTCAGACAGAATAGCGTCGCTGCCCCGCAGCCCTCTTCGACCGCCGCCGCCAGCTGGCGGCAGGGCAAACTGGTAGCCCAGGGAATGCGGGTGGCGGACTTTGTGGGGGAAATCGCCCGCTACCGCCCCGGCTTTACCCTCTATGACAAAGCCGTGGCGGATTTCACCATCAGCGGCGTCTTCACTCTCCAGGATACCGACCGTGCCCTGCAAAGCCTCGCCGCCAGCCTGCCGGTAGCGCTCAACTACCGCACCGATTACTGGGTGAAGGTCGTGCCGACCGTACCTGAATAGCCCGATGCCAGGCATCAGGATTGCAGAACATCTTACAGCGACTCATCGCGGGTATTGATGCTTATCATGGTCGGCTTTGTTGGCGAGATACGGGAACAAGGGTTTCACCTGGATCGAGCTCGAGAGAACGCCTTGCAATAACGTTTACACACTGGCAGTGCGCGGTTATTCCGCCCTTGTGAAGAGCCCCCCAAAAAATCTTACGGATTTGGCGATCTCGTTCGGAAGAGTCAATAGAGAACATTGATTCAGCCTTGGGGATCAACAATGCCAACACCTGTAGCCACTCATTTTCGGTTGAACACCTACCGTGCCCAGCCGCGCACCCTGCTTTCCCTGGCCATCGCTGCTGCACTTGGTACTGGCGCACCAATGCCGGCACTATCACAAACCGGGGATGCGGGCGCGACCAGCATACAAAGTAGCCAGCAGCGCCAATTCAATATCAAAGGCGGCCCTCTTGATGCGGTGCTTAACCGCTTTGCGCTGGAAGCTGGTATCGACCTGTCCGTCTCCACCGACCTGACCCGGGGCAAAACCAGTCAGGGGCTGCTAGGGGAGTATTCGGTGGAGCAGGCCCTGCGCACACTGCTGGCCGACAGCGGGCTTAGTTACCGCTTCGCGGGTGAGAACCAGGTGACACTGGTGGCGGCACAGGCGGGGCGGGGGCCCATACAGCTGGACCCGATCAAGGTGGAGGCGGCCGAGGCATCGTCCCTGGTAGGTGATCCCGTGCAAGGCTATAAGGCAGATTATGCCACCACCGCTACGCGCAGCCGCCTGTCGGTGATGGAAACACCGGTCTCCATCGGCATCGTCACCGGTGACCTGATGGAGGACACGGTGTCACGCACTCAGGGTGATGCCATGGAGAACGTGAGCAGCGTATCGCGCAGCAATTATCGTCTGGGTCGCTCTGAGGGGATGAATATTCGCGGTTTCCAGGTTGGTTCCTTTGCCGGCAGCTTCAATGGTTTCAAAGAAAACGGCCTGGCCACGGACGGTAACTTCGCGCCTGATCCTGCAATTATTGAGCGCTACGAGGTATTGAAGGGACCGGCCTCGATCACCGGCGGCGCCGCTTCGCCCGGCGGTGTCATCAATCGCATTACGAAAAAGCCCCAGGGCCGTGATTTTACCGAAGCGCAAATTCAAGCCGGATCGTTCGATTTCAAACGCGGCGTTCTTGATACCAACCAAGTGTTGAGTGAGGGTGAAACCGTGCGCGGCCGTCTGGTCGCAGCGGTTGAGGACGGCGGTAACTTCGTCGATGAAGTGGACGTGCGGCAATACACGGCCATGCCATCGTTGGAGCTGGATCTGTTCGAGGGTCGGGGGACGCTGTTCGTCTCCCACCGTTTTCAGAAGTTCGATGGCTCCAGCTATGACGGGTTTCCCTTCCTAAAAAATGGCGAACGCCCGGATATCTCGCGCCGCGAAAACATTGGCGGTGGCAGTGACAACGGCGCCTTCACGGATTTCGAGGGGAACGACTCGGAACTTCACTACGATCACGAGTTCGTGGACAATCTGGAGCTGTCGGCCAAACTGGGTTACGAGCGCAGCGAACTTGCGTCCCGCGATCTGTACGCCTTTACCTTTGGCGGGGCCGATAACGACGGTACCGCAGACATCTACACCGGTTACCGGGAAAGCGATTGGGAGACCCTCTCCGGGGAACTCTTCTTCCGCAAGGGCTTCGGCGCGGATCGGGAGCACGAGGTCATCCTGGGGGTAGATCACCGGGACCAGACCAACGAGTTCCTGAACGCCTACCAGTTCATGGGTGCGGACAACATATTCAATCCCGAAAACGATTTTACCGCCACGCCCGTGAACCAGCTGAAGGCGAACCTTGCCGACAACCGGGAGGTGACGCTGGAGCAGACGGGCCTCTTCGGACAACTGGTTTACCGGCCCGTCGAGCGTTTGACTCTGGTGGCTGCCGGTCGCCAGGACTGGGCCGACTCCAGTTTCCTGAACAGGACCTCCGGGGACCGGCAGGAGGGTGATGCGTCGTCCTTCACCGGGCGTCTTGGTGCCACCTATGCCCTGACCCCGAGTCTGAGTGTTTACGGTGGCTACCAGGAGTCTTTCTCGCCCAACGCTTTTGCCACTACCGTGGATGGCGATCTGATCGAGCCGGAAACCGGCGACAACCAGGAGATTGGTCTGAAGGTGGATGCTTTTGCCGGTCGGCTGGGCGGTTCCTTGTCTATATTCCGTACCGAGCGGCAGAACGTGGCCACGGCCGATCAGGACAACCCGGGTTTCTCCATCGCTGTGGGTGAGCAGCGCCACGAAGGGGTCGAACTGGATATCAACGGTGAACCGATCACGGGCCTGAAAATACATGCCAATGCGTCCTATGTAGATGCCGAGGTGACTGAGAGCAACGACGGCTTCGAGGGCTTCAGCCCCCAACGCATTCCCATTGATTACGTAGGCCGCGTGTTCGCCACTTACGAGTTTCAATCCGGGCCTCTGCAAGGGTTTGGATTCGGCGGTGGTGCGTTTTTCCACAGCGGCTACCATTTGGACATGACCGAAGACTTCACCAGTGACTCGTACACTCGCTATGATGCCGTAGCGTTCTACCGACCGCGGGAAGCAGTGGAGATGCGGCTCAATATCCGCAACTTGACTGACAAAGTTTATGTGGAGGCGCCCGGATCACCGCACGGTTATAACCAGTTCGGAGCGCCATTCAATGTGATGGCCTCTCTGAAGTTCCGGTTCTGAGGTTATGATCTTTTATGCCTTAAAGGTTAGAGCATGAGTTCTACACGGTCTGGCGTTCCCCAAGTGGGCCAGACAGGTTCTGATTCCCAATTGAGGGAGACGGTGCAAACTGCGCTGGACGCTGGCGATAGCGCCGCAGCGATCAACGCCTGCCGGGTTCGGCTGGCGGAGCGGCCGGACTCGGCCGAGGCCTATCGCTTCCTGGGCCAGATTCATGCCGCCTTGTGCGAGAGGGAGCCTGCACGAACCGCTGCGGTGCGTGCCACCGAGGTGGCTCCTGGTGACCCGCGCGGCTGGTCCGATCTTGGGCGGGTATGTGCGGCCTTCGGTGATTGGACGGAGGCCATAGGTGCGTTCCGGCGCGCCGTCGAAATCGATGGGCAGCATGTCGATGGTTGGCACAACCTCGGTACAGCGTTAATGAAAATCGGCCCTGTGGAGCAGGCTTTCGATGCACTGAAACATGCCCTTCGGATTGATCCGACCCGCGCCGACAGTTACATGAGTCTCGGCAATCTGCTGGTACGCGTGGGACAGATGCACGATGCTGTGGCCTGTTTCCAGCGGGCTGTGAAGTACGATGCGGGACTGCATGGTGCTGCCGTCAAGCTCGGTCATCATCTTTCAGATGCGGGACAAGTAGTGCAGGCGTCGACGCTTTTTCGTCATGCCTTGGCGCGTGATGCCGACGATGCGGACGCTTGGTTCGGGCTGGGACGATCGCTGGAGGATCTGGGGGAACGGGAGAGTGCTGCCGACTGTTATCGAAATGCATTGGCACGTCGGCCTGGCCATGGACTCGCCCTGTGTCATTACCTGCCGCTCGCAGGTGATTCACTGGAAGTGTCGGTGCTCGAGCATGCCGATCATGCTTTACGGGCCGAGGCGACCCCGGACCAGGCCCGTTCCTTGATCGGCTATGGTCTTGCCCGCCACCATGACCGTCGTCACGCCTTTGCCCGGGCCGCCGAGGCCGGTCGTCTGGCTAATGCAGCGCGGCGCCGTTCGGCGGGGCAGCTTGATCGCGATGCCCTTACTGCCCGCGTGGATGACTACATTGACACCTGCACCAAAGCGTTCTTCACCGATCGCAGCGCCTATGGTATCGGCACGCCCCAACCGGTATTCATCGTCGGTCTGCCCCGTTCAGGGACCACGCTTGCAGAGCAGATCCTGGCCGCGCACTCGCTGATTCACGGCGCGGGGGAATTGCCCACGCTTCCCCGGCTGGCGGACCGGCTGTGGGGCGGTTCGGTCCAGGCCTCCCGGAACGCGGCTGCGGCACTGGATCAACCGGAAAGCCTGGTGCTGGCCAAAGAATACCTGGACGCGTTGCGGCGCGACGCCTCGGGCCGGGAAGCCGCCATCACTGACAAATCACCGCTCAATTTTTTCCATCTGGCTTTCGCGGCCCTGTTGTTTCCCAACGCCCGCGTTATTCACTGCACCCGGGACTTGCGCGATACGGGGCTGTCAGCCTGGATGCAGAACTTCAGCCCCGAACAGCGGTGGGCCACTGACTTTGATGACCTTGGCTTCTTTGCCGGGGAATACCGCCGCCTGATGACGCATTGGCGAGAGGTGTTGCCGCTGTCCATGCTGGAAGTGCGCTATGAAGATGTGGTCAACGACCTGGAAGGTCAGGCCCGGAGAATGCTCCGTTTTCTCGACCTTCCCTGGGAAGATCAGTGCCTTGCGTTCCACAACAGTGGTCGCACCGTGCAGACGCCGAGCCGCTGGCAAGTGCGCCAGCCCATCTATACCGGCTCCGTGGGCCGTTGGCGGCACTATGCGGAGCATCTCCCAGAGCTGTCCGGTCTTGGTCAAGGTGGTGACGCACCGGCGAGGTTTCGATGAGCGCCAAGCGTACCTGGTTCCGTGTGCACAGTTTTACCGGAGTGATTACCGGATTGCTGCTTTTCGTGATCTGCTGGAGTGGTACCTTTGCCGTGCTCTCGTACGAGCTGGAGTGGCTTGTCACACCGGAGCTCCGGGTTGACCCGGAGGGGGAACATGTCAGTTGGAGCGCGATCATCAACGCTGTTGAGCAGGCCTATCCCTCATCGGAAGTTTCCCTGCTGGAGACGCCCCCCTATGAGCGCTCCGCGACTCGGGCATTGGTAAGCTTGACCGGGCAACCATCACGCTGGGTTTATGTCGATCCATACTCGGCCCGCATTCTTGGGGATGCCAGTGGATTCAATATCGAGCAGTTCTTCCGGACCTTCCATTACAGCTTCTTTCAGGGTGATTTCGGCTTCTATCTTATATGCAGCTTGGCCATCACATTACTGATCTCGCTGATTGCGGCAATGGTATTCTACAAACGTTGGTGGCGCCGGTTTTTCCGCTTGCCGCATGGTCAGGGTAGAACATTCTGGAGCGACCTTCACCGGACGGCCGGGTTATGGGCCATCTGGTTTGTCCTTATCATCAGTGTGACCGGCGCCTGGTACTTATATGAATGGGCGCAGTACGAGTTGGGATTGGGGAAAATCAGCTATGCCGGGACAGATGCCGAGTATGCGCTTCATGTTGTGCCGTCTCCGGAGTCGGCACTTCAAGCGCGGTCGGTGTCTTTGGATGCGCTGGTCGGCCGAGTCAGTTCGGTACGCCCGGAGTTGGCTGTTGGTTCCATCCGTTTTCGAGACGATGGAGCTGTTTACGTAGATGGCCAGGCGAGGCACCTGCTGGTTCGCGACCGGGCCAATCAAATTCATCTGGATCGAAACACCGGCGAGGTGCTGTACACCCAGACCCCGCAGGACTACTCGCTCTACTGGCGGTGGTCCGATACCGCTGATCCGCTGCATTTCGGTGATTTCGGCGGCCTGTGGAGCAAGGTGATTTGGTTCCTGTTTGGCCTGGTCTTGTGCGGCCTGATTCTGACTGGCACTTGGTTGCATGCCCGTCGTTTGGCCCGTGCTAGCGGCCCATCCAGGCACCGTTGGCCCGGAACTGGCGCGGCCATTGTTGTCTCTCTGGGTGTGTTGGTCGCATCGATTCCTTTCGGAATTGAAGAAATCCGCAGCTCCGGGACTCAAGTCGCCGGTGTACAGCACTTCCCCGACTTGGCGTACGGTGTTGTCGCAGTGATCATCGGCTGGATCGCACTGACACTTACTATCATTTCGGGTTGGGTTTGGCTGCTTTGGCGTGCTCCATCCATCAGTACTGTAAGAAAGCCCAGTCGCCGTTAGCTGAGTTTTTGGGGCCCCCGAGCGGCCGATATGAAAATCATCAAGACCGGCACTCGTGGCTACCTGGATGGCACGGCACCAATGACACGCTGATTGCAAATTTAGGGAGGCGACCTGTCGTTTCCTGCCACATTTTTTTAGGGCGTTATCCCATGACCAATGAAAACCTGCAAACGCGGCTGGCTGTTGAAGACGTGTCGTCCTCGGACGACATGTCGCAGGATACAAGCCTGACAGCGCAAGCCGAGCCGGGGAGCGCGACGCTAGAAAACACGGCTGATGCCATAGCTGAGCCGCCGACCGGGTGGGTGACAGACGCCTTGGCTTTGCTGGATACCGGAGGGCCAGTGGTGGCGTTACTGCTGCTGATGTCCGTAGTGGCATTGGCTGTGGTGCTGGTGAAATTGGCCCAGTTTCAGCGCGCCCGGTTATGGCAGCGCAATCCGGCGCAGCAGGCGCTGGAGCTCTGGCAACAAGGTAAAGTGGAAGACGCCCTGAGGGTCGCTGATACTAGTGCCAATCCAACTGCTCAGGGGTTGGCCCGGGCCATTCGCGGGCAGCGTCGCAAAGTATCGGAAGTGGCGGTGCGTGAGGAAGTGCTGCGTTATGGCAGCGATGCCCTGTTCCAGTTGCGCCGGGGGCTCAGGCCTTTGGAAGTCATCGGTTCCCTGGCCCCGCTGCTGGGCCTGCTCGGAACGGTACTGGGTATGATCAAGGCGTTCCAGCAACTGGAAGCGGCGGGTAACAAGGTCAACCCGGCGATTCTCTCCGGCGGTATCTGGGAAGCGCTGCTGACCACCGCCGTGGGTTTGTGTGTCGCCATTCCGGTGGTGGCATTGCTCAACTGGCTGGAGCGGCGGGTGGATCATCTGGCCCATGAGATGGACAATCTGGTAACGCAGGTATTTACCGAGGATCTGTCCGCCGAGGCCGAAAGCACCAGGGCAACGGGCGTTGAATCCACCGTGGCGGCAAGACAGTCTCAGTTGCCGGAACAGCAAACCAACGCACCCCCGGCCCATGCAAACACCCTATAACCCACCGCAAAAACTGGCCAGCCTGTCGCGGCGGCGAAAATCCCCCATCAGCCTCACACCACTGATCGATGTGGTGTTTATTCTGCTGGTGTTCTTTATGCTCGCTTCCAGCTTTATGGACTGGCGCAGCCTGTCGCTGGATACCAGTGCCGCCGGTGAACCGGCCCCTTCAGATAAAATGCCCTTTGTGGTGCAGATTGGCGCAGATTCCCTGCGGCTCAACGGTGAGAGCATGAGCCCTGAACAGCTGATTGAGCAGGCCAGGTCACGTCCGAAGGGCCAGCCTGTCAGTCTGCAGCCGCTGGCCGACACTCCCGTACAGGCTGTGGTGGTGGTGATGGATGCATTGAACGAGGCGTGGGTGCAGCCCCTGAGATTGGTGGAAGACCCACAGTGGCAGCCCACAGTCGTTGATGACGGTAGGGGCGATCAATAATGCACTTCCCCGACCGCCGTCCGGACCAGACCGAAGAGCGCATCCTGCCGCTGATTAATGTGGTGTTCCTGTTGCTGATTTTTTTTATGATTGCCGGCAGCCTGAGCGTCACCGAACCGTTTGACGTGGTACCACCCAGCTCGACCAGCCAAGGTCAGCACGAGCCTGACAGCCTGGTCATACTGATGGGTGCTGGTGGCCGTTTTGCGCTGGATAATGAGCCGATGACCCGGTCACAACTGCTGGCGCAGATCGAAACGATCCTGCAGGCCCAACCACAAACCGCCATTACCTTGAAGGCCGACGGAGATTTGCCGGGCAATGCCCTGGTGCGCTTTACCCAGGCGCTGTATGAGGCGGGCGTCAAAACATTGCGCCTGCTGACGGAGCCGCAAGCGGAATGAGAGCGCCTTCAGCCAAGCGAGGTAAGGAGCCTTCCCGCCAACGAGAACCGTCACTGACGCCGGGCAGGTTCGGCTGGTTTCTGGCCCTGTCAGTGGCCGCGCTGTTGCATCTGGCCGCGGTCGCCCTGGTTTTCTGGTCGTCGCACACTGAGCCAGAGGGCCAGGCCAAAGCGGCGGGTACCGGTGGCGTGGAAATCGCACTGGGCCCGGCGGGCAGGGCCGTCGGCGGGGCCAAAGCGCAACAGGGCGAAGATACCCCCGAGCCTGTCAATACGCCGGAACCGGAATCCGTGGAGCTCGAACCTGAACTTGAGCCCGAGCCCGAGCCCGAGCCCGAGCCGGAGAAAACCCCGCCGCCCCGCCCCGAAAAACTCATTGAGCCGGTCAAAAAAACCGAGCCCGTGAAAAAGCCGGTAACGGAGCCTGTGCCTGAGTCCAAACCAGACACAACCCCGGTCAAAGAGCCCCCGCCGCCACCACAAGCCAGCACAGCCGGCGCGGCGGGAAACAGTGGTAGCACCGAGCAGAACAACACAGGCAGCGGCGACAATACCGCCGGCGGCGGCCTGCCCGGCGACACCCGTGACTACGCCGCCACGCTGCTGGCCTGGCTGGAGCGGCATAAGGAATACCCTCGCCGAGCACGCCTGCGCCGCCAGCAGGGTACGGTGTTGCTCTACTTTATGGTGGACCGGGAAGGCCGGGTGCTGGATTACCGGATCCAGCAGAGTGCCGGCCATGTGACGCTGGATGAAGAGGTACGGAAGATGATCGAACGTGCGCAACCGCTGCCGGCGATGCCGGACACCATGGACGACAACACACTGGAATTGGTGGTGCCGGTGCAGTTTTTTCTGCGTTGAGGGGATTTATTATGGCCCGCGCGGCAACACCATGTTGATCCCGGCACAGGTGTATTTCTCTGCAAGAGCGTATGTCTACGAGCCGTGAACCCCCTTGGTTAACCATTCGTCTCAAGCGTCGCTCACAGGCTGGATGGTCAGGGGGCAGGTCTTGCTCCTTGCATTTCTGAGCCCTCAGCCAACATTAATCTGATGCATAAAAGTCCATGCATCCCGATCAATGCCATCGATAACCCCAACTGGCTACACTGTGGTCTTTGCCGTCGAATCTAAGACTGGAGTCCGCCGTGCCCGTCCCGTTTTCTGCCATCCTGATTGCCAACCGTGGCGAGATTGCCATTCGTATTGCCAATGCCTGCGCGGATCTGGGGATTCGTTCCGTGGGGGTGTTTGCGGCGGATGATCATCACTCCCTGCACACCCGTCAGGTAGATGAGGCGGTGGCGTTGCCCGGGCGGGGGGTGCCGGCGTATCTGGATGGGGCGCAGTTGATTGCGGTTGCCAGGGAGCAGGGGTGTGAGGCGATCCACCCCGGGTACGGCTTTCTGGCGGAGAATGCGGACTTTGCCGCGCAGTGTGAGGCGGCCGGGCTGACGTTGATCGGGCCGGGGGCGGAGACGTTGCGGTTGTTTGGCGACAAGGCCTCGGCCCGGGCGTTGGCGGCTCGTTGCCAGGTACCGCTGGTGCAGGGTACCGAGCAGGCGGTGACGCTGGAGGAAGCCCGGGCCTTTATGGCGTCGCTCGATGGCAGTGGTGTGATGATCAAGGCCCTGAGCGGCGGGGGCGGGCGCGGTATGCGAGCGGTGACTGACCCGGCAGGGCTGGAGGCGGCCTATGCTCGGTGTCAGTCGGAAGCAAAGGCCGCCTTCGGGAATGCGGCCGTGTATGTGGAGCAGTTGGTGACCGCCGCCCGGCATATCGAAGTGCAGGTGCTGGGCGACGGCAGCGGGGCGGTGAGCCATCTGTGGGAGCGGGACTGCACCCTGCAGCGTCGTCACCAGAAGCTGGTGGAGTTCGCCCCGGCGCGGGGTCTCGACGCCGCTCTGCGTGAGCGCATCATCGACAGCGCCCTGACGCTGGCCAGGGCGGTGAACTATCTGGGCATTGGCACCTTCGAGTTTCTGGTGGAGCCGGGGCAGGACCGTTTCTACTTTATGGAAGCCAACCCCCGGGTGCAGGTGGAGCACACCGTCACCGAGCAGGTCACCGGGGTGGATCTGGTGCAGAGCCAGATTCGGCTGGCGGCGGGGGCCAGTCTGGCTAACCTGGATCTGCTTACCCCGCCAGCCTGTAACGGTATGGCGGTACAGCTGCGCCTCAACCTGGAAACCCTCAAGGCCGATGGCAGCACCGCGCCCTCGGCGGGCACTCTCACCGCCTATGAGCCCGCCAGCGGGCCGGGGATTCGGGTGGATGGTTCCGGCTATGCCGGTTACCCGGTCAGCCCGGCCTATGATTCGCTGCTGGCCAAGCTGATCGTAACCGGCGCGGACTATCCCGCGGTGCTGCAACGGGCCCGCCGGGCCCTGAAGCAGACCCGCATTGAGGGCGTGCAAAGCAACCTGCCGCTGCTGCAGGCCTTGCTGGCCAGTGATGCGGTGCAGGCCAACGCGGTGACTACCCGCTATTTGGAAACCCACCTGCCTGAGCTGTTGCGGGCGCTGCCCAGTGATGTGACATCGGACTTGCCGTCTGCCGATTCATCTCCACAGGCTGACACCCTCGCCACCCCGGCGGGCTGCCAGACACTGACCAGCCCCACCACCGGCGTGCTGGTGTCCCTGCTGGTGCAGCAGGGCGACACGGTGCAGGTGGGTCAGGTGGTGGCAGTACTGGAAGCCATGAAGATGGAATTCGAGGTGCGCGCCGCCATCGCCGGCCGGGTGCACAGCCTGGCCGCTCAGGAAGGCGATGCCCTGAACGACGCCTCGCCGCTGTTGTTTGTGGAACCCGGTGACGTGGAGGGTGACGCCATCGCCACGGAAGAAAGCGTGGATCTTGAGCATATCCGCAAGGACCTGGCGGAGGTGCTGGACCGGCATCAGGCGATCAGCGATGTGGGTCGACCCCAGGCGGTGGAGAAACGCCACAGCAAGGGCAAGCGTACCGCCCGGGAAAATCTCGACGATCTGCTCGATGCGGACAGCTTTCAGGAATACGGTGCCATGGCTTTGGCGGCCCAGCGCCGTCGTCGCAGTGCCGAAGAGTTGCAGGCCATGAGCCCGGCGGATGGCCTGATCGGTGGCACCGGCACCGTCAATGCCGACCGGTTCGGTGACGAAGCCGCCCGGGTGCTGGCCATGAGCTACGATTACACCGTGTTCGCCGGCACCCAGGGGATGATGAACCACAAGAAGACCGATCGCCTGTTGCAGCTGGCCGGCCAGTGGAAGATGCCGCTGGTGCTGTTCGCCGAGGGCGGTGGCGGCCGTCCTGGTGATACGGATTTTGTCGGCGTGGCCGGTCTCGACTGCCATACCTTTGCTGCCATGGCCCGCTTGTCCGGGCAGGTACCGCTGGTGGGTATCGGCTCCGGCCGTTGCTTTGCCGGTAACGCGGCCTTGCTGGGTTGCTGCGATGTGATCATCGCCACTAAAGACGCCAGCATCGGCATGGCCGGCCCGGCCATGATCGAAGGCGGCGGCCTGGGTCGGTTCACCCCGGAGCAGGTGGGGCCGGTGAGTGTGCAGGGGCCCAACGGCGTGGTGGATGTGGTCGTGGAGGACGAAAAGGCAGCGGTGGCGGTGGCCAAACAGTACCTGTCCTATTTTCAGGGCCGGGTGAGCGACTGGCAGGCTGCCGACCAGCGCGAGCTGCGCCATCGTATCCCGGAAAAACGGACTCGCGTTTACTGTATTCGTCAGGTCATCGAGACCCTGGCGGACAGGGATTCAGTGCTGGAGCTGCGCCGTGAATTTGCCCCGGGGATGATCACCGCGCTGGTGCGTATCGAAGGGCGACCGTTTGGGTTGATCGCCAACAACCCGGGCCACCTGGGCGGCGCCATTGATGCGGTGGGCGGCGACAAGGCCGCGCGCTTTATGCAGCTTTGCGAGGCCTTCGGCCTGCCCATGGTGTCCCTGTGCGATACCCCCGGTTTCATGGTGGGGCCGGAGGCGGAGCAGCAGGCCACGGTGCGCCATGTGTCGCGCATGTTCGTCACCGCCGCCAGCCTGACGGTGCCGTTCTTCACCCTGGTGCTGCGCAAGGGCTACGGCCTGGGCGCCCAGGCCATGGCGGCAGGCAGCTTCCATTCGCCGCTGTTCACCGCCGCCTGGCCCAGCGCCGAGTTCGGCGCCATGGGGCTGGAAGGCGCGGTGCGCCTCGGCTTCGCCAAGGAGCTGGCCGCCCAGCCCAGCCCGGAGAAACAGCAACGCCTGTTCGACAAACTGGTGGCCAAGGCCTACCAGCAGGGCAAGGCGCTGAACATGGCCAGCTTTCTCGAGATCGATGCGGTGATCGATCCCATGGGAAGTCGCCAGTGGTTACTGCGCGGGTTGAATGCGTCTGGGTTCAAGACCGGCCAGCACGGCGGCCGGCCGTTTGTGGATACGTTCTGAAAAGACCAGCAGCGAGCCACGAGTTTCGAGTTGCGAAAACACGCATACGAAGCCGCTGTAGGAGTTCCCTTCCAGGGGACGAACCTCGCGCAGCGAGGCGACAGAGATTCGAGCGGCAGCAATCATTTTGAAACCTGTCGAGCTCTGCCGTCCCTGATCGCCGGTCGATTCCGCGTTCGCACGCGGTTCGCGCCTCAAGAGGCGTTATTCGCTTTGCTCACCCTTCGGGCCGCACGGAACTACGTGCGTTACTCCGCTGCGCTCCGTTCCTACAGCGGCTTCGTAGATGACACCGGGACATCCTCCTCTTTCGCTTGCAGGCAAGCTCCTACAGGCGGCGCAGGTACCGCCCCCGGGCGGGAATCTCTACACTGGCGGAAATCCACCGCTGATCCGGACGGTTTCATGACCCACGCTCCTGCCCGCGCCTGGCCCTTGCTGCCGCTGCTGTTCTTTATGGCGGTGTTTTTCGGTAGCGGTATTTATTACAGCCTGCAGGGTACCGAGTTCGCCTTCTACCAGATCAAGGCACCGGTGGTGGCCATGGCGGCGATTGTGCTGGCCTGTGTGCTGGCGCGGCAGGCATTGAGCCGCAGTGTGGAACGCCTGCTGGTGGGGATCGGTCACCCCAATATCATCCTCATGTGCCTGGTGTTCCTGCTGGCCGGGGCCTTTGCCAGTGTCAGCGACAGCATCGGCAGTGTGGATGCGACGGTACAGTTTGGTCTGCGCATTATTCCCTCTGATTGGGTGCTGCCGGCCCTGTTTCTGATCGCTGCCTTTATCGCTACGGCCATGGGCACGTCCATGGGCACCATTGCCGCCACCGCGCCCATCGCCGCCGGCTTTGCCCAGGCCACCGGGCTGCCCTTGCCGCTGGCCGTGGGAGCCGTGGTGGGCGGTGCCATGTTCGGCGACAACCTGTCGATGATTTCCGATACCACTATTGCCGCCACTCGCAGCCAGGGCGTCTCGTTGAAGGACAAGTTCCGGGTGAATATCTGGATTGCCCTGCCGGCGGCGTTGGTGACGGTGGCGGTGCTGGTGATGCTGGGTGGCGGTGACCATCAGGTGCAGGCGGAGCCGTTGCAGCCCTGGCTGGTGTTGCCTTACCTGCTGGTCTTTGCCCTGGCTCTAAGCGGGCTGAATGTATTGGCGGTGCTGATTATCGGCATCGCCGTGGCCGGGGTCACCGGGATGGTGCAGGGGGCGGACTATGGGCTGGCCCAGGTGAACGGGGCGGTCTACAGCGGCTTCGAAAGCATGTTCGAGATCATGTTGCTGTCCATGCTAATCGGTGGCCTGTCGCAACTGATGACGGACCAAGGTGGCACCCGCTGGTTGATCGAGCGGATCCACGGCCTGACTCGCTGGCTGAAACTGCCCCTGCAACGGGCCGGGGAAGTGGGTATTGCTCTGTTGGTGGTGGTGGCCAATGTGTTCGTGGCCAACAACACCGTGGCCATCGTGCTTACCGGGGAAATGGCCCGGGACATTGCCAATGATCACGGCGTGGACCTGCGCCGCTCCGCCAGTGTGCTGGATATCTTTTCCTGTGTGGTGCAGGGGCTGATTCCCTACGGTGCCCAGGTGTTGCTGGCCTGCTCCATCGCCGGGCTGTCGCCGCTGGCGCTGATCGGTGCCATCCATTACTGCTGGGCGCTGGCAGTGGCCGGAGTGATCGCCATTGTCGTCAACCGGCCCCGGCTGCCGTCACTCAAACAGGGATAGATACTCCCCGTAACCCTGTTCTTCCATCTCAGCCTTGGGCACAAAGCGCAGTGCGGCGGAGTTCAGACACCAGCGCTGGCCGGTGGGCTCGGGGCCGTCGCTGAACACGTGGCCCAGGTGGGAATCCGCGTGGCGGCTGCGCACTTCCGTGCGGGTGGCCCATAGCTTGTTGTCTTCCTCCAGCGTCACGAATGCCTTGTCGATGGGCTTGGTAAAGCTGGGCCAGCCGGTGCCGGATTTGTATTTATCCGTGGAGGAAAACAGCGGCTCGCCGCTAATCACATCCACATAGATCCCCTTGGCTTTTTGATCGAAGTATTCATTCTGGAAGGCCCGTTCGGTGGCGTCTTCCCGGGTCACCTGGTAGACCAGCTTGGGCAGGGATTTTTTCAGCACCGCATCGCTGGGGCGCTGGAACTGATCCGCCCCCTGCCAGCGCTGGGTGACCTGGTCGGTGAGCCAGGGGCGATGCGTCGGGTCGTCCCAGTGTTCTTGCAGAAACTGGTCGCGGCCGGAGCGGTAGCGGTAGTACTTGTACTTCAGGCTGTGGGTCTTGTAGTAATCCTGATGGTAGTCCTCCGCCGGGTAGAAGGTGTCCAGCTCGGTAATCTCGGTGACCACCGGTTTGTCGAAGCGACCGCTTTTCTCCAGGGCCTTACGCGAGGCCAGGGCAGCGGTTTTCTCTGCCTCGGTCTGATAAAAAATCGCGCTGCGGTATTGCTGGCCGCGATCCACGAACTGGCCGTTGGGGTCAGTGGGGTCCACGTGCTGCCAGAACCAGGTGAGCAGGTTGTCATAGCTCACCACCGCCGGGTCATAGATGACTTTTACCACTTCCGTATGCCCGGTGCGGCCATGGGCCACGTCCTCGTAGCTGGGGTTCTTTTCGTCGCCGCCGGCAAAGCCGCTGATGGCCTCGCTGACGCCATCCAGCTCTTCAAAATCCGATTCGGTACACCAGAAACAGCCGCCGGCAAAGTAGGCCTCGGCGGCGAGTACGGGGCTGCTCAGGGTGAGAGCGGCCAGAAACAATAGTGTGCGCATGGTTGTTACCTCCTAATGGTTGGATGCACGGCCAACGGATTTGTTGCAAAACCGGTGATCTCTTACGCGCTGGCGCTGCGATTGCGCACAGAACCGGGCCTCTCCTTCAGGCACAGTCTGGGACCGCGAGCGAGAATAAAGGGAGAAGACCGTGAAAATACCGGCAAGACAAGGATGTCTGCGGGTTGGCCTGATGTTTTGGATGTGGTTGCTGGTGGCCGTGGCCCAGGCCGGCGAGCCCCCTTTGCAGCTGGCCAGGGTGTACCAGGCAGGCATGGAGCTGCAGGGCTACTGGGTCAGCGAAAAGCTGGACGGGGTGCGGGCCTACTGGGACGGGCAGCAGTTGCTGTCCCGGGGCGGCAATATTATCGCTGCACCGGACTGGTTCCTGCGCGATTTTCCCGCGCAGCCTCTGGATGGTGAGCTGTGGATGGGGCGCGGTCGCTTTGCCCCGGTGTCGGCGGCGATCCGCCGGTTACAGCCGAAGGCGCAAGAATGGCGGCAGATCCGCTTTATGGTGTTCGATCTGCCGGCCAGTGGCGTACCGTTCAGCGAGCGGGTGGAAAAAATGCGTGAGCTGGTGGAGGAAACGTCCTCCTATCACCTGGCCATGGTCGAGCAACGGCGGGCCACGGATCACGGTGCCCTGCTGGCGCGTCTGGACCGGGTGCTGGCGTCGGGCGGCGAAGGGCTGATGCTGCATCACGGCGACAGCTTCTACAAAGCCGGCCGCACGGCGGCGCTGCTCAAGGTGAAAACCTTTCAGGATGCGGAAGCAACGGTGGTGGATTACAGCGACGGGAAAGGCAAATACCAGGGCCAGGTGGGCGCACTGGTGGTGGAGACCGGGGACGGTCGCCGCTTCAAACTAGGCAGTGGTCTCAGCGATAACGAGCGGGCGGACCCGCCGCCGCTGGGCAGCACCGTGACGTATAAATATTACGGGCTGACGTCTACCGGATTGCCGCGCTTTGCCAGCTTTCTGCGGGAAAGAAACGACGAGCCGGCGGCGCCGACCCGTCGAGTGTCACAGTCCGACTGATCAGGGCTGCAGGTTCAGCTCGTAGATGGCCTCGTTGCCGCTGTCATCCAGCAGCGAGGCCATGAAGCTGCCTCCGGCCCCGGCGACCGCATCGGCCACGAAGTTCTTGGCGCGGTCGGTGTTGGGCACCCGGAAGACGATTTCCAGGTTGTTGCTGTAACCCAGGATCGGCGAAAACGACCAGTTGTTGTCGGCGGTGGGGGTCACCGGGCTGTTGGCCTGGATGTAGTTGCCGACCACCTGGCGGTTTTCGTCCGGGGATTCGATGACGATATGATCGCCACCGGTGCCGGCAAAGTGACCGCCGCCTGCACGGTAGTTGTTGGTGGCGATGAGGAATTCCTGGGCTGGGTCGATGGCGGCTCCTTCGAACTGCAGATTGGCGATGCGAGTGCCGTCGCTGACCTTCTTGCAGTCACGGTCATAGCGGGCCGGTTCGGTGACATCAATCTGGTAGGTCACGCCATCGATCACATCGAAGTTATAGGTGGGGAAACCGCTGAAATCCACCAGCTCCTGGCGGTCGGTGGTGTCGGTGATCTGGAAGAACTGCGAGGCGGAACACTCCAGCCACTGTTCCAGTTCGGCACCGGTGACCTTCACCGCCATCAGGGTGTTCGGGTACAGGTACAGATCGGCGATATTTTTCACTTGCAGCTCACCGGCGGGGACGACGGTAAAGCTGCTTTCTTCGGCGCAGACCCCGTCACGGTCACAGGCCTTGAACGGAGCAGCGGCGGATAATACCGGCAGGCCATCCAGTTCGGTGCCGACAATGGCCTCTTCCACATAGGCCTTCTGGGCATCGCTGACGATCTGAATGGACGGGTCGTCCTTCACTACCGCCAGGAAGCTGAAGATGTCATCGGTGGATTCGCCGATCACCTGACCCATGTATTCCAGGGTGGCGTCGTGGTCGGGTTTTACCAGAGCTGTGAGGGCTGCATCCGCTTCGCCCTCCGGGTCCAGTGCCCGGGCTTCCACCTTGCTGTCCACCACGGTCCAGCTTTCACCGTCTTCATTGAGCGCCAGGGTCAGGTCGATGATGCCCAGGTGGCTGCCCCAGAAACCGGGCATAACTGACGGCACGCCCTTGATGGTGCCTTTTTCCAGATCTACGTTGGCGGTGCCGGTAAAGCTGTCGGAAGGGAAAGTCAGGTGGCTGTGGCCGAACATGATGGCATCGATGCCGTCCACGTCCGCTAGGTACCAGCTGCTGTTCTCCGCCTTGGCGTCTTCCGAGTAGGCGGTGGTGTTGATGCCGGAATGGGGAATGGCGACGATGATGTCCGCCCCTTCCGCCTTCATCTGCGGGACCAGCATCTCGGCCACGGCCTTGATGTCCTTGGTGCTGACCTTGCCTTCCAGATTGCTCCTGTCCCACTGCATGATCTGCGGTGGCAGGAAGCCGATAAAGCCCAGCGTGATGTCGTGGGGATTGCCGTCATTGTCGTAGACGGTCTTGGTGATCAGTTTGTACTGATCAAAGTAGGGGGTGCTGCCGTCGGCGCTGAACACGTTGGCGCTGATGTAGGGGAAGGCGGCGTCATCCACACTTTCGGCGAGAAATTCCAGGCCGTAGTTGAATTCGTGGTTGCCGTAGTTGCCCACGTCGTAAGCCATTTCGTTCATGACCTTGTAGACCGGGTGCACTTCCCCGCTGGTGAGCCCTTGCGCCTCGCGCCAGTCGCCCATGGGGCTGCCCTGGATCAGGTCGCCGTTGTCCACCAGGGCGGTATTTTCCGGGTGGGCGATTTCGGCGCGGGCCTGCTTGACCAGCATGGCGGTGCGTACCAGGCCGTGGCCGTTGTCCACGCTGTCGCTATAGTAGTTGTAGTCCATCACGTTGGCGTGGATATCGGTGGTTTCCATCAGACGCAGATCCACCCGCGGGGTGGTGTCCTGTTGAGCGGGGGTGTTGTCGTCATCGCCGCCGCAGCCGCTGAGCAGGGCGCCGCCGGCCAGAGACAGGGCCAGCATGGATCGCAGTGAAGCCTTCATGGTGTTTCCTGTGTTTGGGTTCAAAGAAAGGCGGCGCGAGCGCCGCCGGGAAGCCTTTAAAACGGGTCAGGGGCAGTTGCTGATAACGGTGAGTGAGCCCACCGATTCCAGGCTGGGGTAACTCATGTAGAGGTCGCGTACGCCGTCCACTTCCAGGGTCTGGCCGATCATGGCCGGGTTGTTGGCGGGGCTGTATTCTGCGCGCTGGTCGGACTCCAGCTTCACGTACACGGTGGTGCTGTTGTTCAGGTCGCCCAGCTCCAGGGCATAGGGGTCGTTGACACCGCCGATGACTTCGCCCACCACAGTGAGCGGGGTGCCCTGGCTGCTGGCGTAGGCATCGCTTACCGACACCGCGCCGCTGCTGCCACAACTGCCGCCGCCGCTGCTGCCGTCCACCAGCTGCATGTCGGTGACGTATTCGATGCTGGGCTCGCCCATGTAGGCATCGCGCTCGCCGCTCACCTGCAGGGTCTCGCCGATCACCGCCGGGTTGTTCTGCGGGCTGAAGTCGTTGCGGTACTGGCCGTCCAGTTTCACGTAAAGGGTGGCGCTGCCGGCGCTGTCCTGGATTTCCAGGGCGTACTCGCCGTTGATGGCCTGGGTGATTACGCCTTCCACGGTGACGGTGGTGCCAGTGGGTTCGGCCAGTGCCTCGCTCACGGACAGCACCTCACCGCCACCTGTGCTGCCACCGGGGCCGTCCGGTGCACCATAGGCGCCGTAGTCGAAGGTGCTGGCATCCCAGGGGTTATAGCCGCCGGAAGGTGTGTTCCAGGGCTGGCCGTTGTCCGGATCGTCCAGTTCTTCGCTGGCCATGGGGGTGGGCGTGGCGGTGCCGGCCGGGTGGGCGCTGCTGTTGAACTGGGTATAGCTTTCCGGGGTGGCCAGCCAGTCGATCAGGTTAATGCTGAGTTGGGCGGCGTTGCCGGCATCGGTCCAGCCCGGGTAGGTGCTCTTGGTGTTGCCGTTGTCCTGGCGCTTGTACTTGGGCGAGGCATCCTCGATGGGGCTGGAGTCACCGATAAAGGCGGCCTTGCCGGGGCCGGATTTGGCGATGGCCACATAGGGGCCTTCGGCGGTTCCACCAAAGTAGAGGCCGGAATCCACCGCGTGGGTCCAGCGGCTGGGGCTGTCGCTGGTGGAGAAGTACACCAGGCCCTTGGCCTTGTTCGGGTCGGTGATCGCCAGGGTGGCGCCGCCGGCCATCAGTACCGGTCCCACGCCGGTGGTCAGCCCCTCTACCTGGCTGGCCGGCTCAATGCCGCTGGCGCCGTTGTGCCAGTCGATGGCGTTGAAGCGAAAGCGGATACCGAATTCCTGGGCCAGCCAGCCGCTGGCGGAGCCCGGGTTGCGCAGGTCACCGTAGCTGCCGCCCACATTGAACTGGGACAGGGTGGAGCGGTTATAGCCGTTGAACACCTCGGTGCTGTCCCAGGTGTTCAGGTTGCGGTCGGCGTTGTAGTGGTCGGCGACAAAGAAAATCCCCTTGCCGGCGGCCACAAAATCTTCCAGGGCCTGCAATTCCGCCTGGGTGAAAGGCCGGTTGCTTTCCGCCAGTACCAGTACATCCGCGTGGCTGATAGCGGTATAGGTGATGACCGCTTCATTGGCGTTGCTGTTGGCGGTGGTGGGGTTGGTGTAGTCGTCCACGAACTGGATAACACCGTCGCTGTTCTTGTCCACGCCCCGGTATTCCTGCACGGTATAGCCTTCGGTCACCAGCGCATCGGCGAAGTCGGAAAAGGCACCGTCGATGACCCAGTCCGCATTGCCTTCGGTGCCGCCGTGGGACACGTCGAACAGGACGACCTTGCCGTTGTCGTTGGCGCCGGGCGTCTTGATGGGGGTTGGGTAGTTCCACTCGTAGGCATGAGCGGGGCTTAGTAAGGTGGCCAGCAGGCCGGCGAACAGTACGCGATGCATGGCGTTTATCCCTGGTCAGAAAATGGTGTGACCAGAGAGTGCCGTGGCGACAAGACGTGCCGGTATAGATCCCGTGAATTTCCGGTGAAGATGGCCGGTTTCATGGCCGGGTTGGCAATCCTGACCCATGCCAGAAGATCGTCATGACCCGGTCATGCCCGGGTCATGGAAACGGGCAGCAGAAGGTGGAAAGGTGGAAACCGATAACGTGGAAGTGTCTGGATGAGAGAGTCTGAAGCATTGTGGTGAGCGCCGTGGACACCGCCCCCGGGGTGCTGTCGTCACTGTCGCTGGTGGCGGATAGCGAGCAGGCCTTTACCCTGCGGATCACGCTGGCGCGTCTGGCCCGGCGGACACTGGATGTGCAGTACTACATCTGGGATGACGACACCACCGGCAAGCTGCTGACCTACCGGGTGCTGGAGGCGGCACGCCGGGGTGTGAAAGTGCGCATGCTGCTGGATCACGCCAACCAGTTGGGCCGGGACGTGAAGTGGGCGGCGCTGGATGCGCACCCCAATATTGAGGTGCGCCTGTTCAACGCGTTCCGGGGGCGCTACAAGCATTTCCTGCAGTGGCTTCATCACATGCCGCTGCTGAATCACCGCATGCACAACAAGGCCTGGATCGTGGATGGCGAACGGGCGCTGGTGGGCGGTCGCAATATTGCCGATCACTATTTTGGTGTGAATGCGTCCACCAACTTTCGCGATCTGGACCTGTACGCCCGCGGCCCCATCGTCGCCGATACCCAGGCGGCGTTTGACTGCTACTGGGACAGCCCGCTGGCCATGCCCATGAAGACCCTGCGTCGTTACCGGGAAGCGGCGGCGGAGCGTGTCTGGCAGTGGCTGCGACAATGGCGTCGCTCCCTGAAAAACTACCCCTATCTGTTTCCCCAGCACGAAGCGTTTTTCACCGATTACCTGGCAGGGCAGGATCGCCAGTGTGTGCAGGCCCGTGCGGTGTTGCTGTTCGATAGTCCCGACAAGGCCGCTGGGGTCAAACAGACCCTGATGGGCGATCAGCTTGCCCATCTGCTGGCCCGGGACGATCATCAGGAGCTGCTGATGGAGGCCAGCTATTTCATTCCCGGTGATGCCTTTGTGGCGGAACTGGCGGAGCTGAAACAACGGGGTGGGCGCGCGGCGGTGCTCACCAACAGCCTGGCCACCAACGACGTGATTGCCGCCCACGGTGCCTATGCCCGTTATCGTGATGGTTTGCTGGACGCCGGCGTGGAGCTGCATGAGCTGGCGCCCAACGCCCGGGCCCTGCATCGGCAGGTGCGGTTATTCAAGGGCCGCTCCCGGGCCAGCCTGCATACCAAGGCCATGGTGCTGGATCGGCGCGAGGTGTTTGTCGGCTCATTCAATATCGATCCGCGTTCGGTGCATCTGAATACCGAGATGGGCTATTACGTGGCGTCCGAAGCACTGGGCCAGCAGGTGGCGGCCTTTATCGAAGAGGGGCTGGCGCCGGAAAACAGTTACCGGGTCGACAAAGAGCAGGGCAAACTGACCTGGGCCGGTGATGGCCATGACGGTCGTCCGGTAATACGCCACAACGAACCCGACGTGACGGTGTGGCGGCGCATGCTGGCATGGTTACTGTCGCTATTGCCCATTGAGCGGATGTTGTAGGTGCGGCAAGCTGGTTGTCTTTAACGGGTAAAGAGTGAGCTCGTAGATCGTCGCGATATTGGATTTTTGGAGAACATCATGCCCCAGCCGTTCTGTTTTCGCTTTCGGGTTCGCTATAACGAATGCGATGCCCAGCAAGTGGTTTTCAATGCCCGCTACGGCGATTACGTGGACCTGGCCATGACCGAGTTCATGCGCGCCATGGGCTGTGACTACAACCAGTTGCTGGCGCAGGGGCTGGATAACCAGGTGGTGAAGTTGACCACGGAATGGCAGTCATCGGCGCGCTTTGATGATGTGCTCGATGTGTTCGTGACACTCAAGCATCTGGGCAATACCTCCTTCACCCTGGAAGCGGATATCCGCCACACGGACGAAGGGCGAGCCATCGCCCGTGCGGAAGCGGTGTACGTGATGATGACCACGGAACCGTTCGCAAAAACCCCGGTGCCCGACGATTTTCGCGAGTTGCTGCAGGCCGGGGCACCGGGTGTGGTGATTGATCAGAGTGGCCGAGGCTGACACCTCAGCCGCAGGCGCAATAACAACAGTTGCGAGTTGCGAGAAACGAGTTTCGAAAGGCAAAACCTCAAAGAGCGGAAGTTTCAGGTTTTCGCGACTCGAAACTCGTACCTCGCAACTGATTCATCGCGCCGCCAGCGACGCTCCTACGAGCGGTGATCGTAACGTAGGGTGGATTAGCTGAAGGCGTAATCCACCTTTTTTCAGGGTGGTGATGATTCGCAGAGGACAGCATGGTGGATTACGTCTTCGGCTAATCCACCCTACGCCATGTTATTGCGTTACAGATCTGCCGCCTGGATGGCGGTGAGGGCGATGGTGTAGACGATGTCGTCCACCAGGGCGCCCCGGGACAGGTCGTTCACCGGTTTACGCAGCCCCTGCAACATGGGCCCGACACTGATGCAGTTGGCGCTGCGCTGCACCGCCTTGTAGGTGGTGTTGCCGGTGTTCAGGTCCGGGAAGATGAACACCGTGGCGCGGCCGGCCACCGGGCTGTCCGGGGCCTTGGCCTTGCCCACGCTGTCGATGGCGGCGGCGTCGTACTGCAGCGGGCCATCCAGTAACAGATCCGGGTTGGCCTCGCGGGCCAGGCGGGTGGCGTCGCGGACCTTCACCACATCGTTGCCGGTGCCGGAATCGCCGGTGGAATAGCTGAGCATGGCCACCCGCGGGGTGATGCCGAAGGCTTTTGCCGAGGCGGCGCTCTGCCGGGCGATTTCCGCCAGCTGTTCAGCGTCCGGATCCGGGTTTACCGCACAGTCCCCGTAGACCAGCACCTGCTCTGGCAACAGCATGAAGAAGATCGACGACACCAGGTTGTATTCCGGGGCGGTCTTGATCAGCTGCAGGGCCGGGCGGATGGTGTTGGCGGTGGTGTTGATGGCGCCGGACACCAGGCCGTCCACTTCGTCCAGGGCCAGCATCATGGTGCCCAGCACCACGGTATCTTCCAGCTGGGCGCGGGCCATGGGGGCGTTGAGGCCCTTGTTGCGGCGCAGCTCCACCATGGGTTCCACGTATTGTTCGCGAATGCTGTCCGGATCGAGAATTTCCAAGCCTTCCGGCAGGGTAATGCCCTGGGTGCGAGCCACGGATTCCACCGCGTCGCGTTTGGCGAGCAGCACGCAGCGGGCAATGCCCCGTTCCTGGCAGATGGCCGCCGCCTGCACGGTGCGCGGCTCGCTGCCTTCCGGCAGCACGATGCGTTTGTTGGCCTCGCGGGCCCGCTGCACCATGCGATAACGAAAGGCCGGTGGCGACAGGGTCAGCTCACGGGGGCTGCCGCAGCGCTCGCGGAGCCACTCATGGTCCAGATGGCGGGCTACAAAGTTGGTGACCTTCTCCACTCGCTCGCTGTCGTCCACCGGGATTTCCCGGTTCATGCGATTCAGGTTGGTGGCGGTTTCGTAGGAGCCGGTCTCTACCGTCATCACCGGCAGGCCCGTATCCAGGGCGCTCTGGCACAGACGCATTACCCGCGGGTCCGGCTGGAAGCCGGTGCACAGCAACAGGCCGGCCAGGGGGACGCCGTTGCTGGCGGCCAGGCTGGCGGCAACGATGATGTCGTCCCGGTCGCCGGGGGTCACCACCAGTACCCGGGGCTGGAACAGCTCCACGGTATTGGGCAGGGCGCGGGCGCAAAGCACGATCTTTTCCATGCGCCGGTGCTCGTCATCGCCGGCGTGCAGCACGGTGGCGCCGAGCAGCTTGGCCACATCCCGGGTGCGCGGGGCGTTCAGTTCCTCGTTCCAGGGCACGCAGCCGAGCAGGCGCAGGTCGCCTTTCTGCAGGGCCGGGAATTGTTGCTTGAGTTGCTCGGGCAGGCTGTCGTCATGGACCTTGTTGAGCACGACCCCCAGCACCTTGTCGTTGCGACTGCCGCCGAATTGACGGCAGTGAATTTCCAGGCTGTCGGCCAGGGCGGACACGTTACCGTCTTCCGGTGCCGCCACCAGAATCACGTCTGCCCCCAGGCTGCTGGCCAGTGCCGCGTTCAGGCGAGCGGCATAGCTCACTGTGCGGGTGGGCACCATGCCTTCCACTACCATGACGTCCTTGCCTTCGGCGGCCTGATGAAAGCGCTGGACGATCTGCTCCAGCAGGTCGTCGAGCTGCCCGTCGCCAAGGTACTTTTCCGTCTGCTCCAGGGGCATGGGCGCGGGCGGGTTGATGGCGAAAGTACGGGTGATCAGTTCACTGGATTGTTCCGGGCCGGTGTCGCCGGGATGATGCTGGGCGATGGGCTTGCAGAAACCGATCTTCAGGCCGCCCTGTTCCAGGGCTCGCAGCAGCCCCAGGCTGGTGGAGGTGAGCCCCACGCCGAAGCCGGTGGGGGCAATAAAGTAAATCTGCATTATGTCTCCTTATTGGCGCCGATGGCGGCCAGGGTTTCCAGGGCGATCTGGCGTTCCTCGTTGGTGGGGACCACCAGGATGCGGGGGCTGTTGTCGGCCTGGATTTCGCCGCTGCTGCCGCCCACGCAGGTACGGTTGGCATCGTCGTTGATGGCCAGCCCCATGAGCCGCAGATGGGCGACCGTCTTTGCCCGCACCAGGGCCGAGTTCTCGCCGATGCCGCCGGTGAAGATCAGGCCGTCCAGCCGGGTCAGGGCACAGGCCTGGCCGGCCAGGGACTTGGCCAGCCGATAGCAGAACACCTCGATAGCCAGGGTGGCGCCCTCATGGCCCTCGCTGCTGGCCTGCTCCAGGGTGCGCATGTCATTGGACAGGCCGGACAGGCCCAGCAGGCCACTTTCGCGGCTCAATACCTGGTCGGTGTGTTGGGCCGACCAGCCCCGTTCCCGTTCCAGGAAGGCGTGCAGGCTGGGGTCCACATCGCCGCTGCGGGTCCCCATCACCAGCCCTTCCAGGGGCGTGAAGCCCATGCTGGTGTCGCGGCTGTGGCCATCCTGCACCGCGCAGCTGGAGCAGCCGTTGCCCAGGTGGGCGGACAGCCAGCCACTGGAGTCCACCGGTAACCCGGTGAGGGCGGCGGCCCGGCGGGTCACATAGCAATGGCTGGTGCCATGGAAGCCATAACGACGAATGCGCTGTTGCTGATACAACTCGATGGGCAGCGCATAGCGGTAGGCGTGTTCGGGCAAGCTCTGGTGAAAGGCGGTATCGAACACGGCGACCTGGGGCAGGTCGGCAAACAGGGCCTGGGCGGCGTCGATGCCCAGCAGGTTGGCCGGGTTGTGTAATGGTGCCAGCGGGCTGGCGGCACGGATCGCTGCCAGGGCGTCCTCATTCAGCAGTCCGGCGGCGGTGAACTGTTCGCCGCCGTGGACCACCCGGTGGCCAATGGCGGCCAGCCGGTCCCCGGCGTAGGCCTGTACCCGGGGCAGCAGGGCTTCCAGTGCCTGGCGGTGGTCCGCGTCGGCCAGGGGCTCTTCCTGTTGCTCGCCATCCTGCTGCCAGCGCAGTACCGCCTCGGGGCTGTTCAGTCTTTCTGCCAGCCCTTCCAGGGGAAAGTCGCTGTTGTCTTCATCCACCAGGGCGAACTTGATGGACGAGCTGCCGCAGTTGATTACCAGTACCAGCGGTGTGGTCATTCCTGCCTCCTTGCCATAGCGAAGTTCCACTATATACAAGCTAAGGCGCGACTGTATCACCGGGTTGGTGGCGTTAATGTATGCAGGGTGCAGCGAAGGGGTTGAGCGCAGCGAATACCGTGGTTCCGCCGCGATTATCCGTGATGACAATCGCGGTGGAGCCACCGCTGCCACAAACGCAGGCCGGGCGTATCAGGCGCCGGCAATATCCAGTACCACTTTCCCTTTGGCGGTACGTGAGGTGAGCGCGGCCAGGGCCTGCTCATATTCCTCGAACGGGAACACCTGGCTGATGCGCGGGTTGATCTTGCCTTGGGTGAACAGCTGCATCAGCTCCATGATGTTCTGGATGTTGGTCTGTGGTTCCTTCTGGGTGAAGGCACCCCAGAATACGCCGATGATGGAGCAGCCTTTCAGCAGCGCCAGGTTGGCGGGGATTTTCGGAATCTCGCCAGCAGCAAAACCGACGATCAGCAGGCGGCCGTTCCAGGCCATGTTGCGGATGGCCGCTTCGGTGAACTTGTCACCCACCGGGTCGTAGATCACGTCCACGCCCTTCGGGTAGCGCTGCTTGAGCGCGTCCTTGAGATCCTCGTCGGCGTAGTTGATCAGGTCATCGGCGCCGGCCTCCTTGGCCACGTCCAGTTTCTCGGCGCTGCTGGCGGCGGCAATCACGGTGGCCCCCATGGCCTTGCCCAGCTCCACGGCCGCCAGGCCCACACCGCCGCTGGCTCCGAGCACCAGCAGGGTTTCCCCGGGCTGGATGTTGGCGCGCTGCTTGAGGGCGTGGTAGCTGGTGCCGTAGACCATGGAGAAGGCGGCGGCGGTGTGGTCATTCATGCCGTCCGGCACCGGTATCAGCTGGTTTTCCGGCACCAGAATTTCTTCCGCGAAGGCGCCGTAGCCGGTCAGGCCCATGACCCGCTGACCGGGTTTGAAACGCTGAACGCCGTCGCCCACGGCCAGCACTTCACCGGCCATTTCACCACCCGGTGAAAACGGTAGCTCCGGCTTGATCTGGTATTTGCCTTCGATGATCAGGGTGTCGGGGAAATTCAGCCCGGCGGCCTTTACCCGTACCTTCACCTGGCCCTTGCCCGGCTCGGGGGAAGGGATGTCGTCGATGACCAGCGTGTTCGCCGGCCCCAGTTCCTTGCACAAAATCGCGCGCATGTGGTGCTCTCCCGGAAATCTGTTTTTTATGTGTAGGAGACGCTAACGCCGATGGGGGGATTAGACAAATGCATGGGGTGGATGGGGGAGGATAAATAGCGGTAATGAGCTGCAAGCTTCAAGCCGCAAGCTACAACGCGGTTGAAGTCGTGAGTGTTTCCAATGCTGTGCCCGCGCTTGGCGGTAAGGCGCGGGCACAGAGGTTCAAAACCCTGAACCCTGTCCCGCGCCTTGTAGCTTGAAGCTTGTGGCTTGCAGCTCCCTTCACCGATGCCCGGTGAACTCCACTACCTGCTGGAAGGTAGGGCGGTTCTGCCAGTGGATGGCGGGGACCGTGGCCAGGCCGATGGCGCGGTGCTGGATCTGGTCCTGGCTTTCGTCCACGTTCCAGCTGTCCATGCTGGCGATGCCGCCCAGTTGCTCGATGGCCTGGTTGAGGCTGTTGGCCAGCGCGCTGCGGCAAGTGG